>JAIXVE010000122.1 GCA_027483175.1 Verrucomicrobiaceae bacterium | reverse complement strand
GTGAAGGTGAAGGCGGTGCGGCCGGCGGTGTTCGGCGAGGGGTATTCCTATCAATATCATCCTGACAGCTTCCGGGCGAGGGTGGAGACCCGGCCGGACGGGACGCGGAGGATTGAGTTCACGATGAAGCGAGGCAATCTGGTGCATCACGAGTGGTCGCTGGATGGGTCCGGACAGAGTGATCTCGGGATCAATGTGCGGATTTTTCTGTGCGAAGCGGCGGCAGGAGGGCTGTCGCCGGGGCGGGCGGGAGCGCTGGCGGCGAGCGGGTTTTCGCCATACGACGGGCGGAGCCTGACGGCGTTTGAATTGAGGGCGAATCCGGCGGTGCGGTGGTCGCTGCGTGTGTTCTGAACGGAGCCGAACTGAAGGTCATGCGAGCGGAGGTATCGATTCGGGATCAATGTCTGCGGCTGATTGACGGGCGCGGGCGGATGGTGGCGTGGTACCCGGTTTCGACGGCGGCGAATGGCCCTGGATTTGTGCCCGGGAGCAACTGCACGCCGACGGGGAAGTTCCGGGTGTGGAAGAAGATTGGCCGCGGGACGCGGATGGGGACGATTTTCAGGAGCAGGGAAGCGGTGGGGCATTGGAGCGGCGAGACCTGCGAAGAGGACTTGATTCTTTCGAGGATCCTCTGGCTTGATGGGCTTGATGCGGCGAACGGGAACACTAAGGATCGCTACATTTACATTCACGGTACGAATCAGGAGGAGCGAATAGGGCAACCGGTGAGCCATGGGTGTGTGCGGATGGCGAATCGTGACGTGATTGATCTTTTCCGGCGTCTCCCTGAGGGTGCGGAGGTCGTTATTGAGGAGACGGCACCGGGTATAATCCTGCCGCCACTGCTGCTGTGATTGAACTCCGTCATGTTTCCCGCCAGTACCGCGCTGAGGGAAGACCTGTGGCCGCGCTGGACGGAGTGAGTCTGACATTGATGGAGGGGACCTTCACGGCGATCACGGGTCCGAGTGGATGTGGCAAGAGCACCATGCTGCATCTTCTTGCAGCACTCGACAAGCCGACGTCAGGCGAGATTGAAGTTGCGGGAGTCCGGTTGGACACCGCCGGAGAGAAGGAGCGGACGCTTTATCGGAGGCGCACAGCGGGCATTGTGTTTCAGTTCTTCCACCTGCTACCCGGAATGACGCTGGAGGAGAATGTTAGCCTGCCGCTGATACTTGCGGGGCAGGGTGCGGGTCCGGCATCTGAGCGGGCTAGAGAATTGCTGGTGATGGCCGGACTGGATGGAAAGTTCAACCGGCTACCGCATGAGGTGAGCGGGGGCGAGATGCAGCGCACGGCGGTGGCGCGGGCACTGGTGCACCGGCCTCGGTTGCTGCTAGCTGACGAGCCGACGGGGAATCTTGATTCGGGGGGGGCGGGACTTGTGATGGATCTCCTGCACCGGATTCACCAAGAGCGGCACGCGACGATCGTGATGGTGACGCACAGTGAAGCGATTGCTGCTTCGCTCCCGGCCCGGCTGTATATGAGCGACGGGCGCGTGGTGCGTCAGGAGTCCTGATGGTCGCCGAGGTTGATGCCGAAGAGAGCCGAGAGGTCGGCACCGTCTACGGCAGGTGGGGTGATTTCGCCGGTGAGGGCGGAGACGACATCGCCGAGGTTAGATGTCTGAAGTGAGGCTGGGTCGATGCCGCGGAGGCGGAAGAGTTCTGCGGGATGGTCATCGAAGCGGCAACCGGAGGCGTAGAGGGCGGCGGCGGCGTGTTCGCAGAGACTGGCGTCGTCTGGGCAGGAACAGGCGAAGCAGATGTCCGACGGAGAAGGGAACAAACCGGTTTCCGGGGCGGCGACGATGGTCATGACCTCCGCGCTGAGGTCGCCGGAGAGTAGTTCCACGATGGTGCCGATTCTGCCGCGCAGCCGCTGAGCGAGTGCGGCTGCAGCGTCGTCGTCGGGTGGTCTGATGGTGATAGTGACGTCGAAGAGGCGTTGTCCGGCGACGACAGCGCGGATGCAGCCGGTTTCCAGAGTCAGGCGAAGCACGCGGCCGGCGCGGAGGGCGGTGCGGCCGCGAGGGAGGCGACTAGCATAATCGGCGCATTCCGCGAGGTAACGGTTCCACGCCATGCCCCAGAAGGTAGTGGCGAGATTGCGTGCATGTTTTGGAATGATGGCTTCGAGGATTTCACCGGCGGCGCGGCGGGACTCAAGTTCACGTGTGGCGCGGGCGGGGAGAGCGCCATGTTGAGGGCGTTCCGCGTCGTCATCAGAGTCATGATCAGCGGAGCGGATCGGGAATCTGCGGCGTTGCGGTCCCTCGTCGTCGTAGACGATATCGTCGCGGAATGGCGGTCGACCGCTCATGGATCAGGGCTTCGATTCGATGACTGCGTGGATGGGGAAGTGGTCGGACGGCCAACCATCGGCGGAGGGGGTGCGGACGATGGCGGCGTTGATGACTTTCCAGCCTTGGGGTGCGAAGATGTAGTCGATCTTCGAGCCCTTGGCGGATCCGGTGAAGTTGTGAAACGTGCTACTGTCGTCGGCGGGGACGTCCGGGTGGAAGACGCGCCATGTGTCGATGTAGCCGGCGGATTTGAAAGCGGTAACAGCCGGGTTCTCCTCTCCTGCGTTGAGATCGCCGGAGATGAAGACAGGCTGCTTTCGCGATTTGATCCGCTCGAGCAGTGCGGCGGTGGATTTTTCCCTGGAGGGCTGAGACTGGTGATCGAAGTGTGCGTTGAATAAGTCGAAGCAAAGCCCATCACTTTTCCGTTTGAATGAGACCCATGTGCAGATTCGCGGGATCGAGTTGCCCCATGATTTGCTACCAGGCTGGTCTGGAGTGTCGGAGAACCAGAAGGTGCCGCTGGCGGTTGCGTCCAAGAGATCCTTTCGGTAGAGAACGGCAGAGTACTCGCCGGCGACTTTTCCGTCATCTCGTCCGACACCGATCTCCGAGTACTGGGGCAGTCGAACGGCGAGGTCGTCAAGCATGCCGCGGAGGGCTTCCTGGAGACCGATAACCTCAGGCTGATGGCCTTTGATGATGGCGGCGGCGGCATCGCGGCGGTGTGTCCAGTTTCTTGATTCCTTGTCGCCATTGTTGGCGTAGCGGAGGTTGAAGGACATCAGGCGGAGTGGTTCTGCGGCGGCGAACGAGGGGAAAGCACTCAATAGTAAAAGACTGCAAAGCGCTGGACGATTCATAGGGGACCATCGACGGGTCAGACGTTGATGTCAAAGCCGAGAAATCGCTTCTGGCAATTCAGGGAATTAATTTAGCGACGGTGTGGTGCTCGGGTTTCCTGATGGCGGAAAAGCGATCAACGACGCCTTTGCGAATTCATGAATCCGGACGTGCTGATGATGGCGCACGTTAGAATTGATGCGGCGCGATGTGGCGGTGGCGGTGATCGTGGCGCAGACAGCGCTGCGCTTGGTGGTGAGCGATGCAGCACAGGTCTTGCCGGTGGACCGCGACGGGCGAGGCCTTGCCTACATGATGTATACGTCAGGTTCGACCGGATTGCCGAAGTGAGTGGCAATTCCGGACGGTTCGCTCGTCAATCTAATTCAATGGCATCGACGTCTTGATGCTGGCGCGAGGCGCACTCTGCAGTTCGCTCCGTTGACGATGCCTCGTTTACGGAAATGTCTTCCACGTGGAGCACTGGGGGTACGCTTGAGCCGATGAGCGAGGCGCGGCGGCTGCAGCCGTAGGAGTTGTAGGGTTTGACAGCGGCGAGGGGAGTTGAGCGGGTGCTCTTTCTTGTGGTAATGCTGCAGCAGATTGCGGCGGCGGTGGGGCGTTCCGCCCGGCAGGCACCGAGGTTACGTGAGGTTGTCACAGTAGGAGTAGCGCTGCCGAACACACCGGAGTTTCGGCGGATGTTTTGCCAGCCATCCCGGTTATCGGCTGCACAACCACTATGGTCCGACGCAGACGCGTGTAGCGACCTCATGGACGCTGCAGCCGCAGTATCCCGATCCGTTGGCCGGATCTTCCGCCGATCGCCCGGCCAATTCCGCATGCGTCGATGCATGTCCTGGACATAGGAATACAGCCGGTTCCGGTAGGACAAGATTGGAGAATTGAGGATTGGCGGTGCGGTGTTGGCACACGGCTACTGGAGGGATGATGAGAAGGCTGTAGCCAGATTCGTGCAGGATCCAGTTTCCTGTGACTGAGATGCCCGGCTTGTACGCACGGGTGATTTCGAAAAGGTTGACTGAGACCGCGTGCTGCATTGTATCGGCGAGGTAGATGATCAGGTGAGGGGTCTGGGGATTCCGGGTCAAACTTGGCGAGCGCTTGGGCGGCTTCCTTGCGTCACTGGATGCGCGGTGGCAGCACCGTGGAAAGAGGCGGGGAGATGCAGCTGGAATCGTTCCTGACGATGCGGGGCGGAGCAGGGCTGACAGCAGCGGAACTTCGTGCCTGGCTCGGGTTGACGCTACCGGTTAACATGATCCCGGCGCGGTTCGCGGTGCTGGCGGCTGGCGCTGGAGGTTCTGGACGCTAACTGGCTTGCGGGAGGCTCCGTGGCGTTGGCAGCAGCAAAGCTGGATACGCCCGAATCCATCGGCAGTGCGGGAGACGGTCTCCCGCATTAGATGATAGGAATCGATGTCGGCTTTTTCGCGCCATGCGGAAAGCCTGCTTCGGTGCGGAGGAATGCCTGCGATCAGGGCGGTTCCGTCAAGCGGGTGCGCGTGACGAAATTGTTTTTGGCCGCATCATGTTGCAGGAGCTTGCCGGATCCATCCTGGGAATTCCGCCGGATCGTCTTCAATTCTCGGCGGGTGCGTTTGGCACGCCTTACATTTCAGTTCCGCGCAACTCTTAGACGCGGTTCATATATCTCTCATGCGGGCCGTTGGGTGGTTTTTGCAATTTGGAGGCTGATTCCAGTCGGTGTCGATAGGAAGCCCGCTCCATCTGAGTTGCCGGAAGAGTGTTTGACAGAGCGCGTGTGGTCGGCGAGGGCGGCTGCCTTGCTGGCGGGTGTGCCAGCCGATCGGCGGACCGCTGACCTTTTGCGGATCTGGACTGTGTAAGTGGCGAACTTCAAGGCCACTGGTGGAGGACTCAATGAACGCATTGTGTGTGTGGAGGCTCGTACTCTGCCTGCACCATGGAAATGCCCGGAACTGGAGTTGCCAGAAGGCATGCTGGGGGGGCTGTGGTATGGCAGTGCCATTTGCCCCAGTGAACGATTGGCGCTTGAATGGTTGGCAGCGTGGCTCAGGAATTGATGAAGTATGCACCTGTGCAAAGGGCAACTGCTGAGCCGGAAGTTCCGGCAACCATGAATCCTCCCGGCTTTATCTACCACGACGAAGACCCGCTGCTCGAACCGCTGGTGCGGTATCTGAGACGGCACCCGAAACGCATTGTCTTTCCAGACGGACAAGATCTTCGCGTTTTGCGGGCCGCTGCGGAGCTCGCCAGACTGGAAGCGGTTGCGCCAGTCCTGCTGGGCAATCGGGTGGCGATCCAGTCGCTCGCGCGCGAGCACGGGGTGAAACTCGATTTTGTGGGCATCATAGATCCAGAAGCGAGTCATGATTTCGAGCGATTCTGCGAGCTTTACCGCAAGGTCAGCCGTTATCGGAAAGCAGGGGCGGTCGATCCCCGCGAAGTAATGTCTCTGCCTGGGTATTTTGCCGCCATGATGCTACAGTACGGCTACGCCGATGGCGCAGTGGGAGGAAACCAGATGATCCCAGCAGCATGGTTCCGGGCACTGCAGCACCTCATTCGTAAGCTACCCGGTATTGATGCCGTATCCAGTTGTGCTCCGCTGCGGCTCCCGGACCGCCCAGAGATCGGCTGCCGTGGTACGCTGGTGCTGGCCGACTGCGCTGTCATCCCCTCGCCGACCGTTTCACAACTGGCCATGATTGCTGTCGAGTCGGCTAAAGTTGCGGCAGCACTGCTTCCGGAACGGCCTAGGGTAGCGATGGTAAGTTTTTCCACCCGAGGCAGTGCCACCCACGCCTCGGCACACAAAGTGGCGGCTGCCACAGGGCTTGCGCGGGAACACCTGCGCAGTCAGCGGATTGACGCGGAGATCGACGGGGAACTCGAAGTCGATGCTGCCGTGGATCCGGAAACTGCCCGGCTTAAGGCTCCCGGCAGTCCCCTTGGCGGGCGTGCCAATGTTCTTGTCTTTCCAGATCTCGACGCAGCGCATTCGGCCTTCAAGCTGCTTGAATGCACCGCACGAGCACAATCGGCCGGTCAGCAGATTCTAGGGCTCGCCCGTCCAGCGGCACAGGTTTCGCGGGGTGCCTCGTGGGGTACCGTATTTGCCGCCGCGCTAGCAACCGCCATGCGGGCCGTATCGTTCCGTTCGCTGATCGAAAACGAACGCGGCTGACCGCCTCGAAAATCGGGCCATTAACCGCCAATCGCAATCATTCTGCGGCCCGGCAGGTAGGTCGTCCGGAAGTCGTGTTCCTTCGGCTTGCGGTCCACTGTATCGGCAATCAATCGGGCGATGTCATCATCGCTGGCTCCCGCCCGCAGCGGAGTGATGAGATCAGTCTCCATGTGGCTGCCAAGACACGGCCTGAGTTTTCCGTCTGCCGTCAGGCGGAGCTTGTTGCAGCTCTCACAGAAATGAAGGTTTGTCATAGCCCCGATGAAGCCGACCAGTTGTTTTCTGTCAGGGATTCGCCAATAGGATGCCGGACCGTTCGTGCGAACTTCGGGGCAGGGAACCAATGGTCCGTAGTGGTCCGCTAGGATCCGCTGAATGGTGCCACAGGACAGGAAATTATCAGCAGTCAGCACTTCGGTCGTTGAAACCGGCATTAATTCGATGAAACGCAGCAGGCACCCATGGTCGTGCGCGAAATCAACAAGGTCCGATACTTCGTGCTCTGTCCGGCCCTTCATGAGCACACAGTTCAGCTTGACGCTTTCGAATCCCGCCACACAAGCCGCTTTGATTCCGGCAATGGCACGCGCATGAAAGTTGCGATTCGTAATCGCGGCGTAGGCGGCTTGGTCTAGCGTATCCAGCGAAATGTTGACCGTGCGGACGCCGGCCTCAACGAGACGACGGGCCATGGTGACGACTTCACCTGGTTCTTCCGCCGGAACATCGGCAAGCAACGTGCCATTGGTTGAAATCCCGATGTCATCTACTCCAGAAACGGCGGCGATCCCTCGAACCAACGAGAGGACATTCCGTCGCGTCAACGGTTCGCCACCCGTGATGCGGACTTTGCGGATCCCCATGCCCGCGCCAATTTGGAGAATTCTCAGGATCTCGTCGTAGCTCAGGATTCCTTCGCGGGGCAGCCATTCCTGGCGCTCTTCCGGCAGGCAATAGCGGCAGCGCTCATTGCAGCGATCAGTGATGCTGATGCGGAGGTATGAAATGCGATGGCCGAACCGGTCTTCCACTGGGGGTTGTGATTAGCATCTGCCTTGCTCCCGCCTCGCCCCCAGCGCAACACGAATGTCCTTGCGTTTCGCATTGCCCAGAAGAGACTGCCGAAGTGAAAATGCTCAGATCCAGCCTCGCCGGAAGCGTCGCAGCGGTGCTTGTGGCCTGTGCGTCATCGACTCCGCAGCGGCGCATTGCAGCCAACCCCCAGATGGTGCAGTCGCTGTCGCAGAACGATCTCGCCGCCGTTCGGTCTGGACGAATCGCAGAGGGAATGTCCCGAGATGCCGTATATCTCGCACTTGGGGCTCCTAACAACGTCATGAAGGGTGGCCGGGCGGGAAAAGCGACCGAGACGTGGCGCTACACGTCTCTGCAGCCCGTTGTCTCCAACAGCTTCTTCATGGGCGCCGGTGCTGGATGCTTCGGACCATATGGCAACCGCTACTGGGGGCCCGGGTTCGGCCCCGGCATGATGACCACCAGCACGGATTTCATACCGGTGACCGCCGCAGTCATTCAATTCGAAAACGGTAAAGTCATCGGCTGGGAGCGGGCCCTGTAACATGGCCTTCGCATCCCAGCAGGGCTCACGCGCCGCCTCGGCGGGAACCCGCAGCCAGTTCCATCTCCCGTCTCGCTCGCGATTCGAGGTGCTCCTTTACCCGCTGATAAACGAAGAGCATCGTCGTCAGCACAAAGAAAGCCCCGGCAACTCCGGCTAGAGTGCTCCCGCGGTGCACTGGATTCGGTTTCACCGCGTAAGGCGGGTGCCCGCCCAGAACTCGAAGCGCAGCCCGAACACCCGCCGCTGCATCCGTCGCGGCAAATTCATCGAACGCCGCCTTAGCCGCGGCAGCATTCTCCGTCCACGTTCCGCTGAATCCGAACACCGGTTGCTCACCGCGGGCAGAAAACTCCAAAACCATGACCGCCCCCCGGGGTGCCATCGCCCCCTCAGGTATCCATGCCTTCGCCAGATGTGACGCGTAATCGCCCGCGCCAATCGCCGCCGCCGCCTCCATCGTCACCACGTAAACAATCTGAGGCACCGTCGCGGCTTCGGCCTCGATGGCCCTCCGTTCGTCCGGCCCGAAGACTCTGGCCGCATCCACCAATCGCGACGCCGGAGGCGGCGGCAGCAGCCTCCGCTCGTCGTCATGCCCCTTGTCCTGCGCCACAATAGAACCCCAAAGCCCGGCTACGTTGACCAGGACCAGCTTCCATCCCGAAATCCTTCTCACGCTCGGCCAATTCACAGTCTGCAATTCCAAGCTTCCAGGCACTCAGGCAAGCGCCAATCAAGCTCACGAGTTTCTTTCCCCTTTTCAATAACTACATACAATATATGTCATGTAAAATCAAACGCCTCGGCGCAGCGAACACCATCGATCCAGCCCGAAACCCCATCCGTACCCTCCCGTTTAGCGTTCCTCCGCGCCTCTCAGATCGTCATCGATGCCCGAAGGTCGTGCCAAGCAACTCCGCATCGCTGATGGCAAAAAGGCTCCGGGCCTCTTCACTCAGAGCCGCTGGCACAATCGCAAAATCCCCGGGCTTCAGCACATCGCCCGCAACTACAACCTCGCCACCGACAACTGCGATGATGGAAAACTCTCCAGCGCAACCCCATGACACCGACTGTCCCGCGACAACCCCGTGGCGGCGCACCTCAAAATGCTCGCACGAAGCCAGCACCGGCGCATCTGGAGGCGTCAACTCCGGTGTGGTATCCGAAAAATCGATGCAACGAAGTGACTCTTCGACATGCAGCGGCCGCGGTTTGCCATCGAGCCCAACCCGGTTCCAATCGAAAACTCGATACGTCGTGTCACTGTTCTGCTGAATTTCGAATATCACGAGCCCAGCACCGATTGCATGGAGGCGGCCGCTCGGGATGAAAATGGCATCGCCAGACCGGACCGGAAGTCGTGGCACACAGTCAGCGGCGGTCCCAGCCGCCAGTGCGGCGGCAAACTCCTCGCGCCCAACCCCTTCCTTGACACCGCAATACAACGCTGCCCCAGGCTCCGCGTCGACCACCACCCACATCTCCGTTTTCGGCTCCCCACCCAACGCAGCCGCACACGAATCAGGTGGATGCACCTGAAGGCTGAGCGTGTCCCGAGCGTCCAGAATCTTCACCAGCAGCGGAAAATCCGGGGTGTTGGGTGCGGATAGTCCGAAAACCTCATCCCGGTGGTCCTGCCACAAGTTGTGCAGGCTCGTGCCATCCCACGGTCCTCCACGCACAACACTTTGCGCCTCCGGCCGATCGACAATCTCCCAGCTCTCGCCGATCGGGCCGCCGTCCGGCAGCTCTCGCCCAAACCGCCGTGCCAGCTCGCGCCCACCCCAAACACGTTCATGATAAAGCGGTTGGAACCGAAGAATTCCCGCACTGAACGCCGGGCGATCATCAGAAATGGAAGTCATGTGTGTATTGAAAAGCTTAAGTTTGCCGTAAATTCAAGATTGAATCGACCCGGGCCTACATTAGCATGAACGATTAGGCATCCCGCGTCCAGCCAATCCGCTCAGGCGGAACTGCCACTCATCCTTCACCTTCGCCCACACGCTCCGCACATGTCCCCCAGCCGCCCCAGCCGCCGTCAGGACGACGCCTCGTTTTCAGGAGATGAATCGGGAGTCGGCGTCGGTTCGGTACTCCTGATTGCCTCTGGGGCAGCTTTGTTCCTCGCATTGGCAAGCTACACGCCCGATGATTTGCGGCCTTGGGTCGCGTTCGCAACTAGAAATCCGCCAAACGACCCCGCAATGAACATCATCGGGCCAATGGGCGCAACCGTTGCCGGATATGCCATGTTTCTCTTTGGCGCAGCGTCCTTCCTCATCCCGGTGTCGCTCGTCTGGTTAGGCGTTGCTCGCATGTTCATGGGCATGCGCCTCCTTCGCGAAGGATTACTCCCCGCGCGACCAGTCGCCGGAGCCATGCTCTTCGTAATCTCCGGCGCTTTGTTCCTCGGCCTCCAAGGCTTTTTCTTCACCACATGGGACCGCGAATACAACATTCTCGGGCCCGGTGGCGGCTTCGGCTTCATCGGTCGCCGCATGGCCGAAGGCACCATCGGCACCGCGGGTCTAGTCATCCTTTCCGTCTTCGGCTACGCCTTCGGTCTGGTCTTCATGACTGGCATCCGCCCCGCCGCAGTCTCCACCACCGTGCGCCGCGCATGGACCCAACTCACCGACCGCCTCAGCGGCCGTCACATCCCCCAACCCGCCATCGCAGGCAGTAGCCCACGAGACCTCGCTCGCGAAGCCGCCGCACTCGAAGCTGAGCACCGCAAGGCCGAACGGGAACGGCGTCGGATCGAGAAAGAACTCAAACGCGCCGAACGATCCGCAGCCACATCCGGTGCACCGCATACGCCTCTCGATCCTGAAGGCGCGCTCGACATCGACCTCCTCGACGAGTCCAACCCCGTTGATGATAGCAGCATGGAAGACGATGACGCCACTGACTCAGTCTCCCCGGATACCGCTCTTCCGGAACCCGAACCTCCCATCATCAATGGCTCCCGCCGCAATAATCCATCCGGCGACCGCAAGCCATCCCTAGCTGAATGGCGCGAAAAGCAGAAGCCCCAGACGGATGGCCTATCCGGCACCATGAAAGTCGCCAAGGGTGCTCAGGACTTCTCCGCCTACCAATTACCCCCTCTCGATCTCCTCCACTGGGACGAATCAGCCGGCGATGTCAAGATCGACGAGCGCGCCCTCCGCGAAACTCAGAAGATCATCATCAACACGCTATCCAGCTTCGGCATCCAGGTCGGTCCCGGCCCTATCACCCGCGGCCCTACCATCTCGCGCTACGAAATCTACCCCAGCGACGGATTGCGGGTCAACAGAATCACTGCTCTCGAAGCCGACCTCGCCCGCGCCACCCGCGCAGAACGGATCAATATCCTCGCACCCATCCCAGGTAAAGACACCGTCGGCATCGAAATCGCCAATAACGACAAGGTCGCCGTCCCGCTCCGCGAACTGCTCGAAGACGACACCTTCGCCAGCACCAAAGCCAAACTCCCGCTCGCCCTCGGCAAGGACGTTTACGGGAACACCATCGTCGCTGACCTCGCCGCCATGCCGCACCTGCTCGTCGCGGGTGCCACCGGTTCGGGTAAATCCGTCTGCATCAACTCCATCATCGGATCCCTGCTCTTCCAGTTCACCCCGGAACAACTCCGCTTCATCATGGTCGATCCCAAGGTCGTCGAAATGCAGACCTACAACGACCTCCCTCACCTCGTCGTTCCAGTCGTCACGGACCCTAAGAAAGTCATCATGGCCCTCCGTTGGGTCGTCAATGAAATGGAACATCGGTACCGCATGTTCGCCACGGAAGGCGTCCGTAACTTCGAATCCTTCAACAACCGCCGCCAGAAGGCCGCCGCCGCTGCCGCCGCCGCTCCACCAAAATCACGCAACGCCCGCCGCAGCAAAGTTGACGAAAACACGCCGCTCCTGCCGCTCTTCGATCCTTCGTCCGGCACCATCCCAGACGACCCCGAAGACACGGTCTTCATTCCGCCAGACCTCTCGGGCCCTGACCTCGCCGGCGACGAATCCGACGCTGCCCTAACCACTCATCAGGTTGCCTTCGCCGCAAGCGATTCCGAATCCGTCTGGGACGACAGCGATCTCGTAGCTGAGGACAATGCCGAATTCGAAGACGCCATCGCCGACGAACCCACGATCCCGGATACCATTCCCTACATCGTCGTGATCATCGACGAACTCGCTGACCTCATGCAGACCGCCCCGGCGGACATGGAACAACTCATCCAGCGGATCGCCCAGAAAGCTCGCGCCGCCGGCATCCACATGATCCTCGCAACTCAGACCCCGCGCGCCGAGGTCATCACCGGCAACATCAAGGCCAATATCCCCTGCCGCATCGCCTTCCAGGTCAGCAGCGCCCTCGATTCCCGCGTCATCCTCGACAACAAAGGCGCAGAAAAACTCGTCGGCAAAGGCGACATGCTATACCTCCCACCCGGCACCTCAAAACTCAATCGCGCTCAGGGCGCGTTCGTCACCGATGACGAAATCCACGACCTCGTCGAACACTGTAAAAAGCAGGCCGGCCCAGCCTACGATAAGGAAGTCCAGCGCACCCTCGGAGACGGCCCTGGCGACGGTCCCGCCGAAGAACTCACCGAGGAAGACGAAGAAACCCTCGAACGCTGCATCGATGTGATCGTCACCGAACGCAAGGCCAGCACTTCCCTGCTCCAGCGCCGACTCCGCCTCGGCTACGGCCGCGCCGCCCGCATGATCGATCTCATGGAACAACGCGGCATCATCGGCCCCGGAGACGGTGCTAAACCACGTGAGGTCCTCATCGCCCCGGACGACGAAGACATGTGAACACGGGCCGCCATGCCCTCCCCTTCACCGGGATTCCGACGCCACAAGGCGCTCGATAAACAGCAACCCGACCCGTCCCGCGATCTCAATGCTCTCCGGCGACAGCTTGTCGAGAGTGTCCTTGTCGGTATGCCAGTAACCAGCACGCCGGTAACTGTTGAAATCAATGAAGTCGATCACTCCCAGCCCGACCCACGAAAACGGCACATGGTCGTCCGTCATCTCCTCACGCCCTCTGCCGAAATGGTTCTCAAACCCTAACGCCTTTGCCGCATCCAGCGCCTGATCGATCAGCACCAGTGACGAATTCGGAGGAAACTCCACCTCCAGCTCGCGATCCCCGATCATATCGAACAGCACAAACCATCGCGGCCGCTGCTCGACTGGCTGCGCCCGCAGCATCGACGCATAATGCCGGCTCCCGAACAACCCATCGAACCCTCTGTCCTCAAAGCCGATCGGCTGCGTGAAATCGACAAACGCTTCCTCACCATCCAGAAACACTAACTCCACCTGCCCCGCCGTCTGCGGCACCGCCGCCAGCGCCCGCGCACATTCCAGCAGCAATCCTGTACTGGAACCTCCGTCGTTCGCCCCGCTGAACAGAAACTCCGTCACCCACTTCGTGTCATAATGCGATCCCACTAACGTGGAAACCCGACGCTGCCACGGATCGTCACCGCCAACCGGCAGCCGGGCACGCACATTCACAAACGCCACCGGCCCGCGCACTGGAGCCGTCGCCGTGAATTCCTGTCTCTGCGTCACCCATCCCGCCGCCTTCAGCTGCTTCTCAAGATGCTGTCGCGCCTTCTCAATCCGCTCGCTGCCAGACGGGCGCGGCCCGATACCAACCAGCGCTTTCACATCCTCCATCGCTCGCGCCCCGGAAAAGTTCGTCCACGCCCCGGATGTCACCGCCGCCCCGCCAGCCGCAGGCCCTGCGCCCTCTGGCTTGCTCCCGCAACCCGCCAATCCCGCCACAGCAACCGCAGCCAGCAGCGGCCTCACAGCACCAATGGAACGCCACCGCCGTTTCATTCCGCC
Organism: Verrucomicrobiaceae bacterium; assembly: GCA_027483175.1. Lineage (GTDB taxonomy): Bacteria > Verrucomicrobiota > Verrucomicrobiia > Verrucomicrobiales > V1-33 > V1-33. The sequence continues at coordinate 23,988 of JAIXVE010000122.1, read as the reverse complement.
TCGATGCCTAGCAGTTCAAGGATCCGCCCGAGATCGTCGTCGCCATAATACTCAATCTCGATTCTTCCCTTCTTCGGCGTGTGCTGCAGCGTCACCTGAGTCGCAAAGTGCTGCCGCAGATTGCTCTGAATACGATGCAGGTGCGCCCCAAGATCAGGGCCCTTCGGCTTCCCCGCCTTCGCCGCAACCGGCGCGGACCCCGTACCCGCCAACTCCCTCTGAACCTGCTGTTCCGTCTGCCGCACCGTCAGTCCGTTGCGTACCACCATGTCAGCCACCATCGCCTGCAGCGCCGCATCGCGCAACCCTAACAATGCCTTTGCGTGCCCGGTCGTGATCAACCCCTGCGCCAGCAACCCACGCACCGGCGCCGCCAGATCAAGCAACCGCATCGCATTGGCCACTGTCGCCCGATTCTTCCCAACCCGCTGCGCAATGTCCTCCTGCCGGAGCCCGAATTCCTTCGCCAGCCGAGTGTACGCCTCCGCCTCTTCAACCGGGTTCAAATCCTCCCGCTGAAGATTCTCAATCAGCGCCATCTCCAGCACCTCGCGATCACCCGCCTCCCGCTCAATCACCGGCACCTCACCCAGTCCCAGCTTCTGACACGCCCGAAACCGTCGCTCGCCCGCAATCAATTCAAGCCGTCCATTCACTTTCCGCACCACCAGCGGCTGAATCAACCCGTGCTCCCGAATCGATTCCATCAACTCCGTCAGCTGCTCATCTCGAAACGTCTTCCGCGGCTGCATCGGGCTCGGCACAATGCTCGTGATTGCCACCTGGTTCACCCCCACCGATCCCACAGATACACCCTCGTCAGCCTCACCTCCCGTCCCCGCCACCGCGCCCGCAGTACCTTCCGTTCCCGGCACGGCCTCGGCCATGCCCGGTCCGCCGCGTTTGGCCGCACCGCTGATCAGTGCTCCCAGTCCTCTGCCGAGTGCGTTCTTCTGCATAAGCCGAAAGCCTGACGGCACCCCCGGATGAAGTCAACCATGGACTGCGTCCACCCAGCCTCCCACCGCCTCAATACCCTCCAGTCCGCAGCCCCGGCAACGCAAACCGGCACGCGTACTCCCGCACCAATGACGCCGTCAGCGATGCCTCCGCTCCAGAATGGCGCCGCAACCACGTCTCCGCTCCCGCCCCAATCAGCCACGACCCCAGACACGCCGCCCGAAATGGCTCCATGCCGCCCGCCATGAACGCCGCCGTCAACCCCGTCAGCACATCTCCCATCCCTCCCCGCGCCATCGCCGGATGCCCGCTCCCGTTGTACGCCACCCGCCCATCTGCAGTCGCCACACACGTCCGCGATCCCTTCAGCAGCACCACCGCACCCGTCAACTTCGCCAGTCCAACCGCCTGATCCCGGCGGCTCTTCCCTGACAACTCCGGCGCAAACCGCTTCAGCAACCGCTCCATCTCCCCAGGGTGAGGTGTCAGCAATCTCGGCCCCACAGCGGGCCACGCAGGCACACCGGAGGGCAGCGCCGCCATCGCATTCAATGCATCCGCGTCCACCACCATCGGTCGCGGATCGTCGCGCAACAGCGTCAGCAGATCCGGCGGCGGCGTCTCTCCCAGCCCAGGCCCCACCGCAATCGCATCAAACTTCATCCCCATCACTTCCCGGCACGAATCCAAGGGCCGCACCATGATCTCCGGCGGACACGCCGCCGCCATCACCGCCCACGCTCGCCGCTCCGTAAACAAAGTCACCAGTCCCGCACCAGCCTGCCCCACCGCCACCGAAGCCAATTGCCCCGCCCCCGTAAATCCAACACTGCCAGCCACCACACCAACCCGCCCGGCTGCCCCCTTGTGCATCCCGAAATTCCGCGGTCCCGGCAGCCACGTCTGTAGCAACTCCGGCGTCAGCACCCGCGGGCGCATCCCCGCGTCACTCAGCACCTCCAACCCGCTCAACGAAACCACCGCAAGCCGTCCGCACCAATCCTCAGCACCATCCGCACAGTGCCCCGTCTTCGGAAACCCGAAGGCGATTGTCAAATCCGCCCTAACCGCCCCCACTGCCGCATCACCCGTTTCCGCATCCAACCCCGTCGGCACATCCAGCGCCGCCACCATCGCACCCGTCACCTCACGAAACCGATTCATCTCGTCGCACGCCTCCCGCACGCCCGCGTTCAACACACCAACCGCTCCCGTCCCTAACACCCCATCAGCAATCACCGTCAGCCCGCGCGGAGGTTCATCTCCCACCGCCCCGCGGACCACACGGCCCCGCAACACCGCCAGCTTCTCCACCGCCAGCGGCCTCAGCACCTCCTCCGGAAACACCATGCGCACCTCCACTAGCCAACCGGCCTCCACCAGATGCCCCGCCAGCACAAAAGCGTCACCCGCGTTATGACCTTTCCCGCCATATATCAACGCCACTCCCGCTACCGGAAAAAACTGCCTCACCACCGCCGCCGCTCCCGCTCCCGCCTCGTCCATCAGCACCGCCTCCGGCACGCCCGACGCAACCGCCGCCGCTTCCAGTGCCCGCATCTCCGCAACACTCACCACCATCCCGGCCATCGTTTCCCCGCCCCGCCCTGCCTTCATGATTCCACCAGTTTGCCCGTCAGCCACTCAGGAATCGATTCCTGACAACGCTGCGCTTTGCTCCCGCCTTTTGCGATCGCATTCGTCAGCCCGGCATCCAGCACCCGCGCCTTCACATTGTCCGCCCACTGCAACTCCAGATAGTGCATCAATTCGTCCCTCAGTTCCTCGTCCAGCATCGGCACGATGATCTCAAACCGGCTGTCGAAATTCCGCGGCAGAAAATCCGCAGACGACAGAAACACCCTCGGATTCCCGCTGTTCCCGAACACAAACAGCCGGCTGTGCTCCAGACATCCATCGACAATCGATCGCCCCTCGATGTTCCCGCTCACCTTCGGATGCCCGGCCGCCACAGAAAACATGCTCCGCACCATCAGCCGTACCTCCACCCCAGCCTCCGCCGCTTCATAAAGCAGCGCCGTCATCTCCGGATCCGCCAGATTGTTCAGCTTCAGAAATACCGACGCCTTCCCACCCGCTTTCGCCACCGCCGTCTCGTGCCGGATCATCGAACCAATCGCTGTCCGCAGCTGAAACGGAGCCGCCACCAGATGATGCAGCACCGGCGGCTGCCAGTTCATCTCGAAAAACCGGAAGCTCTCCACAATGTCGACCCCAACCCCGTGGTGCGCCGTCAGCAGCAGATGGTCCGTGTAGAACCTCGCCGTGTCCTCATTGAAATTCCCCGTCCCTAACGCACTGTAATGCCGCGGCTCTCCGTGCTCGTTCCGCGTCACCACACACATCTTGGCGTGCACTTTCAACCCCGGCACCCCCAGAATCACCCGGATCCCCGCATCCTGATAGCGCTGCGCCCAGCTGATGTTCTGCTGCTCGTCAAACCTAGCCTGCGGCTCCACCAGCACCGTCACTTCCTTGCCGTTCTGCGCCGCCGTGATCAGCGCACTGGCCACACTCGAATGCCGCGCCAGCCGGTATTGCGTCAGCCGAATACTGTCCACAAACGGATCCAGACTTGCTTCCCTCAGAAAATCCAGAAACAGACTGAACGAATGCCACGGCAGATGCAGCAGCACATCCCCTTCCTGCAGGGTCCGGAAAATACTCTCGCGGTCGCCACTCAGCACCCGGTGCGGTAACCGCCGTGGTGCCGCCGCCTTCATCGACGCCGGCACCGGAAACTGCACCAGATCTCTTCTGTTATGATATCGCCCGCCCGGCAGCAGCGTCGGCTCGTCGCCTAGCCGCAACTTGTCCGTCAGCAGCTCCAGAAACGGCTTCGGAATCCCTCCATCATAATTCATCCGCACCGGCGCTCCAGTCCGCCGCGCCCTCAATCCCTCCGCAATCCTATCATACAGGCTCGCCGTGAAGTCATCGTCAAACTCCAGCTCCGCATCCCGCGTGAACTTGATCGCCCACGCATCAAACTGCGTGTACGGCAACCCAGTGAACAGGCTCGGCATCCCAAACCGGATGATGTCGTCCAGACACATCACAATCCGCTCCCCTTTGTGCTCCGGCAATGTCACATACCTTGGCAGCTCCGGAACCGGAATCCGGATCAGTGCATGCGCCTCCCGCCCCTTCCGGTCATGTCGCCCCAACTCCACCGCCAGATACATCGACGTGTCCGCCAATGTCTCAAACCGACTGTACGAACGCACCATCACTGGCATGATATGCGGCCTCACCGACTCGAAAAAATACTCGTAAAGCCAGTCCCACAACGGCCGCGGCACATCCTTCTCGTTCACCAGCCGCACCCCCGCCTTCGCCATCCCCCTCAGAATATCCCGGTACACCGCGTCAAACTGCAATCCATCCCGCCGAATCAACCGCCGCGCGTCCCGCAGGGTCTCCCGAGGATCCGGCAGCCGCAATGGCCGGTAATCCTTCCCCAGCAGCACCAGCCGCCTCAAGGTCGCCATCCTCACCCGGAAAAACTCATCCAGATTTGACGAATAAATCCCCAGAAACTTCAGCCTCTCCCCAAGCGGCAGCCTCCCATCCGCCGCCTCCTGCAACACCCGCGAGTTGAACGCAAGCCAACTCATCTCCTTGCTACGGAATGGAATGCCATCGACGACCGGAAATTTCATGAGTTGGTTGGGAATCAGCACCCTTCATACCCGGCCCCCCAGCGATGACAAACCGCGTACTGTGACAATTTCACCCGCCCCTCACCTCATGTCCACCCCACCCCTCCGCATCCTCCTCACCTCGTTCCCCGACGCCGCCTCCGCCCAATCCGCCGCCTCCACGCTCGTCACCGAACACCTCGCCGCCTGCGTCCAGATCCTCCCAGGCATCACCTCGGTCTACTCATGGCAGGGGTCCCTCGAATCCTCCTCCGAGGTCCTCGTCATCATCAAAGCGTCCGCCACCTCCGCCCCAATCGCTCTCGATCGTCTTCGCGCACTCCACCCCTACGAGGTCCCCGAACTCGTCACCCTCGAAGCCTCCGCCGCCGAACCCTACCTCCACTGGCTCACCTCCCATTGCTCTCCGTAAGGATCCCGCTCCCCACTCCGTTTCTTCCACGATGCCCACGCCCCCGCGCCTCATTCTTCTCATGGTCTCCGCCGCCGCCGCCACGGCCGCAGAACCCGCTCCAGACTTCGCCAAGGACGTCCGCCCCATCCTTTCCAACCATTGCTTCAAATGCCACGGCCCCGACGAGGAAGGCCGTAAAGGCAAGCTCCGACTCGACGTCCGCTCCGCCGCCCTCGAACCCGCCAAAAGCGGTGCCCGCGCCATCGTCCCCTCCAACCCCGACGCCAGCGAAGTCATCACCCGCATCCTCTCCGACGACCCGGACGAGGTCATGCCGCCTCCAGCCACCAAACACTCGCTCACCCCAGCTCAGAAAGAAACCCTGCGCCGCTGGATCGCCTCCGGTGCCGCCTACGCAGAACACTGGGCCTTCTCCGCTCCTCAGCGCCCCGCTCCGCCCTCCCCTCTCCCCAACCCCATCGACGCCTTTGTCCTCGCCCGCCTCAAAGCCGAGAATCTCTCCCCTTCCCCGCCCGCCGACCCCGCCACGCTCCTCCGCAGGGTCTCCCTCGACCTCATCGGTCTCCCGCCATCCCCCGAAGAAACCGCCGCCTTCGTCGAATCCGGCGGCAAGGACTACGAGGCCGCCGTCGACCGTCTCCTCGCCTCCCCTCAATACGGCGAACGCTGGGCCCGCAAATGGCTCGATCTCGCCCGCTACGCCGACACCAACGGCTACGAAAAAGACCGCGGCCGCACCATCTGGCCATACCGCGACTGGGTCGTCCGTTCCCTCAACGCCGACATGCCGTTCGATCAGTTCACCGTCGAACAACTCGCCGGCGATCTCCTCCCCAACCCCACCCCAGACCAGATCGTCGCCACCGGGTTCCACCGGAATACCATGCTCAACGAGGAAGGCGGCATCGACCCGCTCGAATTCCGCTTCCGCGCCATGACCGACCGCGTCTCCACCACCGGAGCTGCATGGCTAGGCCTGACACTCCAGTGCGCCCAGTGCCACACTCACAAATACGACCCCATCCAGCACCGGGAATACTATCAGATCATGGCGTTCCTCAACAACACCGAGGAACCCGATTACCTCATCCGCCCGCCAGACGCCGAATCCGAACTCACCAAACGTGCCGCCCGCCGCGCCGCGCTCATCGCCGCTCTTCCCGATCAGTGGCCCGCCGGCGACGTCTCATGGAAACCCTCCGCCATCACTTCCTTCACCGGCACCGGTGAAACCGGAACCATTCAGCCCGACGGCAGTGTCCTCTTCAAATCCCCAGGCCCGGACCGCTCGGACGTCACCTTCGAAGTGACCACCGGCACCGAACCATTCTCCCACCTGCGTCTCGAAACCCTCGCCGATCCTTCCCTCCCCGCCAACGGCCCCGGCCGCACCCCGCACGGCAACTTCGTCCTCAGCGAACTCACCCTCACCATCGACGGCAAACCGGTCGCCTTCTCCGCCGCCGAAGCCTCCGCCCAGCAAAAGGGCTACCCCATTTCCCATGCCATCGACGGTGACTTCAACAACGGTTGGGCCGTCCACGAAGAAGGCAAAGCCCTCAACCAGAATCAGTGGGCCTCCTTCCGTCTCGCCTCGCCGATCTCCAGCCCCTCCGGCAAAGTCACCGTCCGTCTCAGTTCCAATCACGGCGGCCACCACTCCCCCGGCCGCATCCGCTTCAGCACCGGCACTTCCGCCCCCGGAGCCAGCCCGCGCGAAGCCGCCGAAAAGGCCTTCCTCTCATGGCTCGGCAACACCCGCCCGCGCACCACACCATGGTCGCCCGCAAAACCAGTTAGCGCCACTTCCAATTCACCGCTCCTCTCCATCCTCCCGGACCACTCCATCCTCGCCAGCGGCGACATCACCAAGGCCGACACCTACGACGTCACGGTCTCCTCGCCTCTCAAAAACATCACCGCCGTCAGGCTCGAAGCCCTCCCCGACGACTCCCTGCCTAGCAACGGCCCGGGCATGGCCTACTACGAAGGCCCCAAAGGCGACTTCTTCATGGGCGAATTCCGACTCATGCTAGGCGGTCAGCCGCTCCGCTTCGCCTCCGCCTCCGAAAGCTACGGCAAAAACAACTTCGGCGGTTCCGCCTCCGCTGCCCTCGCCATCGACGGCGACGCCCAGACCGGCTGGAGCACCGCCGGAGCAGAAGGCCGCCCTCACGAAGCCGTCTTCGTCCTCGAAAAACCCATCACCCCGACCGACGGCCAACTCTCTCTCCAGCTCGTCTTCGGTCGCCACTACGCCTGCTCGCTGGGCCGCTTCCGCATCTCCTTCACTTCCGCAGAAGGTGCCACCGCCTCCCAACTCGACGGCGAAACTCAGGCGCTCCTCAGCATCCCGCACCCGGAACTCACCGACGCCAACCGCGCCAAGCTCCGCAACGCCTTCCTCCTCAACGCCCCGGAACTCGCCGCCGCCCGCAACGAGATCAACGCCCTCGCCAATCTCCCCGCATGGCAACCCACGCTCGCCATGCGCGAACGCCCAGCCTCCAACCCGCGCCCGACCTTCATCCACCACCGCGGCGAATACACTCAGCCCAAGGACAAGGTCGATGCAGGCGTCCCCGCCTTCCTCCCCGCCCTCCCGCCCGACGCCCCCGCTAACCGTCTCTCCTTCGCCCGCTGGCTCGTCAGCCATAATCACCCCCTAACCGCCCGCGTCGTCGTCAACCGCCACTGGGCCTCCTTCTTCGGCCGCGGTCTCGTCAAAACCGAGGAAGACTTCGGCTATCAGGGCGATCTCCCCACCCACCCCGACCTCCTCGACTGGCTCGCCGTCGAATTCATGGAATCCGGCTGGTCTCTCAAAAAACTCCACCGGCTCATCGCCACCAGCGCCACCTACCGCCAATCCTCACGCGTCACCGGCCCCGCCGCCTCCCGCGACGCCGAAAATCTCCTCCTCTGGCGCGGCCCTCGCCACCGCCTCGAAGCCGAACAAATCCGCGACAGCGCCCTCAAGGTCACCGGGCTCCTCTCCCTCAAAGCCGGCGGCCCAGGCGTCTTTCCACCCCAACCCGCAGGCGTCACCACCGAAGGCACCTACGGTGCCATGTCATGGGCCACCAGCTCCGGCGAAGACCGCTACCGCCGCAGTCTCTACACGTTCGTCAAACGCACCGCCCCATTCGCCATGGGCGCCACCTTCGACGCCCCCAGCGGCGAAGCCTGCGTCGCCCGACGCGATGTCTCCAACACTCCCCTCCAGTCCCTGACTCTTCTCAACGACGTCATGTTCATGGAAGCCGCTCAGGCCATGGCCGCTAACATCGCCCCCACCCGCGAATCCCCCGACGCCAAACTCCACAAGGTCTTCCTCCGCATCTTCTCACGCCCACCCACCACCGAGGAACTCACCGCCGCCTCACAATTCCTCGCCACCCAGCACGAACGCCTCGCCTCCGGCAAACTCGACCCCTCCCAACTCTCCGGCGCCAACGACCCCGCCCGCGCCGCATGGACCCTCCTTATCCGCGCCCTCCTCAACACCGACGAGTTCGTCACCAATCACTGACATCTCCACTGATCACTCAAGGAATTCCGCAAGGACATCACCATCGAAGTATTCAACGAAGCCGGTCAACTCGTCCTCGCCTACCTCGTCTTCCGCTGCTGGGTCTCCGAATTCACCGCATTCCTCGATCTCGACGCCAACCAAACCGCCATCGCCATCGAAACCATCCGACTCGAAAACGAAGGCTGGGAACGCGACACCGCCGTCACCGAACCGTCGGAACCCACGCTCAGCTAGGCAGGGTTTGCGAAATCCCGGCAATCAGCGCATTCCGCCGTAGCAAGGCTGTCCCGGCCTTGTCGCTGCCGCAGCGAAGCAATATACACCTCTGCTTCCCGCAGGCCCTCCTGCTTTTTCAAGGGACTGAACTGCGAGCCAGGCGGAACCCGAAGCTGTTGTTCTCAAGATTTATTGGTTGGATGCCGTCGCGGCGCGCAGCGCGGCAGGCGGCCGCGTTCGAGGTCCAACTGCCGCCCCGCATCACCCGGACCGCGCCGCTGATCGAGCCATCACCACCCCGTGGATCGATAGCTTCACTCACATACGTCCCCTTCCAATCCCAGCAAAACTCCCAGACATTCCCTGCCATGTCATACAAGCCATACCCGTTGGCCGCAAAACTTCCCGTGGGCGACGTGTAAGGGAGTCCTCCCGCCATGTAGCTGGGGTGGTAATTGTCTACCGCCCCACTTGAATCGTAGATGTAGATGCTGGACGCAAAATAGTTTGCCTGGCTATGGCTGATGGTATCTCCCCACGGAAAACGCAGGCCACCTTGTCCTCCCCGCGCCGCTTTCTCCCACTCCGCTTCCGTCGGCAGTCGATAGCCATTCGCACTCCAGTTCGCCGTGGGAGTCAGCGTCCCGGTTTTCATGACCACGCCGCTCACGGTGTAAACCGGAGTCAGCCCGTCCCTCTGGCTGCGCGCATTGCACCATTTCACGCTGTCGGACCAAGTGATCGTCTGCACCGGGTGATTGCTCGCCTTGCCGCCCCCTAGGATGAGATCCGTGTACCCATTGTCGGAACCCCATGCTCGCACCTCATCCCACAGGGCTTTCGTCACTTCGTATTTCCCCATGAAAAAGGCGCTCACCGTCACCCTCACAGGTGGTGCGTCGGAGAGATTTGTGTCGCCGATGGTGCGTCCCATCATGAAGGCTCCCGCGGGGATGAGGGAAAAGCCTTCGGGCACTGCTGCCGCTGCATCAAGCGCGAGACGATAGAACCGCCGGGGCACTCCGGCGGTGTAGGGGGTGGTGATCACAAGGTTGTTCCCGTCCCCAATGACTACCCCGCCAAGATCCTGCCACGCTCCACCCTGCAAGGTGTCTGCATACTGGAGCAGGTAGCTGCGGCCCGCGACCGATGGCTGGACCGTGAAATTCAGATTCCCCCCAACAATCTCGAGCTTCGGCGCAACCAACTCCCCCGGCGCGATCGGCTCTGCGCCCGTCGCCAAGACCGTCAGCGCCTCGAAAAGGCCAACCAAGAGTCCACCAAGCCGGTGACCGTCCTGGGTTTTGAGGTCTCTGAGTCGGTCGTAAGGTTTCAGCCGCGGCGTCATCGGGAATAGAGGGATCGGATGTCCGCAGACAAATAGCAGAAAGTGAGTAAACCGTTATCAGGAACTTCCCATTTTTTCGGGGAGGCCATTGGCAGGCGGATGTCGAAAAACAACCTCCTGAAGCCCTCGTCGGTACAGCCGATTGCGTCGAGCCCGTGATGTTGAACGACCCTGAAGACCGCCACGTGCTCGCCGCCGCCATCCGGGCCAGCCAACGCCAAACCAAGGGCGCATTGCGAATCAGACTCCGAACGCCTCAACGTCTTCAATGGCCTGCTCCTCGCCGCCCTCAGAGATCCATGCCGGGTGGCTACCCAGCAGAATTCACGCTTCGAATATTGCGATTATTTCGCATATTGCTTTGACTCAAGGCCGCAGATCGCCCAAATTGGCGGTCGTCTTCCGCCAGTGCCCACCATGAAACTCGCCCCGAATCGCCTCGACCCCAGTGAACTCAGTGCTGAGGACTTTCTGGAAGTGGAGCGCCTCCTTGGAGAGGTGTTCGGCAGCGAGCAACGCCCTGCCCTTATCAATGCCGACGGCAAACGCTTGGAGCTGCCGCAGCCGATCTTTGACATGCTGGTGCATGTGCTCCGATCCATCCGCGAGCGTCGTGCGGTGATCATGATGCCGGAGGATGAGTCCTTCACCAGCCAGGCCGCTGCCGATTACCTTGGCATGTCGCGCCCCTTCCTCATCAGCCTGCTCGATAAAGGGGAAATCCCCTTCCACTACGTCGGCAGTCATCGCCGGATAGTTTTCAAACATCTGCTCGACTACGAGCGAAACCGCGATGCATCACGCCGCGAAGCTATGGGCAACCTCTCCAGGAAGGTTATGGAAGCGGGCCTGGATGACGCAAGCTACACCGGTGAATGAAGGGCGCGAACTACAGAGTCGTACTCGACGCCTGCGTCCTCGCCAACCATGGCGTGTGCGACCTTTTCCTCCGTTTGGCGGAACGCCCCCGCCTCTTTTCGCCCAAGTGGTCGCAACGCATTCTCGAGGAAACCGCCCGCACCCACCGCGAAAGACTGAAATGGCCCGAAGATCTCGCGAACCATTGGCAGACGGAGGTCGAGAAGCACTTCCCCGAGGCCCTCGTGAATGAAGCCAATTGCTTGGAACCGGTACTTGTGAACGACCCCAAAGACCGGCACGTGCTCGCCACCGCAATCCGGGCCGGAGCATCTACAATAGTCACGTTCAATCTTCGCGACTTCAGTCCGGATTCACTGCGTCCGTGGGACATCCATGCCGTACATCCGGCAGACTATCTGATCACCCTTCACACAATCAGCCCCGACGTGGTCGTGGCCAAGCTCAGTGACATGGCTCGTGATCGCGACCTCAGCGCAGAAACTTATCTGGCGAAACTGGCAAGGAGTGTCCCGGCATTCGCTTCTCAAGTCGCCCAGGCCGTAGGCTGGAACCTCCCGCTGCCGAGTCGAAGCTAACCTTAAATCACTTTAGGCCCGCTTCGCTGCCGCCCGGCTTCTCGAAAGGTCTCCTCCAGCTCATCAGCCCCCCTCACCTCCCACCCTTCCCCCTCCATGCCCCCAGCGGCAGCACATCGCACCGCGCCGCATACTCATCCCACTGCGCCGCCATCGCCTTCACCCTCTCCGGTTGCTCCGCCGCCAGATCCCGCCGCTCGCTGCGGTCCTTGGCAATATCATACAATTCCCACGGCTTCCCAGCCTTCGCCACTAGCTTCCAATCACCATCGCGCACCGCCCGGTTCCCCTCGTGCTCCCAGCACAACGGCCGCGCCCGAACTAACGCATCTCCCTTCAGCGCCGGCCGGAGGCTGATCCCCTCAAGCGGCTTCAACTCCTGCCCGCCCGCTTTCGCCGGATAACTCGTCCCCGCCACATCAAGACACGTCGCCATGATATCCACAAGGTGCCCGGGCGTATGCACCAGCTTGCCCTCCATCTCCCTCGGAATCCCGCTCGGCCAGTGCACCACTAGCGGCGTACTGATCCCTCCCTCGTGCGTCCAGTGCTTGTACTCGCGAAACGGTGTATTCGAAACCGCCGCCCAAGCCTCGCCATACGCCACATAGGTATCCGGCCCACCCGCCATCACACCCTTCCCCTGCCGCACCGGATAACCATCCCGCGTCTGCTTCGGCGTCAGTTCATCCCGCATCGCGTCCGCCCGCTCCACCGGCAGACTCGGCATCGCCGCCCGAGCTTCCCCTCGCCCGCCCCGCCCGATCCCCTCCGCACATCCTCCATTGTCCTGCAAATAACAAATCAGCGTGTTCTCCAGTACTCCCGTCTCCCGCAATGCCTCCACCAATCGCCCGATCCCCCGATCCATCGCCGCAATCATCGCCGCGTACACCTCCATGTTCCGCCGATCCCACGCCTCGAACTCCGTCCCCGTCTCCCCGCGCGGCAATGGCATCAATCCCGTCGTCTCCCGGCTCACCACCCCCAATTCCACCATCTTCTCATAACGCGCCCGCCGCACCGCCTCGTACCCGGCGTCATACTTCCCTCGCATCGCCGCAATGTCCGCCTCCCGCGCATGCATCGGCCAGTGCGCCGCCGTAAACGCCGCATACAGGAAAAACGGCTGCTCAGCATGCGCCGCATGGTGCTCCCGCACATACCGCACCGCATGGTCCGCAATCGCATCCGTGTAATGATAAGGTTCCGTCGGCTCATACCCCGGATCCGCAAACGCCGAGACCCGCTCGTCATCCCGCACCAGATACGCCGGATCCCAGAAGCTCCCCGCACCAATGATCGTCCCGTAAAACCGATCAAACCCTCGCTGCCGCGGCCAATTCCCCCGATCCGCCTCAGCCCCCGCCGCCGGCAGCTTCGTCACGTGCCACTTCCCTGCCATGTAAGTCCGGTAACCTCCCGGCCTCAACGCCTCCGCAATCGTCAGACACCGCCGACCCAACTCCCCGCGATACCCCTCGTGCCCCCGATCATCCGTCATGTGCCCCACACCCGCCTGATGCGGGTACAACCCCGTCAGCAGGCTCGCCCGCGTCGGACAACACCGCGCCCCATTGTAAAACTGCGTGAACCTCACCCCCTTCGCCGCCAACCCGTCCAGCGCCGGCGTCCCCACCTCCCCTCCGTAACACCCCAGATCCGAAAACCCCATGTCGTCACTCAGCACGACCACAATGTTCGGCCTCCCTCCCGCTCCCTCCGCCCAACCACTCATCGACATCACCGCCGCCAGCATCGAAATCATCTTCATGCCGCCCACCTTGCCCGCCCCATCCCTCCCCGCAAACTGCGGATTCACGGATCCCCCCCTCATCGAACATTCAGCCACCGCCACAAACAAGACAGCACCCCCACCCATCACCTCATGGTGAATAACTTTGGGAACACACCCCATTTTCCCGCTCCCAACCCCCGAGGCGCTCCCGGGAAAACCTTCTCTTCACCACCCACCCCTCCACCCCATGGTGAATAACTCACCCCGCCCGCCACCCCTCCTCATTCCCCCTCCGTCAACCTGAATCACGCTCGGATTTTCCCGGATCTCCCCTTTAGTTCAGCTTTCTTAGATATATTCCCGGCCTCCCCAACCTCTCCCTCCCGATCCCCTCCACTGCTTCTCTCCCCCACTCCAATTCATGAACAATCCATGAATTTCCCCGGAAACCACACATCCCTTCCCCGCATCCTGACCAAATGTGAATAAGCTGGGGAAAACCCGCGAATCAACTAGCCTCCACCCCCGCCGCACGCATGTTCCACGGGCGTTCCCCGGCTTTGCCCTTGCCGCCCTCCCCCGCACCGCTCAGGAGCCTCCATGTTCACTCTCCTCCAGACCGACCCGCACAGCCGCGCCCGACGCGGGCGGCTCCAGTTGCCGCACGGGGTGGTGGAAACCCCAGTCTTCATGCCCGTCGGTACCCAGGGCGCAGTCAAAGCGGTCTCCCCGGACGAACTCGAATCCCTCGGTGCCCAGATCATCCTCGGCAACACCTACCACCTCAACCTCCGCCCAGGCTGCGACGTCCTCCGCAACTTCGGCGGTCTCCACGCCTTCGCCGCATGGAACCGCCCGCTCCTCACCGACAGCGGCGGCTTCCAGGTCTTCTCTCTCGCCAAACTCCGCAAAATCACCGAGGCCGGAGTCCACTTCCAAAGCCACCTCGACGGCTCCAAACGCTTCCTCGGCCCGGAAGAAAGCATGGAAATCCAGGCCGTCCTCGGCTCCGACATCGCCATGCTCTTCGACGACTGCCCGCCATGGCCAGTCTCCGAGCCCGACGCCTCCAAAAGCCTCGACCTCACGCTCCGCTGGGCCCTCCGCTGCCGCGACTGGGTCGAAAAACACCAACCCCAGGCCGGCGGCAACACCGGCCGCCAACTCCACTTCGGCATCGTCCAGGGCAGCGTCTACCCCCAACTCCGTGAACGCGCCGCCAAATCCCTCGCCGCCATGGAATGGGACGGCTACGCCATCGGCGGCGTCAGCGTCGGCGAACCCGAACCCGAAATGATGGCCGCCGTCGATCACGCCGAACCCCACCTCCCCGCCCACAAACCCCGCTACGCCATGGGCCTCGGCACGCCCCCACAAATCCTCCACCTCATCGCCCGAGGCGTCGACATGTTCGACTGCGTCATCCCCACCCGCCTCGCCCGCCACGGCTCCGCCTTCACCCGCCACGGCCAAATCAATCTCAAAAACCAGAAGTACACTCTCGACCACCGCCCCATCGAAGAAGGCTGCACCTGCCCCGCCTGCTCCCGATTCAGCCGCGCCTACGTCCGCCACCTCTTCCGCGCCGGGGAAATCCTGGGTTTAAGGTTGATTTGTCTGCACAATCTGCATTTCTACCTGTCCCTCGCGCGCCGCGCCCGGGAGGAAATCGAAGCGGGTACGTTTTCGGACTTCCGCGCGGCCTTCGTCGCGGAATACCTTTCTCCTCCTCCAGATTCTCTCTAGTTCTCCATGATTTCCTCTTCCTCTCTCGCCGCCTCTCTCTTCTTCGCTCAGCAGGACGCCGCCCAAGGCGGTGGCATCGCCCAGATGGCCATGCCCGTCCTCCTCATCGTCCTCTTCTACTTCATGCTCATCAGGCCCCAGCGCCGTCAGCAGAAGGAACATCAGGCCAAACTCGCCGCCCTCAAAAGCGGTGACGAAGTCATCGCCGCCGGCGGCATCTACGGGCTCGTCACCAACATCAATGACCGGGTCGTCACCCTCAAAATCGCCGACGGGGTCAAAATTCGCGTCGACAAAAACTCGGTCCTCTCCGTCCTCAAAGCCTCCGACGAACCAGCCGAAGCCGCAAAATCAGACGCCACCGCCTGATCTTCATTGCCTTCAGTCCTGATTAAAAGGACAATTCCGCCCCCGCTGGCCGCTCTCATCGACCGCCCCGCACCTTTCCTTTACCCCCTCACGATCCGCTCTCATGCTCGCTGCCGCTGAAAACCTGTCGCAGATGGAAAAATACCTGCCCTACCTCGTCCTCGGCATCGGGGTCGTCGCCGCCGGTCTCTTCGTCGCCTACTTCGCCTCCGAAACCGATCGCCGTAAACGCATCGTCGGCTCCATCCTCTCTCTCGTCCTCACCGCCTTCAGCATCTTCTGCATCACCGAAGGCAAGGGCGTCAAAAAAGGCATCGACCTCCAAGGCGGTGCTTCCTTCCTCGTCCGCGTCCAACCCGCCGGCGAACGCCCCGTCACCCCGGACGTCCTCGCCACCGCTCAGGCCATCATCGAATCCCGCCTCAACCCCACCGGCGGTAAAGACGTCGTCGTGACCCCCCAAGGCACCGACCGTCTCTACGTCGAGGTCCCCGGCCTCAGCGACGAAGAAATCGCCAACTCCAAATCCGTCATCGAACGGGTCGCGAAACTCGAATTCCGCCTCCTCGGCGCAGACGGCTTCAACTTCACCAACGAAGCCGATCAAACCCTCAAGCCGGACGCCACCAAAATGCGCTACCTCGGCGACCGCGGCGACGACAAAAACAAGGAAGCCCGCGAACCAGGTAAGCCCCGCCCAAAACCAGACACGTTCATCTGGGTCAAAAAGAAGGTCGAAATGCAGGGCAAAAGCGTCAAGTCCGCCTACGCCGCCCTCAACCCAGGCTCGGTCAACTACCACATCGTCGTCGAACTCCACTCGGAATTCGGTGACCAGATGCGCAAGCTCACCAGCACCAATAAAGGCCGCCCCATGGCCATCATCATGGACAACGAGGTCCTCTCGGCCCCGACCATTAACGGTGAGTTCGGCGCCAACTTCGAAATCACCGGCGGCTTCGACGAAGCCGAAGCACGCGACCTCTCCAGCGCTCTCATGAACCCGCTGGAAAACCCGCTCCTCGTCGAGCAGTCCAGCACGATCTCCCCCACCTACGGTAAAGAAACCGTCCAGCAGGGCATCTACGCCTGTCTCGTCGGCCTCGGGCTCACGCTCTTCTTCATGATGCTCTACTACCGACTCTCCGGCATCATCGCCGTCGTCGGCCTCATCGTGAACCTCCTCCTCCTCCTCGGAGCCATGCGCGTCTTCGACCAGACGCTCACCATGCCCGGGATCGCAGGGATCATCCTCACCCTCGGGATGGCCATCGACGCCAACGTCCTCATCTACGAGCGTCTCCGCGAAGAACTCAAAGCCGGCCGCTCCCTCGGACCCGCCATCAACGCCGCCTACAGCAAGGCCTTCAGCGCCATCTTCGACTCTAACATCACCACGCTCATCACGTCGATCATCATGATCGTCATCGCCACCGGCGCAGTGAAGGGCTTCGGTCTCTCCCTCACCATCGGGCTCGTCGCCTCGATGTTCTCCGCCCTCCTCATCACCCGCGTCTGCTTCCTCTGGCTCAGCGGCGCAGGCCTCGAAAAGCTCTCCTTCATGGAACTCATCGAGAACCGACTCTACGACTTCATGGGCAAACGCAAACTCTGGCTCACCATCTCCGCCATCGTCTGCACCACCATGCTCGTCATCGTCGGCATCAAGGGTAAAAAGGTCCTCGGCTACGAACTCCGCGGCGGTGACGTCGTCAGCCTCAATAACGTCCCCACCGCCACCGAAGATACGGTCCGCACCGCCCTCCAGAACTGGAAGGTAACCACCAAAGACGGTTCCGCCCTCGACGCCAACAACGTCAACGTCACCACCGTCAAACCACTCACCGGCGAACCCTACACCATTCTCCGTAGCCCACCCGCCACCGCAGAATCGCTCAAGGCTCACCTCGCCTCCGCCCTCGGTGGCTCAGACGCCGCCCTCAAACAGAAATTCGCCGAAGCCTCCGCCGAATCCATGGGCTCCGCCGTCGGCGGCGAAATGCTCGAGAAATCCCTCTGGGCCCTCGGCCTCGGTCTCCTCGGCATCTTCATCTACCTCACGTTCCGCTTCGAAATGCCCTTCGCCATCGGCGGGATCGTCGCCATTCTCCACGACGTCATCATTGCCGTCGGGGTCTGCGCCATCGCAGGCAAGGAAATCGGCCTCATCCTTATCGGTGCCTTCCTCACCATCGCCGGTTACTCCATCAACGACACCATCGTTATCTTCGACCGCGTCCGCGATGACCTCCGCACCATGAAGGGCGACCTCAAAGACGTCCTCAACCACGCCATCAGCGCCACGCTCAGCCGGACAATCATCACCTCCGGTGTCACCTCCCTCGCCGTCCTCGCCATGTGGCTCTTCGGCGGCAAATCCATGGCAGACTTCTCCTTCGCCATGCTCATCGGCATGCTCTCCGGCGTCTACTCCACCATCTTCATCGCCAGCCCAGTCGTCCTCTGGTGGGCCGATCGCCGCAAGCTCAACCTCCGTCAGCAAATCCTCGACGCCGACGCCCTCGCCCTCGAAGCCCTCAGCGGCCTCGAACGCGAAGCCCCGGAAAAGAAGGGCAAATCCGCTGAAGGCGACCAGGCCGCTCTCCCAAGTTCCTAACGGCCAACCCCGGCCCATCCCGCGCCATGATCACGGTGCCGCTCCACCTCCGCGGCCCCGTCGACATGCACGTCCATCTCGTCGGCAACGGGCTCTCAGGCTCCGGTTGCTGGCTCAAACCCCCATTCCTCCACCGCTTCCTCGCAGACTGGATGCTCCGCCAACTCGGGCTCAAGGTCTCGTGGCGAGCCCCGGAATTCGACGACGCCTACGTCGACCTCCTCACCAGCTTGCTCCGCGACAGCCCGGTCTCCCACGCCGTCCTCCTCGCCCACGAGGAGGTCTATGACCACTCAGGCCAGAAACTCAACTTCGGCTCGCTCCACGTCCCCAACGACTACGTCTTCGCCGTCTGCCGCCGTCACCCGGAGCTCCTCCCCGCAGTCTCCATCCACCCAGCCCGACCCGACGCCCTTGACGAACTCGACCGCTGTCTCGATCTCGGTGCCGTCATGCTCAAGTTCCTCCCGAACTGCCAGAACATCGACACGCGTCTCCCTCGCTACCGCCCGTTCTGGAACCGTATGGCCGCCGCCAACCTCCCGCTCCTCGCCCACTCCGGCGGCGAACACACCGTCCCACAAATCGATCCCTCCCTCGCCGACCCGCGCTCCCTCACCGGTGCCCTCGAAGCCGGTGTCACCGTCATCGCCGCCCACGCCGCCACCCGCAGCGGTCTCCGTGACCCCGATTACCTCGGCCACCTCCTCGAAATGATGCATCGCTGGCCCAATCTCTTCGCAGACATCAGCGCCCTCACTCTCCCCGTCCGCAGCGCCGGCCTCGCCCGCCTCCTCAAACTCCCGGAATGGCACCACCGGCTCTTCCACGGCAGCGACTTCCCTGTCCCCATCCAGCCAACATGGGCCAAACTCCGCGGCATCCTCCCAGCCCACGCCGCCAGGCACTGGGCCTCCGTCCCCAACTTCCTCCACCGCGATTTCGGCCTCAAATCCGCACTCGGCTTCCCAGACCACATCTTCACAAACATCTGGAACCACCTCCGCGTCGCCGCCTGATCCATCTCGCCCCCATCTCCCCTTCGCAGGAAACCATCCCTTGACGCGCCCTCGTTCTCACCGGATGAAACACCCCCGCCCGGCCGCACACAGCCCGGGCTTTTCTGTTTAGTCAGTCAATTACTATGCCCTGGGACTGGAAAACCACGCTCTGGTTTGTTTGCTATCTGCCGGTAGTCATCGGCCTCACTCTGTTCGGACTCCACCGATTCTACATCGTCTGGCTTTTCTGGAAACATTATCGTAACCCACCAAAGCCCGTCGGCCGCTTCGAATCCCTCCCGCTCGTCACCGTCCAGCTCCCCGTCTTCAACGAAATGCACGTCGTCAGGCGTCTCGTCGAAGCCGTCGCCCGTCTCGACTACCCACAGCACCTCCTCCAGATCCAGATCCTCGACGACTCCACCGACGAAACCGTCGCGATCTGCGCCGACGAAGCCTCCCGGCTCTCCGCCCTCGGCTTCGACGTCTCCCACATCCACCGCACCAACCGCGAGGGCTTCAAAGCCGGTGCCATGGAACACGGTCTCCTCACCGCCCGCGGCGACTTCGTCTTCATCCTCGACGCCGACTTCATCCCGCAGCCTGGCGTCCTCAAGGAGATGATCGACTACTTCACCGACCCCAAAGTCGCTCTCGTCCAAAGCCGCTGGGGCCACCTCAATCGCGACTACTCGCTCCTCACCAAGGTCCAGGCCATGTTCCTCGACGGCCACCTCGTCGTCGAACAGGTCGCCCGCAGCCGCGCAGGGCGATTCTTCAACTTCAACGGCACCGCAGGCATCTGGCGCAAAGCCGCCATCATCGACGCCGGCGGCTGGGAACACGACACGCTCACTGAAGACCTCGACCTCTCCTACCGCGCCCAGATGAAGGGCTGGCGCTTCATCTTCCTCTGCGACCTCGTCACCCCCGCAGAACTCCCCGTCGACGTCAACGGCTTCAAAACCCAGCAGCACCGCTGGACCAAGGGCTCCATCCAGACCTGCAAAAAAATGCTCGGCCCAGTCTGGCGCTCCAAACAACCTCTCGCCATCAAACTCGAGGCCACCGTCCACCTCGCCATCAACTTCATGAACCTCCTCCTCCTCTGCCAGTGCGTCGTCGCATGGCCAGGCATGGGCGGTCAGTTCAATATGGGCGGCTACCGGCTCTGGCTCCTCGACCTCCCAGTCTTCTTCTTCAGCACGGTCTCCGTCGCCACATTCTACCTCTCCAGCCAGATCGCCGCTTACCCGAAACACTGGCTCAAGCACATGCTCTACTACCCCATGCTCGTCGCCGTCCTCGTCGGCATGGCTGTCAATAACGGCCGCGCCGTCCTCGAAGCCCTCTTCAACCAGGAATCGCCATTCGTCCGTACCCCAAAATATGGCATCCAGGGCCGCGAAAAAGCCCCCGCCGCCAAAAAGAACTACAAGTCCCTCAAATCCATCGCCTTAGGCGCAGAAATCACCTGCGCTTTATATTTCACTGCTGCCCTTATTTCAGCTTTCTTAAAAAATTACTGGAGTTCCGTCCCGTTTTTGTTACTTTTCGCCGCGGGTTTCTGGTACGTCGCTTGTGGCTCTCTGCCCCAACTCTTCCCAGCAGCCCGAAATGAGGACGAAAACGGCCCGATCGCTGCTTAAGTTCTCTCCAACGGGAACTCTCGAATGACTCATCCTTCTACCTCCCAAACCGGCAGTCGCCACACCCAGTGGCTCGCCGCCGCAGCCGCCCTCGCCGCAGCCCTCTCCTGCAGCAACTGCGCCTCCACCTCCAAAGCCGCCAAGGAAATCAGAGTCTCCGTCCGCGACCAGAAAGCCGTCCTCTACGAACGCGGCGAACCAGTCCGCGTCTACGGCATCTCCACCTCCAAATTCGGCCTCGGCGACTCCATGAACAGTTGCCGCACCCCCATCGGCCAACTCCGCGTCGTCCGCAAAATCGGCCACGGCATGCCCCCAGGCATGGTCTTCAAACACCGCCACGCCACCGGCGAAATCCTCGCCCCAGACGCACCCGGCCGCGACCCAGTCGTCACCCGCATCCTCTGGCTCGCAGGCACCGACTCCAATACCCGCAACACCCAGCGCCGCTGCATCTACATCCACGGCACCCCGGAAGAACGCAACATCGGCCGCCCAGCCAGCTACGGCTGCGTCCGCATGCGCAGCATGGACGTCATCGACCTCTTCAACCGCACTCCCGTCGGTACCCCTGTCATCATCGAGAAAAATGGCCTCCCTCTCGAAGCCAAACTCATGCGCGAGTACGTCTACAAGGCCCCCTCCCGCCCAGACCGCTCCCCAGGCACTACCATCAAGGCCGACACCGCCGTCGCCACCCGCTGATCCCCTCAGCTCTTTCGCCACCGCCACTCTTTTCCCTGGCCTAGGCACGCCCCCTGCACCATGACCCTCCGTCATGCGTCGCTTCCTCGTCGCCCTCCTCGCCGGTTGGCTCACCCTCCTCTTCTCCGCTTGCTCCGGCGAATCCATCAACGCCGCTGAAGGCGCCCGCCGGAAAATCCTCCTCGTCAATAACAAGGACGACCCGCGCTGGCTCGACCTCCACCGCACCAACAGCGTCGTCGAAAACAATATCATGCTCGCCCTCCACGAGGGCCTCGTCGTCGAAGGAGCCACCAACGAACGCGACCCCGACCCCGGCATCGCCGCCTCATGGCAGTCCAACCCGGAAAAATCCGTCTGGTCCTTCCAACTCAGACCCGACGCCCGCTGGTCCGATGGCAACCCCATCACCCCGGACGACTTCATCTGGTCATGGCAACGGCTCCTCAACCCGAAGCTCGCCGCCGAATACTCCGGCATGCTCTTCATCGTCAAAAACGGCCGCGAAATCTTCGAAGGCAAACTCCCACCTGACCAGCTCGGCGCAAAGAAAACCGGCCCCCATTCCCTCGAAATCACCCTAACCGGCCCCACCCCTCACTTCCCCCAGGTCCTCTGCCACTCCATCTGGTGCCCGCTCGCTCGCCACTGTCTCGAAAAATACGGCGACCCGCTCAGCGCTCTCAACCCATGGACCGATGACGGCAAAATGATCACCAGCGGCCCGTTTCGTCTCAAAACCTATCTCTTCCGCCGCTACCTCGAGGTCGAAAAAAACCCCCACTACTGGGACGCCGCCACCGTCAAACTCGACGGCATCCGCTTCTACCCCATCACCAGCGAACAAACCGAAGACCGTCTCTTCCGCCGCGGCCAGCTCCACATCACCTACAACGTCCCGCTCGATAAAGCCCCCACCTACCTCCACGACCACCCGGACGTCATCGTCAACGACCCTAACCTCGCTGTCCGCTTCTACCGGGTCAATACCAAGCGCAAACCCTTCGACGACGCCCGCGTCCGCCGCGCCCTCGGCCTCGCCATCGACCGCCAGTCGCTCGTCGACAATGTCCTCCGCGAAAACCAGCGCCCAGCCTTCGGCGTCGTTCCTCCCATGGACGGCTACGACGAGGTCAAAGGCTTCTCCTTCGACATCGCCGAAGCCCAGCGTCTCCTCGCCGAAGCCGGATTCCCTAACGGCCAAGGCTGGCCCTCCAATGTGAAACTCCACATCGCCGACTCGGAACGCGCCATCCAGGTCGCCGAAGCCATGCAGGCCATGTGGCAGAAAAACCTCGGCATCCGCATCCCCATCCGCATGGAAGACTACAATTCCTATCTCTCTTCCCAGCAGCACATGGACTACGATATCTCCGACGCCGGCTGGAACGCGGACTACTACGACCCCGCCACCTTCATCGACATGTGGCTCACCGACGGCGGCAACAACCGCACCGGCTGGTCCAACCCAGCCTTCGACAAGCTCCTCGAAGAATCCGGCCAGTGCACCGACGCCGCTTCACGCCTCGCCACGCTTCGCAAAGCCGAAGCCCTCCTCCTCTCCGAAGCACCCGTCATCCCCTACTACTACTACACCCGCACCCGCATGATCCACCCAGCCGTCGTCGGCTGGACCAAACGTCTCCTCGACGACCGCATGTGGAAATACTTCGACCTCCGCTACCCGCCTCCCCCTAGCTCCATGGACGGCGAACTCCGCAGGGAATAACCCACCCGCCCATCTTTCCCCATCCATGCTCCGCTTCATCGCCAGTCGTCTCCTCCAGTCCGCGGCCGTCCTCCTCGCTGTCTTCACCATGACGTTCTTCATGGTCCGTCTCGCCCCGGGCGATCCCTTCGCCTCCGAGAAAAGCATGAACCCTGACGTCAAAAAGGAACTCGAACGCCAGTACGGCCTCAACGAAAGTCTCTCCGTCCAGTACTGGAAAGCCCTCTCCTCGTACGGCCGCGGCGACTTCGGCCTCTCCATGAAGAACCAGGGCATGCGAAACGGTAAAATCATCCGCGACTCGTTCCCGGTCTCCCTCATCGTCGGCGCCGCCGCCCTCGTCGTCGCCCTGGCCATCGGGCTCCCCGCTGGCATCATCGCCGCCGTCAAACGCAACACATGGCTCGATGTCGGTCCCATGTCCCTAGCCATGATCGGCATCTGTCTCCCCACTTTCGTCATGGGCCCCATCCTCATCGCCGTCTTCGGCCTCAAATGGCGTCTTCTCAACGTCGCCGGTTGGTTCGAGCCCACCGACTGGATCCTCCCCGCCGCCACCATGGGCCTATCCTACGCCGCCTACATCTCCCGTCTCGCCCGCGGCGGCATGCTCGAGGTCCTCAGTCAGGACTACATCCGCACCGCCCGCGCCAAAGGGGTCCCCGGCTGGCTCATCATCATCCGCCACACGCTCCGCAACGGGCTCCTCCCCGTCGCCGCCTTCCTCGGCCCAGCCCTCGCCGGCATCACCACTGGCTCGTTCATCATCGAGAAAATCTACAATCTCCCAGGCCTCGGCCAGCACTTCGTCAGCGCAGTC
>JAIXVE010000078.1 GCA_027483175.1 Verrucomicrobiaceae bacterium | reverse complement strand
CGGTATTGCTTCAGGTTCTCGATCTGCTTGTCGTAGGTCGGCTCGTTGGTCATCACCGTGAACCGCTTGTCGTGATACACCTGCGCCTTCCCGCCCACATACTCGATCACCGCAGAGTCGCCGGATTTGTCCGAAATCGAGACGTGCACAAGGGTCGGGTAGCCATTCGGGAGGATCAGCGGTTCGATCTGAAACGCGAAGGACTTCTGAGCCTCCACGGCTTCCGCAACAGTCGCGTAGTTATCGAGGAAGTACTGGACCCACTGCATGATGCCGATCGCTTCTCGCTTGGGGTCGCGCTCCCCGAACGCTGCTTCGACCGCCAGATAAAGGGCGTGGGCGCTCAGGCCCTTCTCGTTGACGCCCTCATGGGTGCCCATGTCGTAGGCCGAAAGGGCAAGACTGCCGTACTTGGAAGTCCACTTGTGCGGATTCGCCGCCACCGCCCCCGTCCGCTCGATCCCGCGGGGATAAACGCGGAAGGCGGAATTGGCTCGTTCCGTCCAGTCCTGAGTGCGTCCGACGATCACGTGCCCATTCCCTGAGTTCCACAAAACGCGCGTGCACGGCAAGGCAGTCTCGGCCAGGGCGAGCGCTGAAATGACGGCCAGAACTTTCGCAAGGCCGCGTGAAGATGGGATCATGTGACTCATTTTCTGCTTCTGTTGGGATGTTGCTCCTGTCAGGTCGCTGATGAACCCGCTGGACCATGGAAAATAGCTTCCCCTCCCGCCGACGCAACTCCAGATCCCGAGACCCCCAGAAGTCTGGCCACCTGAACGATCCACGTCCTCATCCCCACCAGACCGCCTCCATCGGGCACACCTCCTCGCAGGAACACGGAAATCTCCGTGGGACGCGCCCAAATCAAGATCGTTTAGCCACGTACAGAATCATCTCAATTCCAAGGGAAAGCTGAAGCACGCCGAAGACGGAGCCCAGCACTCGAAGCGTGGTGGGGCCTAGCACTCGGAGGATTTGGCTGGCGAACGTCATCGCGAGCCAGTTGAGCAGCATCATCGCGAGCGCGAGTCCGGACATTTGCAGGAGGGAGACAGCCTGACTGAAGTTTGCGGCAAAAAGCACCAGCACTCCCACGGCATACGGCGGCACGAGGGTGGGGAAGGCGAGGGGGGAAATAGCCAAATCGCGCTCACCCGCTTCCTGTGCCGGGGCAGACGGAGTTCCCAGAATGCCTTGGAGAGAGGCGATCGCCAGCAGCAGACCAGCCGCGGCAGAAACGGCCTGCTGTGAAGCCCCCCACGATTTCATGAGGCCGGGACCGACGAAAATCGCCACGCAGAGCGCGGCCATGGCAATGAAAACAGCCTTCCGCGCGATGGGTCCTTTCTCGTCGGCGGAGAGTTTCGCCGTGATCGCGGCAAACGTGGGAGCGACTTTCAAAGGCCCCGTCATCATGAACAGAAGGCCGCCGATCTGTTGTAAGGGTAGATAGGGTGTGTCCATGAAGGTGTGTTAAAAATTCCAGAACAGGGAGACCTGGGCAGTCGTCCAATTGTCCAAGTCGCCGCCCGCCTGCTCTTTCAGGTTGTCACCGGGAAAGGCGATCCCGGCCACGCCGAGAAAGAAGAGATTCCGTGAAATCGACCAGCGGACCCCGAGATTCAGCTCCTGCGCATAGGCATCGCTGCCAGCCGCCTCATCGGCGAACAGCCAGAAGTAATCGAACGTCAGCGATAGCTTTGGCGTAGGCACGACATTGAGCCGGAGGCGATGGCTGTTGAGGTTGCTGTTGCTGACAACCTTCTTGGAATTGATGCCCTGCACCCAGTGATCGAGCCCGCTGGACAGCTGAGCGTCGAAGCGCTCATACGTTTCTGTCTCTGGATCATCCCCGCTGAAGCTGGCATAGCGGTAGCTGAGATTCGGTGTCCAACGAAGGGAAGAAAAGGTGTAGCCGGTGCGCAGATACCAGGCACGCGCGTCCCAATCGACGTCGCGGTGCATCTGCCACGCATATTCCCCGAAAAGTTCCCAGCCTTTAATGCCGAACATGTTGGTCGAACCGAGGCGTCCATCGATCACTTGAAGGCCATCGCGCGGGACGGTGCCGCCACTGGCAGGGTTCGGAAAGACCGTGTTGGATTGGGTGGATTCGTAATAGAGCACCGAGGCGGCAGGACCTTGCGGCGAGGTGTAGGACAGGTTCGCACCGGTGTAGGCGGTCCCGCTGTCGAGATAGTCGATCTCGGCTGGATCCACATGAAAGCCTTCGAGTTGGAGATTCTTCCACTTCACTTTCCCGAGCACGGTCATCTCGTATGCCGTGCGGGGATTGAGGTAGAGCGCGGGATAAGGCCCTGCGTTTGCCCCGGCGGCGAAGCGCGAGAAGAGGAATCCATCGTTGAGCTGCCAGTTCTGCCTGCCTGCGGAAAAGTTCGCACTCCACTCGGAGCCGGGCGAGCCGATGACAAAACCAGCGTAGAGGTCTTCCAACCGGGTCATCTCCCGTGTGTCGGAACGGAACAAATCCTGACCGGTGGAAAAGGACGTGAGAAACGTCCCCGAGCCATAGACCCAGATGGGCGAGCGACCCAGCCGGGTGATGCCAGCGAGGCCGTACTCGGCACTCATCTCATACCATGAGGCACTGTCGCCGCGCGCAGCATCAAGGGCGATGGGACTGCGACTGGTGAACGCGGAAGCATCACTGAACCAGGGATTGAAGTCGTTGTAAAAACCAAGTCCGCCGTCGAGCTGAAGCCGGAGCAGGGTGCGTTCATCCTGATAAAGCACCGGAAAGTCTTCGCTGTGCCCAGAGAGCATGCCTTTCGGGCCTGCGGTGCGGTCTTTTGCCCCCATCACAACGGAAACCGCAAGCACAACATGTCCGACACGCTCGGAGTCGAACAGTTGATAGCCCGCGGAGCGGACGAAGTCGAGACCGCGGACTCTTTGCAAGCCCACTTCGGTGGTTTGCACACTGAAGGAAGAGCCTGCGCTGAGGCCCAGGGCCTTTTCAATCTTGGAGCGGGCTTCAGCGTCACCGCCGGTGATGCCCGACGATCCCTTGAGATCATAGAAGACAAGGGTGATGGGCATCCCTTCGTTCTCATACGGAGGCAGGGGAGGGCGCAGAACGCCCGCGCGCGGCGTGTCCGACGCGGAGGAACGCCCGGGTTCCTCTGCTTTTGCGGCCGTAACCATGACCAACGAAGTCAGTGTCAGGGACCGCAGCAGCGAGATGACAAGTGAGCCTGACATGAATGAGTGTAAAGAGTCTGTGCAGGGGCGATCTTCAGAATCCTCGTGGAAATGTCAGTCCTCGGTGGGCATCTTGCTTTTGTAGCTGCCGCCGCCATTCACGTCGAGCTGCACGCCGGTGACCCATGAGGCGGCGGGAGAGAGCAGGAAGTTGAACGCGTAAGCGATGTCGTAAGGAGCGCCCCGGCGCTTCAAGACGAAGGACTCCGCCAGACGGCGCAGCATTTCGGGATCGTAGCCCGCGTTCAATGTGGCCTCTCCATTGTCCACGGAGCCGATCACGATGGAGTTCGCGCGCACGTGCGGGCCGCTCATGGCAGCGATGCTTTTGCACATGTG
>JAIXVE010000171.1 GCA_027483175.1 Verrucomicrobiaceae bacterium | reverse complement strand
GCGGCGGTTTGTTTATTGAGTTTGCCGGTGATGAGGTGGGTCATGACCTCGCGTTCGCGTGGGGTGAGGGAGGCGAGGCGGTGGCGGGCGTCTGCGGTGCGTGAGTGGTGTTCTTTGCGGGTGGCGGCGGTGGCGAGGGCGGCGTTGACGGCGGCGAAGAGGTCGGTGTCGTTGACTGGTTTGGTGAGGACGTTGAGGGCTCCGCTTTTCATGGCGCGGACGGTTAGGGGGATGGTGCCGTGGCCGGTGAGGAAGACGACGGGGATGTCGAGGCCTGAGGCGTTGAGGAGGTCGAGGAGGTCGAGACCGCCGGTGTCGGGCATCTGGACATCGAGGACGAGGCAATCTGGCGGGGGATGGTCCGGGTGATTGAGGGAGTTGAGGAGGTCAGCGGCTGAGGAGAAGGAGCGGACGGAGAAGCCGCCTGCGGAGAGGAGACGGCTGAGGGCGCGGCGGAGGGCTGGGTCGTCGTCGACGAGGCCGACGGAGGGTGGCGGGATCATGGGGCTGCGGGGAGGGAGAGGTGGAAGACGGCTCCGGTGCCTGGGGGGGATTCGGCGGTGAGTTGGCCGCGGTGGGCTTCTGCGATGGTGCGGCAGATGGCGAGGCCCATGCCGAGGCCGCGGGGTTTGGAGGAATGGAACGGTTGGAAGAGGGATTCGGGAGGGGAGGAGAAGCCTGTGCCGGTGTCTGCGACGTCGAGCTGGATGGAGTTCTGGTGGAGGGCGGTGGTGAAGGTGAGGGTGCGCTGGTCGGGGGGTTGGGCGTCCATGGCGTCGGCGGCGTTGGAGATGAGGTTGAGGAGGAGCTGCTGGAGGTGGACGCGTTCTGCCATGACGTTAGGGAGGTCTGGAGAGAAGTTGCGGACGACGTGGATGTTGCGGGTGAGGAGGTCGTTTTTGAGGAGGTTGAGGGCGTCGTCGATGCAGTGGTGGAGGGAGACGGGGACTGGGAGGGTATCGCCGCGTTCGAGGAGACTGCGGAGGCGGATGATGACATTGCTGGCGCGGCGGTCTTCGGAGACGATGTCTGCGAGGATGTCGCGGATTTCTGTGAGGTCGGGGGAGGGATTGGCGATGAGGTGTTGAGCGGCCTGGGCGTTGCTGAGGATGGAGCCGAGGGGTTGGTTGAGTTCGTGGGCGAGGGCGGCGGAGAGTTCGCCGAGGGAGGCGGCGCGGGAGAGGTGGGCGAGTTCGCCACGCTGGCGTGCGAGTTCGGTTTCGGAGTGGCGGCGTGCGGTGATGTCGAGGGAGACCCCGCGGCGGCGGGGTTTCTGGGAGGGTGTGGGGCGGTCGGCGCGGCCGCGTGAGGCGATCCAGCGGGTGGATCCGTCTGGGAGGATGACGCGGTGTTCGAGGTCGTAGGGAGCGCCGTTCTGGACGGCGTTGGCGAGGGCGTGGCTGACGGCGGCGCGGTCGTCTGGGTGGACGCGGGCGACGATGTCGTCTGAGGAGATGGGGCCTGAGGGAGGGAGATTGAAGAGGGCGCGCCATTCCGGGGAGGCGATGATTTCGTTGCGGCCGTCTGGGGCGTCCTGCCAGAGGCCGACGGAGGCGGCTTCGGTGGTGAGGCGGAGGTTGGCCATGGTGTCGCGGGCGCGGCGTCTAGCGGTGAGGAGGGCGATGATGAGGGCGGACTGGGTGGTGACGACGGCTGCGGTGGTGAGGACGGCGGAGCGGTGGGATTGCCAGAGGCCTGGGGGTTTGAAGAGGATGGAGCTGCCTTGGGGGAGGCGGGAGGCGGGGATGTTCCAGCGTTGGAGTTCGCGCCAGTCGTAGACTGGCTGGCCTTGGGGGACCGACGGGGTGGTGATGTTGGCTGGGGATTCGCCGGAGAGGATGCGGAGGGCGACGTGAGCGGCGGTGCGGCCGACTTCGCGGGTGGAGAGAAGGGGGCCGCCGACGGTGCCGAGGCCGATTTGTTCGGTGGAGAAGCCGAAGACGGGGGCATTGGAGGCGGCGCGGACTGCGGCGAGGGCGTCTTCGTGTTCGTGGAGGGCGCCTGCGGCGTCGCGGGTCATGATGCCGTGGAAGACGGCGGAGTTTGGTGGGGTGGAGGCGAGGGTTTGGGTGATGGAGGCGAGTGGGAGGTTGCTGAGCCAGTGGATTTCGATGCCTGGGAGAATGGCAGGCCATTCGCGGCGGGTTTCGGAGTCCCAGAACTGGTCGACGGGTGCGGTGCCGAAGACGACGAAGAGGTGTCTGGTGTCTGGGAGGAGACTGGTGATGTTGCGAGCGAAGAGGGGGACGTTGGCGGCGAAGCTGACGGAGGTGAGCCATGGCTGGTCGGCGACGGCGTCGATGCGGCGTTTGTCAGCGCCGACGGCGAGGGTGGGAGCGGAGGGGAAGAGGCGGGAGCGGTTGCGGTGGGTGAAGAGGACGGCGGGAGCGCCGAAGGGGACGACGAGGTCTGGGGGGTGTGTCTGGTGGATGGCGGCGAGGAACTCGATGAGGGGTTGTTCGCGGTCGGGGCCATCGAGTCTGGCGCGTTCGAGGGAGGCTTCGGAGAATTCGACGGGGAGGGGGGATTGGGCGCTGAGGACGTCCTGGAATTCCTGAGCGACGGAGTCGAGAGGTGCGAACTCGCGGCCGAAGGAGTGGATGATGAGGACGTGGCGGGGTGGGTCGGCGGCGGTGGCGGCGAGAGCGGTGAAGAGGAGGAGGGTGGTGGCGAGGAGGCGCGGCATGGCTAGAATGGGCCTGGGTAACGATGGCACCTTCTGATTTTGCGTGGAAGCAGGAAGAATTGGCGGTTTTGCGGGTGGGTGTTGACGAATCGGGAAAACAGAGGGTGAATGGCGATCGTGGTGAAAACAAAGGTTCAGATTCCGGACATGCTTTTCCGCGAGGCCAAGCGACTGGCGGCGGAAAATGAAATGAGTTTCGCTGAAGTGGTTCGGCGGGGGCTGGAGGAGATCATTCGTCATGATCCGCCCGGCCGGACTCGCGCGGAAGCGAGGCCAATGCCAAAGATTGATTTCGCGGGAAGGCTCAAGAGGATATGGGGAGACCGGGTGTTTTCCGATCAAGAGGTGGCTGAGATGCGGATGGCTGAACTCGATGGAGAGGAGGAGTAATGTTAGGCATTCTCAAAATGCGGCTGCACAAATACATCCAGTGGCCCAGACAAGGTGCTCGATGAAGGACGATGATTTGCTCCGGCTTGCGGCCGCGTACCTGAAGGAGAAGCGTGTCGGTTTCGTTGATGCGGGTCGTGTCGTGCGACGCGAACCGGAACACGCTCTAATCAGCTACCCCGTGCCTGAATCTCTCGATCCAATGGCCATCTGTGATCCGCCAGAAATTCGAGTTCGCGTGAAGCTGGATGATGGCACGGTGTCGCCGGTATTGCAGATGTAGCCAGATCCTGATTCACCTTGGCAAGCGCCGCGTGGCTGAGGTGGCGCGGGTGGCATCTGATGAACCATATTCTGCAGGTCCTAAAATGAACACAACTATCCGTTTGGAGAACACCACTGGAAGCGCAGTCGCCGTTCAAGTAGAACTTACTGGAGTAGAGCGGATTTTGCAGCCCGGCGAGTCGGTTTTGATCGATACAGACCAGCAGCAAGGCCAAGTCCATGTCCAGATTGGAGAGCAGCGTATTATCGTGTGGGGAGGAGTTGCAGCCGATTTTATGAGTGCATGAACACAATTGTTGTTTGGGCCCTTTGGGCCGTTGGGATTGGTGGGAGGCTGGGGTGCGGAAGGGACAAGGGCGGGGCGGATGTGGCTAGGGACGCAACCCCGGTTGGGGTTGGGGGGTGGTGTGGGGGCGACCCGGGGTAGGCCTGCATGGCGCAGTCCAACCCTGGGCTAGGGGACGCAATCCCTTTGGGATTGGGGTGTGTGCGGAAGTGATGGGCTGGTACGGGGGACAGGGCCGGGACGGCGTTGCTACGGGGGCTGCCGCTAGGGAGAGCTGAATGCTGGAGTGGAGACAAGGGCGGGGCGGGAGTTCTTGCGCCCCGTTGGGGCGCAGGGAACTGGAATCGTGAGATCCCAGGGCCTTCGCGTTGCTGCGTCCCTGGGCTAAGTTCTTTGGGCCCCTTGGGCCTTTGGGATTGGGAGGAGGCTGGTATGGAGGACGGGGCCGGGACGGATTTGCTTCGGGGGGGGCGGTGATGTCAGGGATTTTTCAAGCACGGCCTAGGGGGCGGGCCATTGAGGACCTGCAGCATCTTTCGCGAGTTATGCAGAGGCAATGGTTGGCATCCCAACGGCTGCGGCCACTGTTTTGGTCTTGATCGTTGAGGTCACAGGCAAGATGCCCGTGTCACTTTGCCTGTTGGGGAGTTAGAAGCGGCAGCCGAGGCGGAGGCCGGCGGTGGCGAGCCAGCCGTTATTCTGGGCGACGTGGTGGCCGGTGATGAGTTGAGAGAAGGCGGTGATCTGGACGTCTTTGGTGAGTTGCCAGCGGTAGAAGGATTCTGCGGCGGATTGCCAGTTTGTGTTAGAGAGGGTGTTGCGGCCGAGGGAGATGGCGAAGCCGAGGCGGTCGCGGGAGCGGACGTTGAAGCTGGTGCCGAGGGCGGCGAAGTGGGTGGCGGAGGCGGTGCCGCCGTCGGCGAAGGCGGCGCGGGCGAACCAGCGGGTGTCGGAGGTAGGGTTGGTGAGGGACCATGTGAGGCTGAGGCCTCGGTCGGCGGAGGAGGATTCGCCGGGGAGCCCGTCGGTGCGCCATGCGAGGGCCTGGAGGCGTTGGCCGTGGTGGAAGTTCCAGCCTGCCTGGAGGCCCTGGAAGAGGGATTCGGAGCGGAGGAGCCAGCGGCCGTCGTCGGAGACGTTGCTGGATTGGACGTTGGAGGCGGTGATGGTCAGGTCGGCGGACTGGTGGAAGAGCCAGCGGGCGGCGAGGCCGAGGCCGGTGCCTGGGAAGCCTGTGGCTGGGCTGGAGGAGAAGGCCTGATTGAGGAATGATTGTTTGGCTGAGCGGAGCGGGTGGTCGTCGAGGAGTTCGTCGGCAGCCATCTGGCCCCAGCGGAGGAGGAGACGTTTCTGGAGGAGGTGTTGTTCGAGGAAGAGTTCGGGGATTTCGAAGCCGTTGTCGTTGAAGCCGTCGACGGGACGCCAGAGGAGGTTCTGGCCTGAGGCGATGGCGGAGGGTGGGCGCTCGGTGAAGGCGTGGCGGTCACGGATGCGGAAGGCGAGGGCGAGGGGGCAGCGTGAGGATTCCGGGAGGGCCTGCCAGCGGATGGAGAGGGCGGTGTCGGCGGAGGCAGCGCCGCGGGTGCCCTGGTCGAGAGTGCCGATGGCGAGGGCGTCGTAGGAGAGGGCGAACTTGAGGTGGAGGCGTTCGGTGAGGGTGTGGCGTGCGGCGTTGCGCCATTCATCTGGGAGGATGTGCGGGCCGCGGGAGGAGGAGATGGCGTCGCCCTGGGAGATTTCGCCGGCGATGCCGTCGAGTGAGCCGCGGTGGGCGGGGGGATCCTGAGCTTGGAGGGGGATGGCGAGGGCGAGGAGAGAGGCCGCCGAGCGCGGGAGTGCGTGGGAGCGATTCATGAGTGCCGCGGTTTGGGAGGAAGAGCGGTGTGGAGGCGGGTTCGGCAATCGCGAATCGGGGGGTGGTGGGGAATCCGGGGAATTGGTGGGGACAACGGTTGCGGAGGAGGCCGGGAGTGCGTTTAGCTGGCCTTTTCCTGCTTCTTCTACTGTTTTTCGATGACTGTGTTGCATGATGACATGACTCATGAGGTGGTGCTGGTCGGCATCGGGGTTTCTCCCGGGATTGCCGAGGGGCCGGTGTGTCTGTCGACGGACGTGTTTGATGTGCCTGGGGAGGAGCGAGTGGAGGAGGAGGAACTGGCTGGGCAACTGGAGCGGTTTCATGCGGCGCTGGGTGAGACGAAGCGGCAGCTGGGGGCGTTGCGGGACCGTGTGGCGCAGGAAGCGGGGACGGATGACGCGTTTATTTTTGATGCGCACCAGCTGATGCTGGAGGACCGGTCGCTGATTGAGGAAGTGGAGCGATTGATGAGGAAAGTGCCGCAGAAGGCGGAGGGTGCGTTTTACAAGGTGATGTCGCGGTACATGGAGGGGATGCGGCGGATGGATGACGAGTACCTGCGGGAGCGGGTGGCGGACATTGACGATGTGGCGCGGCGGGTGGTGCGGGTGCTGCGGGGGCATGCGGATGCGGCGGCGCACGATCAGCCGCACATCTTGCTGGCGCTGGATATTTCGCCGAGTGACACGGCGGTGATGGACCGGACGCGAGTGCTAGGGTTTGCGTCGGAGTCGGGGAGTCATACGAGTCACAGCACGATCATGGCGAGGTCGATGGCGATTCCTGCGGTGGTGGGGTTGCCTGACATCACGGCGCGGTTTCATCAGGGGCAGCCGGCGCTGCTGGATGGGTACCGGGGATTGCTGATTGTGAATCCGTCGGAGGAGACGCTGGAGAATTACCGGATGGTGAAGCGGCGGAAGGCGGCGCTGGACCGGCATCTGCATGAGATGATTGATCTGCCTGCGGTGACGCCGGACGGGCAGAGTCTGGTTTTGTCAGCGAACATTGAGTTTGCGAATGAGGTGGAGGGGATTTGTGCGCATGGGGCGGCAGGGGTGGGGTTGTACCGGACGGAGTTTTTCTATATCGGGCGGCATGATCTGCCGACGGAGGATGAGCAGGCGGCGAATTATGCGCGGGTGGCGGCTGGGTGCGGGCCGGAGGGGGTGATCATCCGGACGCTGGATATTGGCGGGGATAAGCTGCATCACCTGCATCATGGGCTTGAGGAATCGAATCCGTTTCTGGGTTGGCGGGGGATTCGGGTTTCGCTGTCGCGGCATGAGTTATTCAAGACCCAGCTGCGGGCGATTCTGCGGGCCGGGGCGAAGGGGAAAGTGCGGCTGTTGTTTCCGATGATATCGTGTCTGGAGGAGATCACGGCGGCGCGGGCGCTGGTGGCGGAGTGCAAGGATGAGTTGCGGAGCGAGGGTCGGGCGTTTGACGAGAACATCGAGATCGGGGCGATGATCGAGATTCCGAGTGCGGCGCTGATTGCGGACGTGCTAGCGCCGGAGGTGGATTTTTTCAGTATCGGGACGAACGATCTGATTCAGTATACGATCGCGGTGGATCGTGGGAATGAGTTAGTAGCGAGCCTGTATCAGCCGTTTCATCCGGGGATCATCCGGCTGATGCGGATGGTCGCGGATGCGTCGGAGCGAGCGGGGATCTGGACGGGGGTGTGCGGGGAGATGGCTGGGGAGGTGCTGACGACGCCGCTGATGGTGGGGCTGGGTTTCCGGGAGCTGAGCATGTCTGCGGTGCAGTTGCCGCAGGTGAAGTTTGCGGTGAGACGGCTGCCGGCTGATCAGTGCCGGGAGCTGGTGGAGGAGGCGTTGCGGAGCCGGGATGCGGCACATGTGATGGCGTTGTGCCGGGACATGGCGGTGCAGTATTATCCGGAGCTGGTGGCGGGGTGAATGGGGTGTGAGTTAGGGTGAGGCGGGCCAGTTGCCGTCGGGCATGGGTGTGAGGGTGAGGAGATCCGGGTTGATGACGGCGTGGCGGATGCGCTGCCGTTTCCATGTCCATGTGATGTGGACCATGCCGTCGGCGGACTGGATGACGGCTGGGTAGGAGAATTCGGCGCCTTTTTCGTCTTCGAGGACGAGGGCGGCCTGCCATGAGGCGGCGTCGTTGGAGATGGCGATGTTGAGCGGGGAGCGGGGGCCGCCCCAGCGTGGCGGTGAGGCGCTGGTGTGGTTGTAGACGAGGAGGTGGCGGCCGTCTTTGAGGGTGAGGGCGTCGGTGCCGCTGTTGGGGTTAGGGAGATTTGTGAGGGTCATGGGGGCCCATGTGAGGCCGAGGTCCGGGGAGGAGGAGCGGAAGATGCGGCCGTTGCGGGTGCGGCCGACGGCGAGGAGGTGGGTGCCGCCGGCGGAGAGGATGGAGGGTTGGATGGCGGCGATGGTTTTGCCGTCGTTGATGGGATCGGTGCGGGACCAGCTGAGCCCGAGGTCGGTGGAGCGTTCGAAGTGGACGCGCCAGCCTTGGTTTTCGGAGCTGGAGGGGCAGAGGAGCGAGCCGTCGGGGAGAGCGAAGGGTTTGTTTTTGACTGGGCCGATGATGTTATCGGGGAGTCGGGTGGGGGTGGACCATGAGCGGCCGTGGTCGGAGGAGGTGGTCCGCATGCCCCACCATGTGTCGGGAGAGGGGCCGCATTTGTAGAAGAGGACGAGCGGGCCGTCTTTGGGTTGGAAGAGGACCGGGTTCCACGTGGGGAAGCGGGATTTGTCGGGTTGGATGCCGTTGGCGACTTCGGTGGGAGCGGACCAGCGGCCGTTTTCGAGACGGGAGAGCCAGATGGCGACGTCGGGGTTTTTTTCGGCGGTGCCGCCGAACCATGCGGCGACGAGGCCTGCGGGGGTTTCGGCGAGGGTGGAGGCGTGGCAGGAGGGGAAGGGGGCGGATTCGTAGAGGAATTCCTTTTTGAGGAGCGGGTCGGCGGCGGTGGAGAGGAGGGAGGAGAGGAGGAGCGCCGGGAGGGCGACGAGGAGGGAGCGGGGGCGGCGCGGGAGGACGGGCGACATGGTGGGAGGAGCGTGAGGGGACGGGGGCGATCCGGCAAGTCCGCAGACGAGGCGGCGGAGAGGCTTGCGCGAATTAGTGGAATTCGCTTCCCATAAAGCGGAAGCCTGATACAAATCCGGGGTCGAGGCGGGAGAACTCCGGGAAATGGACGCCTGCTTTTGAGTATCCCGGCCAGAATTTGATTTATCCATATTCCGATGAAGCCAGCATTTGAGAAGCTTGCCGCGAGTGCGGAGGACGGCATTCACTGCAACGTGGTGAGGGGGAACAGTTTCGGGTGTGTGTGGCATTGTCATCCGGAGTTTGAGATCACGATGGTGCAGAAGGCGCGGGGGCACCGGCTGGTGGGGGATAATCTGTCGAGTCTGAAGCCCGGGGACATGGTACTGGTGGGGAGCAATCTGCCGCATGACTGGCAGAACGATGCGCATGGGCCGGGAGGGCCGCAGCCGGTGGAGAGCCTGTGCATTCATTTTCATCCTAACTGGCTTGGGCACGGGTGGCTGGACATGCCGGCGATGCAGCAGGTGAAGCGGCTGCTGGAGCGTGCGGCGTTAGGATTGCACATTACGGGGCGGACGCGGGATGATGTGGAGAAGCTGCTGCTGCAGTGTCCGGAGCAGAGCGGGTTGCCGCGGGTGATCACGGTGCTGCAGATCCTGCAGCGGCTGGCGGTTTCGAAGGAACTGCAGGCGATAGCGTCGCGGGGGTTTGCGCCGGAGCTGGATCCGCGGGATGAGGACCGGGTGAACCGGGTGGTGCAGTACATTCAGAAGCATCTGGATGAGACGATTTATCTGGAGAGCCTGGCGGAGCTGGTGCATTTGAGTCCGGGGGCGTTCAGCCGGTTTTTCAAGACGAGGACGGGGAAGACGGTGCCTGGGTTCATCAATGAGTTGAGGATCGGGCGGGCGTGCCGGCTGCTGGCGGAGACGGATCTGCCGGTGACGTCGATTGCGCTGAGCTGCGGGTTTACGAACCTAGCGAATTTCAACCGGCAGTTTCTGAGATTGAAGCGGGTGCCGCCGCGGGACTGGCGGCGGAGGTTTTCGAGCTGAGGGTAAGTGACGAAGGGAGTGATATGAAGGGAGGGACGCGCCGCGAGATGCTGAGGAGCCTGCTGGCGGTGCCGTGGGTGGGTGCGGGGGTGGAGGGGAAGGAGGGTGCTGCGGAGGGGAAGGCGGAGTTGCGGTTCGGGGTGATTGCGGATGTGCATCAGGATGTGATGCCGGACGGGGTGGAGAGGGTCGGGGCGTTTGTGAGGGCGATGGAGGAAGCGGGGGTGGATTTTGTGGTGCAGCTGGGGGATTTCTGTGTGCCGCACGAGCGGAACCGCGGGTTCATGGAGGTGTGGAACGGGTTCAAAGGGAAGCGGTATGGGGTGCTAGGGAATCACGACATGGATGGCGGGTACACGCGGGAGCAGGCGGCGGCATTTTTCGGGATGCCGGAGCGGCGGTATGGGTTTGAGGCGGGGAAGTGGCGGGGGATTGTGCTGGATGGGAATGAGCCCGGGGGGAAGGCGCGCGGGTATGCGCGGTATGTGAGTGAGGGGCAGCTGAAGTGGCTGGAGGAGCAGCTGGCGGCGGATGGGAGGCCGGCGTTTGTGTTCATTCATCAGCCGGTGGACGGGGAGAACGACGGGTGTGTGGAGAACGGGGCGGCGGTTAGGGCGGTGCTGGAGAAGGCGCAGCGGGAGCGGCCGGGGGTGGTGGCGGCGGTGATTTCGGGGCACCGGCACCTGGATTATGCGAGGGAGATCGGGGGAGTGCGGTATCTTGAGATCAACAGTGCGTCGTACTGGTGGCTGAATGCGAAGGCGGCGGCGCGGGAGACCTTTTCGGCGGAGGTGCACCGGCGGCATCCGAGTCTGAAGTCGGTGGCGGCGTATCGGGATCCGTTGTGGGCGGTGGTGACGGTGACAGAAGGGGGGAGTGAGCTGCTGGTGACGGGGCGGAGCAGTGAGTGGGTGGGGCCGGATCCGTGGGAGCGGGGAGAGACGGTGCGGTGGCCGCGGGAGGAGCTGCATCCGGGGATTGGCGACCGGCGGTTTGAGCTGCGGGGGAAGGGGTGAGGGTCAGGGGGATTCGGGAGGGAACAGGTTGAACCTTTTGCGGACGATGTCGAGGGCTGGATAGGCCCAGTTGACATCGGCGTAGGTTTCGAGCCATTGGATGGCGCCTTCACGGTTATCGGAGCAGAAGGAGGGAGCGATGGTGGCCAAGGCGGAGCCCTTGGGGCTGCCGTCGGGCAGATTATCAGCCCACGCGGCAGCACCGGATGGGCCGAGCTGGATGAGCGCCCTCTCGGAGATCTCGCTGAGGCATGATTCGGCGTGGTCTGTGTTGGAAGGCTGGAGGGCGTATTCGACGGCCATGGCGAGATTGCGGTCGGCGATGCCGCCGTAGAGTTCGGGACGGTAATCCTTGAGCATGGTGCCGAAGCGATCGGGATCGGTATCGGAACGTTGGAGGGAAGCGGCGAGAGCGGCTGGGCCGGGTCCATCGAGCCACGCGAGACTGGCTGATGGATCGGCGGCGCCCCAACCTGGAAGGACCTCGCTGATGAGGAGGCCGAGAACCTCGCCGCCGAGGTTGTCGAGGGCGTATTGGACGGCTCCCCTGCCATCGATGGTGCCC
Organism: Verrucomicrobiaceae bacterium; assembly: GCA_027483175.1. Taxonomy (GTDB): domain Bacteria; phylum Verrucomicrobiota; class Verrucomicrobiia; order Verrucomicrobiales; family V1-33; genus V1-33. Next base: position 16,534 of record JAIXVE010000171.1, on the reverse strand, counting down.
CATGCGTAGTAGAAAGTGCGGCGTTGTGAATCAGTGATACCTGAACGGTACTGGCTCACGAAATCCCGTTCGATCATGACCGCGGTCTCGGGTGTGAGGCGGCTGAGGAGTGTGGAGAATGCGAGCGATCGTTCGACGGGGTTGCTGTCGCGGAACGCGTGTTCTGCGAGTGCGTGGATGTCGTCGTCAGAGATGGGCGGGGGAACTGAAGGATCGCTGGCGGCGGTGCGGGAGGGGGATGAATGCGGGCCTTGTTGGGAGATGGCGGGGCGGCGGATATGTGTTGGGGAGGATTTGGCGGATTTGGCGGTGCGGGTGGTGCCGAGCCATGTTCCGGCGAGGAAAGCGAGGGCGGCGGCGCCGAGCCATGGGAGATGGAGGTGGAGGTTCCGTGGCATGACAGGTGACAGGGAAGGGTGTGGGAGTGCGGGGTCGGCGGGGGCCGATCCGGACGGGAGCACAGGAGCCGCTAGCTGACAATAGCGGATATAGATGTTTGTCAGCGGGAGGGGGGAGTTATTCTCCCGGGGGGTGAGGCGAGGCGAATTTGAGGCCGACGACGCCTGCGACGATGAGGACGAGGCAGGCGAGGCGGAGGGCGGAGCGGGGTTCGTGGAAGCAGAGCATGCCGACGAGGGCGGTGCCTGCAGCGCCGATGCCAGTCCAGACGGCGTAGGCGGTGCCGAGGGGGATGGAGCGGAGGGCGAGGGAGAGGAGGGCGAAGCTGGCGGCCATGGCGGCGAGGGTGGCGGCGCTGATGAGAGGTTTGGAGAAGCCGTCGGAGAATTTGAGGCCGATGGCCCAGCCGATTTCGAGGATGCCGGCGATGATGAGGTAGGTCCAGGCCATGGGGTGGTGAGATTAGGGTTGGGGGAGGTCGGGTGGGAAGGATGAGAGGGAGGGGAAGGGAGGGAGCGGGGAGCGGGCTTCCTGTTCGAAGGCACCTTTGCGATTGGCGGAGCGGATGCGGAGGAGGTCCGGGTGGCAGTCGTGCATGAGAGGGGAGGCGAGGAGATCGTCGAGGGTGCGGCGGTCCCATGCGGAGAGAGGAGGGCTGTCGGGGTGATCGATCCAGTCCATGAGCCATGGGGCGACGTGGCGTGGCGAGAGGGCGCGGAGGTGGCGGAGGATGAGGAAGCCGGCGGGGTCGGTGTCGCCGAAGTGCCAGTGCGGGAGCGAGAGAGGGAGAGCGGTCAGGAGGAGGCGGACGGCTTTGGTGGGGAAGGACGAGGCGATGATGAGGGAATCGCGGGAGACGTTGCGAGCGGCGAGGTGGAGGAAAGAGGTTTTGTGGTTTTCGACGGAGATGATGCGGGAGGCTGAGGTGGAGATGGAGGAGGCGCGGGCGAGGTCAGCGGCGGTGATGGAGAGCCCGTGTCGGAGGGCGTCGGAGTGGAGGCGGGCGCCGTCTGGAAATGTCAGGGAGAGAGGGCCGTCGAAGAGGAGACGGCTGTTGGAGGAGATGAGGCCGAGGCTTTCGAGGGGCGTGGGTTTTCCGGTGAGGGAGGAGAGAGCGGCGGCGAGGGCGCGGTGGTGGCGTTCGATGGTTTTGGTAGGGCGGCCGAGGGCGATGTCGGCGTCGCGGACGAGAGTGGCTGGGGGCCACGGAGTGGAGGTGAGGTCGAAGACGAGGGAGAGGAACGAGCGGAGGGCGTCGGGGTTCTTCCAGTGACAGGGGCGGAGCGGGCGGCCGGCGGAGAAGGCGGTGGTGAGGGCGGCGCACCAGTGGGGCCATTCGTCGGGGAAGAGCGGGTGGGGAGTGGATTGGAAGGAGGCGACGACGGCGAGAGAAGCAGCTAGGGAATCGGAGGGCACCTGGGAGTTGAAGAGACTTAGGAGCCATGGTTCCGAGCTGATAGGGAGCCGGATGCGATTGATGGAGAGCTGGTGGCGACCGCGGGTGAGGGAAAGGAAGCCGGAGGAAGCGAGCTGGAGGGCTTCGCGGGCGGCGTGGTGGCGGAGTTCGGCGGAATGGAGGTCTGCGGCGTCGAGGAGATCGTCCCACGGGCGTGAGAATGGGGAGGAGGCGGGGAGAGGTCTGGAGCCGCGGGCGCGAAGCCACTGGCGGTGGAATTCCGCCAGCCATGGCGGCGGAGGGTTCACGCGAGAGCCTCCGAGAGTTGCTCACGATTGACGCGGACGACCCAGTTTTCGATGCTGCTGACGACATCGCGGGAGTCCCATGAGCGTTCGACGCGGCACTGGATGATGGTGTCGGCGTGGGTGGCCATGGTGGGGAGTCGGTCCTCGGGGAAGGCCATGAGAAGCTGGAGCCCGAAGTTTCTGGCCAGGGCGAGACAGTCGTCGATGCGGTCGCCGGAGAGTTTGGAGAAGGCTTCGTCCATGACGACGAGGCCGAGGTTAGGCGGGGACTGGCGCTGGGACTGGTCGTAGACCCGGCGGAAGGCGGCGAGGGTGGCGACGAAGAATGGGGCCTGGTTTTCGCCACCGGATTGTTTTTTGGCGATGCGGTCGAGGTCGGCGGCGGAGGCGTCGCGGCCGGCGTGCTGAGCCATCATGCGCCAGCGGTGGTAGTAGCGGTAGTCGAGCGCGCGCTGGTGGCGGGACTCGGCGGGATTGTCAGCGGCTTCGATGGCGGCCATGAGTTCGGCCTTGGCGGATTCGAGTTCAGCGCGTGCGGCGGCGTTGAAGAGGTCCATGCCGTCGCCGGAGGGGAGGCCTTTTTCGACGAGCGTCCAGATGGCGGTGTGGGCGCGGTCGGCGGAGCTGCTGATCTGATAGCGCCAGCCGCCGATTTCGCAGTCCATGGCGCGGTTGAGTTCGCGTTTGGTGCGTTCGGCGTCTTCGAGTTTCTCGCGGATTTTGTCGAGGACCTGGTGCTGGAGACGTTCTTCCCATTCGCGGCGGGCTTTTTCGGCTTCGTCGCGGAAGCGAGGGAGTTCCTGTTCTGCTAGTTCGCGTTCGCGGCGGTCGTAGGCGGAGTTGTCAGGGTCTGCGGGGTCGAAGGCGGCGGCGGTTTCCGGGTGGAGGGCGGCGAGCTGGAGACGGGCGTCGTTGCGGCGGCGGAGGAGGTCGGCGGCGTCGGATTCGCGGCGTCTGGAGAGATCGGCGGCGACGTCGGTGCGCTGACGCCACGTGGGGTACTGGGCGCGAGCGGCGGCGAGACGCTGATCGATATCGGCGGTGGCGGAGACGGGGAGGCGGGCGCGGCTGGCTTCGCGGGAGATGGCGAGGGAGCGTTCGGCTTCCTCGCGAGCGGTTAGGTCGTCGCGGAGCTGAGCGGATTCGAGATCGGCGCGGGCGATGCGTTCGTCCATGCGGATGGCGCGTTCGGAGGCCGAGCGTTCAGCGCTTTCGAGGTCGCGCATGCGTTTGACGGCGGCTTCGCGTTCCGGGGTGGCGAGGAGGTCGAGGGTTTCGCGGAGAGAGTCTTCTTCGGCGACGATGTCGTCGAGGTTGCGGAGATCACCGGCGTTAGAGGGGACGGAGAAGTCGTTGAGGTGGTTGTCGCGGCCGCGCTGGATCCATGCGTTCCAGTCGTCGCGGGAGCGGCGGAGGGAGGTTAGCTGGAGCTGGAGGGAGGCGAGTTCTTCCTCGCGGGTGGCGCGGAGACGTTTGAGGCCGTTTTCGCCGAGGGAGAGTTCGCGTTCGGGGACGAGGCGGGTGCGGCGCGGAGGTTCTTTGAGCCAGCCGTCGGAGGAGAGGGCGAGGTCGTGGCGGTCGAGAGCGGCGGCGTTGCGGACCGGCATGATGGAACCGAGCCGGTGGTCGAGCCATGCGGAGGCGGCGGGGTGGGTGGTCTGGAGGAAGTGGCGGATGGAGCCTGGGAGGACGCGTGAGGGGAGCGCGGCGATTTCGTCAGGGTGGAGGAGAGATTCGGCGGAGTTGGGGGTACGCTGGGCGATGTCCCATGCGGCGGCGAAGTCGTCAGGGATGACGGCGTGGCGGTCGGAGGCGAGGAGTGCTTCGAGGAGACCCCACCATTTTTCGCCGTCGGGGGTGACCTCGACGATGCGGCCGAGGGCGACGGCGCGGTGGCCGCGGGAGCGGAGGGCGTCGAGGAGCGGGGATGGGGTGGAGCGGCCTTCGGCGAAGAGCCGGAGATCGTCCTGGATCTGGCGCTCGCGTTTTTCGTGCGTGCGGATGTCTTCGGTTAGCGTGCGGGTTTTTTCGGAGGCATCGGCGAGGAGACGGTCGGCGGTGCGGGCGAGACGCGTGGAGGCGTCGAGGGCGGGGAGATCGAGACGGCCGCGGAGGAGTTCGAGGTCGGCGTCGGCATCGGTGGGATGGGGGACGCCGAGGGAGGTGCCGGCGCGGAGCCATTGGGTCCATGCCTGGGAGCGTGAGTGGAGGAAGTCGCGGACCGATTGCTGGAGCGTGCGGAGCCGTTTGAGTTCGGCGGTTGCGGCGGTGTGGCGGCGGCGGGTTTCGTCGAGACGGGAAGCGCCGTCGTCGTTGAAGACCTCGCGGCGGACGTCTTCGAGTTGTTCGCGGAGAGAGTTGCGTTCGGTGAGGGCGGCTTCGCGGGCTTCACGGTTAGCGTCGTGTTCCTCGTGGAGGGCGGCGAGACGGTCCTTGCGCTGCTGGAGGGATTCGAGGGCTTCCTCGTGGGCGAGGGCGTCGCGGAGGTGGGACCAGAGGGCGGCTTCCGAGCGAGCGGCGTCGGCGGTGGCGTGGAGGGAGGCGATGGCGGCGAGACGCTGGTGCTGGTCGGCCATTTTCTCGAGACGTTCCTGAGCGCGGCGGTGGGCGTCCACGCTGGCTTTGACGGCGCGGACGTCGGGGAGTGCGGGTTCGAGGAGGTAGTCGCGGATGAAGCGTTCGAAGTTTTCGACGGGTTGGAATGCCATGGCGCTAGGGAGCGTCTTGTTCATTTCCGGGCGGCCGAACCCGAGGTGGGAGCGGAGGGCCATTTCGTCGAGATAGGTGGTCTGGCGGTCCCAGATTTCGGCGTGGAGGTCGCGGCGCCAGCGGACGCGGAATTCGTCTTCGGGGAGGAAGGCGAGGGAGTCAGGGGAGGAGCCGTCGGTTTTGAGGAAGTCGGATTCCTCGAGGCGTTTGGGGATGCAGAACCATGCGGTGCGCGGGCGTGCGGTGGGGCTGTCGTATTCGATGCGGGCTCCCCATGTTTCGCGGCGCTGGGTGCCGTCTTCTTCTGGCGGCCATGAGAATTCGAGGCCTGCGAGGGTGACGCCGGAGGGGCGGAGGTAGCGTTCCTGGCCGTCGCGGCCGAGGGTGTTGGTGTCGCAGAGACAGTAGCCGCGGAGGGTGCGGCCGCTGCCTGCGCCGGCGGCGGCTTTGTTGAAGCGGCTGGTTTGTTCGCCGAGGAGGACGAACTGGATGAGGTCGAGGAGGGCGCTTTTGCCTGAGCCGTTGGCACCGGTGATGAGGGTGAGGCCGTGGACGTCGATGAACTGGCGGTAGCCGTACCAGTTGACTGCGATGACGCGGGAGAGAGTGACGCGGGGGTTCACGCGCTTGGGGAGTTAGGGTTCGAGGAGGCGTCGGGATCGGTGTCCGGAGTGGCGTCGGGACTAGCTTCTGGTTCCGGCTGGCAGAGGGAGGCGCGTTCGAGCCATGCGGCGGGGTCGTCGAAGGGGATGACGCGGGGGAGACTGGCGAGGACCTCGATCTGGAGTTCGCCTGGTTGGGTCATGCCTTCCGGTTTGTGGGTGCGGATGAGACGGAGCTGGCGGAGTTTGGTGAGGACGGTATCGATCTGGGTTTTCTCGGGTGGGTCGATCCGGTCGAAGAAGATGCGGAGTTTCTGCCAGAGATCGTCGACGGAGAGCGTGACGACGGAGGTGGCACCGTTGACCTGGGCGTCATCCCAGACGCGCCAGAGGGCGAGGATGATGAGGGTGGCGTCGCGGGAGAAGCCTGCGAGGAGCTGGCAGGAATCGGAGGCTGAGCGGACCTGGAGGAGAGAGGCGTCGTCATCGATGATGAGGTCGAGGCCGAGAGGTGAGAGGTAGTCGGCGATGTGATCGGAGTAGTGGTCGCGGATGAGGAGGAAGAGGTCGCGGCCTGAGCCTTCGGTGCCGAGGATGACGCCGTGGCCGAGGAGTTCTGCGAGGACGTCGCGGATGGGAGCGCGGTCGGCTTCCGGGACATCGTGCCAGAAGGAAGGCCAGAGGGGCGAGCGGTCGTGAGAGGACATGGTCAGGGGCGGGGCGGCGATCAGCGGGAGCGGGAGGAAGGCGGGAGACGTTCGATGTCGATGCGGTCGGCGAGCCATTCGGCGTGGGGATCGCGTGGGATTTTGTCAGGATCGAGGCCGTGGAGGCGGCGGGGGCCGGAGACTGACCAGCGGACGATGCGGCCTGAGGAGCCAGGGGCGTGATCGTAGGCGGCGAGGGCGAGGAGGTCGAGGACCTCGTCGGTGTTGGCGAGGGAGAAGGCGTTGGAGGCGATGTGGCCGGAGGGTTCCGGGATGAGACGTTCGAGGAGTTTGGCGGCGCGTTGCGGTGTTAGGGCGAGACGCTGACGGGAGCGCCATGCGGCGAGAGTGGCTTCGGCGTCATCGGCGCTGGCGCGGCCTGAGGAGAAGGAGAGGTTGGTGGCGGCGCGGGGTTTGCGTTTCCGCCAGAGGGACTCGGTGCCGAAGTAGATGCGGACGTTAGGGCAGCGTGGGATGAAGGCGGGTGGGGCGTCGGCTAGGTCGCGGAAGCGCTGGCCGGCGTGATCGTTGTTGAGACGGTCGCAGAGGGCTTTGACGAGTTCGGGGCGGCGGCCGCGGAGTTCGGTCTGATAGCGGTAGCGGTGCTGGGAGAGCCGGTTGAAGGCGGCCATGCGGGCGTCGATGGCTTCGGCGCGGAGGTGGAGACCGCCGAGGGCGCGTTCGAGGCGGAGGAGGGCGTCGCCGGCGAGCTGCCATGATTCGGTTTCGTCGCAGGAATAGTGGGAGGCGAGGCCTTCGGCGAGGCGCTGGCGGCAGAGGGTGTCGTCGCGGGCGTCGGCGACCATGCGGCGGGCGGCCTGGAGACGGGGGAGGAGACCGCCGCGGCGGAGGACATCGTAGCAGACCATGTGCTGGCCCTGGCCGAATTCGGTGTAGAAGAGCTGGAGGGTTTCTGCAGGTGAGGAGGAGGCGCGCTGACGTTGTTCGAAGATGGAGACGAGTTTTTCGACCGAGTGGAGCTGTTCGATGGCGTGTTCGAGGCGCTGATTGAGGTCGGTGACGGTGGAGCGCATGTCGTCGCCGGAGCGATCGAGGGGGTCGAGGATGCCTTCGCGGGAGAGCGTGTCGCAGACGCTGCGGAGGGTGTCGGCGAAGGTGCGGAGTTCGGCGGCGTCGTCCTCTGCGAGGTGGCGGAGGAGGCGGAGGAGTGGGCGGAGGCCTGGGGAGATGAGGGCCCAGCGGTCCTGGAGGCCGAGGGTTTGTTCTTCGAGCCAACCGGCGGCGAGCATGCGGTTGAAGAGGACGGCGGCGCGCTGGCGGATGTCGCGGAGGGCGGCTCCTTCGTCGTCGCCGAGGATGACGTCCGGGTGTTGGGCGATGACTTCGCGGACGATGGCGACGGCGTCGCGGTAGGGGAGGCGTGCGGCTTCACCGGCTTCGGCGACGAGGCGGTCGGCGCAATCGACGTAGACGGGAGCGGACGGCCGCGACAACGGTCGGAAGAATTCGGTTCCGGCGAGGCGGAAGAGGCGCTGACTCAACGCGGGCATGGTCTATTCGAATCAGGCGCGCGGGGCGGTGTGGCAACCGGGAGTGCTGGGAAAGCGGGGGGATGGAGGAGGGGTGGGGGGCGATCGGAGGGACTGTTTTGTGAAGTGCGCGGCTGCAGGGGGTTGAAGGCCGATGGGTGCGGTTGGATTGATGATCTTTGGGATTGGGGGTCACAGGTGGGATGGCTGTGGCATTTTGGATGGTGGGGGGGAGAAGGATGACAAAACGATGACAATGGGTGGGGAGGTTGTGGCTATAGTGGGAGGCGATGAAGAAATTACGAATACTGAAGCAGGCGGGCGCGGCGGCGCTGGTTGGGGCATTGCTGATTGGGGTTGTGTCGGCGCAGACGGGGCCAGCGGCTGGGGGGGTGTCGGGGTTGGCGGGGTTGTTGCGGGACAGTTTGTATGAGGAGGAGGCGACGCGTGATCTGACGAAGGCGGCGGCTGGATATGAGGCGTTGCTGGCGGCGTGGAATGAGGTGCGGCCGACGGCGGCGGCGGCGTTGTTCCGGCTGGCGGAGGTTCGGAGGAAGCAGGATCGGAAGGAGGAAGCGATCGGGCTTTACGAGCGATTGCTGCGGGAGTTTCCGGAGATGGAGGTGCAGGGGCGGATGGCGCGGGAGAATCTGGCGGCGCTTGGGGTACGGTTGGGTGAGCGGGAGGCGGGGGTAGTGGATCCGCTGCTGACGAAGGATGAGGCGGAGGCGTTGCAGCGGGTGAAGAAGCTGCACGCGGAGAGTCCGGATCTGCTGGTCGGGCAGGAGTTTACGGGGGCGTGTTCGAGTGGGTGGCTGGCAGTGGTGCGATTTCTGGTGGAGAAGGGGGTGGATGATGGCGGGAAGGGATTGGAGTTCGCGGCGGGCAGCGGGCATCTGGCGGTGGTGCGGGAGTTGCTGAAGGGGAAGCCAACGGCCAAGGTGCTAGGACTGGCGGTGGATGCGGCGGCGGAGAAGAAGCGGGTGGCGGTGCTGAAGCTGCTGCTGGAGAATGGGGCGAGTCCTGATGGATCGGGCGGGGAGCGCAAGCCGCTGACGCTGGCGATTCTGAGCGGGAGCGTGCCGGCGGTAGAATTGCTGCTGGAGCGGAAGGCGGATGTGAAGCCGGCGGGGGCGTTGATCACGCCGCTCTATGCGGCGGCGCGCCGGGGGAATGCGGAATTGGTGCGGCGGTTGCTGGCGCTGGGAGCGGATGTGAATCAGGGGAGTGATCCGGTATCGCTGGCTCCGCCGATACCTGGCGGGCCGGCGGCGGACTGGGGTCGTACGGGAGGGCCGGGGTCGGTGCCGCTGCATGGAGCGGTGGCGGGGGCGAGTGAGGAATGCGTGAGGGTGCTGCTGGAGGCGATGGCGAAGCCGGATGCTGCGGATGATGAGGGATACACGCCGCTGCTGTTGGCTGTGGCGAACGAGAACGAACCGGTGGTGGAGCGGCTGCTGGCGGCGGGCGCGGATGCGAACCGGGCTAGCAAGAATGGGACGTCGCCGCTGTCGCGGGCGGTGTCGGGGAGGAATCTGGCGATGGCGGGAGTGCTGCTGAAGGGGAAGGCGGATCCGAATGTGATGATGGTGGGGCAGGAAGACATGAGCGCGTTCGGCGCGGTCTTCACGTTCGGGACTGAGGAGGAGCGGGAAAAGTGGGTGGGGTTGTTTCTGGAGCATGGGGCGGATCCGTTTCTGGAGGCGGCTCCGGCGGTGCGGTCTGCGCCTGCGGCATGGCGGATCAAGCTGCTGCGTTCTCACCGTTATCCGGTGCTGGCGGGGAAAGCGGAGGTTTCGCTGGTGTACGGGAACGAGGCGGTGGAGAGGACACTAGCGGAGCGGAAGGAAGAGGGGGCGGTGCCGGGGTCGCTGCCTGAATTGCTGATGGCGTGGAGTGCGAAGGACCCGGGCGGATTGGGGACGGCGGGCGGGGCGATTGACTGGACGACGCTGCGGCTGTGGCGGAAGGGGGCGGATGGGAAGATGGAGGAGACGGTGATTGCGGTGAAGGACGGGATTGAATGGCCGGTGCTGCAGTGGGGGGATGTGGTGGAGGTGCTGTCGCCGATTGCGGCGGCGGAGAGCGGGAATGCCGGGGTGAACGGAGCGCCCGGGGGGCGACGGCGTGTGGTTCTGCCCCCGAGTCCACCGGGGGGCCCTGCGATTCCTGCGGCGACGATGGAATTGCTGAAGCGGGCGAAGTGAGGGACGACGATGCGCAAGATGGCTGCTGATTTCCGGGTGCTGGGTGCGGTGGTGCTGTTGCCGGTGGTGGTGCTGGCGGGGGTGGCGGTGTGGGGATTAGGGGCGCAGCGTCGGGCGGCGCTAGCGGATGCGCAGGGGCAGGCGCGGGCGGTGGCGCAGCGGATGAGCGGGCGGCTGGAGGAGGCGTTGGCGAAGGCGGAGATGGTGGCGCGGTTCACGGCGGGGATCCGGATGCCGGTGCCGCCTGAGAAGATCGCGGTGGAGGAGATGGCGTTGCTGCACGCGGGGGTGGAGGGGAAGAAGGTGGAGGTGCTGAAGCGGCTAGCGTGGGGGGAAGAAGGGCGGGGGAAGTCGGAGGCGGGGTTGCCGGTGTTCATGCTGGCGGCGCTGGCGGGATTGGAGCTTGATCCGCTAGCGATGGAGTTCCACTCGAGTGCGCAGGTGGAGCGTGAGCCATCGGTGCTGACGGAGAAGTGGCTGCAGCGGATGGAGGAGGCGGCGGGGCGGGTGCGGGAGCCTGCGGCGAGTGAGTTGAGCGTGGAGCATCCGTATTATCTGTGCCGGTTGAACGCGGCGCATGCGAGGGAGTACTGGGAGCATGATGAATGGGTGCGTCGGGCGTTCTGGGATGGGGCGAGAGAGGAATGGAAGACACGGGAGGCGGGGGCGCATGTGATGGGTGGGGAAGTGTTCTGGGTCTGCCGGCCGCAGGTGGTGACGAAGTACAGCCGGAGTCCGCAGACGGCGGATGCGATGGCGGTGCTGACGGAGGATGATCTCGGGGGGATGATAGGATCGGGGATGCGCGACGGCGTTCCGGAGTGGATGGGGGTATCGGTGCTGCTGGAGAACCGGGCGCTGCATGTGGTGCCGAAGCATCGTCTCAAGGGGGTGTCGCTAGTGTGGAATGGGGACGGGCCGAAGCGGGTGGTGGAGGGGATGCGGGGAGCGGTGGCGGAATGGCTGGAGGCGGGCGGTGGGGAGGTGCTGGCGTCGGAGCGGGGGATTTTCACGGTGGTGACGACGTTGAGGGAACCTCGGCTGCTTTATGGGTCGATTGACCGGATGGCGTGGTGGGCGGGGTGGATGCTGGCGACGGCGGTGGTGACGGCGGCGACGGGGTTGTGGCTGATCCGGCGGGTACTGGTGAGGGAGCGGCGGCTGGGGGAGTTGAAGAGTCAGTTTGTGAGCAGTGTGAGTCATGAGCTGCGGGCACCGGTGGGGTCGCTGCGGCTGATGGCGGAGGGGTTAGCGAGCGGTCGGGTGACCGGGGAAGGAGCGGCGGAGTTTCACCGGCTGATGGCGGGCGAGGGGGCGAGGTTGTCGGCGCTGATTGAGAACGTGCTGGATTTTGCGAGGATCGAGCAGGGGAGGAAGTCCTATCAGATGAGGGAGACGGATGTGGCGGCGCTGCTGGGGGATGCGGTGGGATTGATGAGGCCCCAGGCGGAAGCGAAGGGATTGCGGATTGAGCTGGCGTGCGAGCGGTTGCCGGAGGTGCCCCGAGTGGATGCCGGGGCGTTGCAGCAGGCGGTGATCAACCTGCTGGACAACGCGATCAAGTTTACGGCCGAGGGAGGGGAAGGGGTGATTGAGGTCGGGCTGGCGGCGGATGGGATGGATGGGGGATGGAGTGTGGCGGTGACGGATCCGGGGATGGGGATTGCGGAGGCGGAGCAGGGGAGGATTTTCGAGTTGTTCTACCGATTGGGGAATGAGTTGAGGCGGGAGACGACGGGGACGGGAATCGGGCTGGCGATTGTGAAGCACATTGTGGAGGGGCACGGCGGGGAGGTGGTGGTGACGTCGGAGCTGGGCCGTGGGAGTTGTTTCCGGCTGAGGTTTCCGGGGAGGCGGGGTGAGGTTTCCTCACAAGAGGAGGTGGACAAGGGAGGCGGGGAGGGCGAGAGTGAGGTGGCGTCATGAAACTGCTGATCATTGAGGACGAACTGCCGATGCGGACGGCGCTGTGCGAGACGCTGGCGTCGGAGGGGTATCGGGTGCGGAGTGCGGTGGACGGGGAGGCGGGCCTCGAGCGGGCGCTTACTGAGGAACACGATCTGATTCTGCTGGATGTGATGATGCCGAAGCTGGATGGATATGCGCTTTGTCAGGAACTGCGGCGGCGGGGTCGGAAGACGCCGGTGCTGATGCTGACGGCGAAGGGGCTTGTTGATGACCGGGTGAGCGGGTTGGATGCGGGGGCGGATGACTATCTGGTGAAGCCGTTTGCGATGCGGGAGCTGCTGGCGCGGGTGCGGGCATTGCTGCGGCGGAACGAGCGGGAGGCGGCGGCTCCGGAGCGGATTGCGCTGGGCGGGTTGGAGATTGATTTTGTGAGGGGGACGGCGGTGCGGGATGGGGAGAAGGTGGAATTTTCGGCGAGGGAACTGGCGATGCTGCGGCTGATGGCGTCGCGGCCGGGGGAGACGATCACGCGGGAGACGTTTCTGGATGAGGTGTGGGAATACAATGCGTGGCCGACGACGCGGACGGTGGACAATTTCATACTGACGCTGCGGGCGAAGGTGGAGCCTGACGCGGAGGTGCCGAGGTTTATCGAGACGGTGAGGGGTGCGGGGTACCGGCTGACGGTGTGATGATTTCTTACTTCCCATGAGAACCCTGACGATTGCGTGGCTGATGGCGGTGATGGTGCTCCCCGGGCGTGGGGAGCTGACGGATTACGAGACGGGGATCCGGCCTTTGCTGGAGCGGTATTGTTATGACTGTCACGGGGACGAGGAGGGACCGAAGGGCGGGGTGAATCTGGAGCGTTACCGGACGCTGGCGGAGGCGCTGGGGGACCGGGAGCCGTGGGCGGGGGTGCTGGAGAAGGTGGAGAGCCTGCAGATGCCGCCGCCGAAGGACAAGACGCAGCCGGGAGCGGAGGAGCGGGCGAGATTGACAGGGTGGATCCGGGAACTGGCGGCGGCGGCGGATCCGCGGCTGGGGATGAGGGATCCGGGGAAGCCGGTGCTGCGGCGGCTGACGCGGCTGGAGTATAACAACAGCGTGAGGGATCTGTTCGGGCTGGAGCATGATCTGTTCATGTTTCCGGAGCGGTTGCCGGTGAATGGCGGGTATTTCCGGAGCGGGATGAAGGCGATGCCGGAGCCGGTGAGTATTTTTGTGAGGGAATACGGGCTGAAGTATCCGGTGCTGCTGCCGGAGGCGGGATTGCCGGGGGACAACCGGGCGGAGCATGGGTACAGCAACCGGGGCGATGCGATGAATCTGTCGCCGCTGCTGCTGGAGAAGTATCTGGAGACGGGCCGGGCGATTGTGAGCAGTCCGAAGCTAGGGCGGCAGAGTGCGATTTTCCGGGCGCTGGCGGGGGATCCGGCGGCACCGCCGTTCGAGCTGGGGGAACTGGCCGGGTACGCGGGTGAGATTCCGGGATATGCGGCGGACGGTTTTGCGCCGAATCTGGATCTGCCGAGGCAGGCGAAGGAGGGCGGAGCGGCGACGGTGACCTATCAATTTCGGTTCAATGCTTCGACGGCGTACGCTGAGGGGACGGGCGGGGTGTGGCAGGCGGAGGAATCGAATCTCGTGGTAGGGCCGGGGCAGAGTCTGGGGATCCGGTTCGGGCCGGAAGGGCGGAAGCGGTTGCGGGTGACGTCGCCGCAGGCGCTGTGGGTGGCGGGTTTTTCGACGGCGGAGGAGACGTCGGGGGAGGGCTTGTTCACGAATCAGGAGCAGGGGGCGAAGGTGTTCGATCTGGAGTTTGCGGTGGAGGGGATGCCGGGCGAGGTGATTTCCGATCTGGCGTTGAGTGTGCTAGGGCGGCGAGGGGAGAAGGGTGCGGTGGCGCTGACGGTGACGTTCACGGGCGGGGGGACGCACACGCTGAGCGATGTGATTCCGGTTGGGGAGGGAGTGGGGAACACGTTCTATTCGTTCCGTGCGCCGGATGGCGAGGGGATTGTGGCGCTGCATGTGGACGGGTCGGGTTTCAGTGGGAATCATGTGCTGCTGGACGATCTGGGGTTCATCACGAATGGGGGGAGCGGGGATCCGCTGGCTCCGGCGGGGAAGGCGGTGCGGATGTCGGCGAAGGAGAAGCGGCGGATCGCTGCGGCGAGGCTGGAGGGGTTTCTGGCGCGGTTGTTCCGGCATCCGGTGCACGAGGAGATTCTGGGGCGATACATGGGATTGTATGACGGGGCGACGAAGGCGGGCGCGGGTTTTCCGGATGCGATGCGTGAGGCGCTGGCGGCGGCACTGGCGTCGCCTGAGTTTCTGTACCTAACGGGGCCGAGGGAACCTGCTGGGACGGTGCGGGCGCTGGAGGCTTATGAGCTGGCGTCGCGGCTGGCGTATTTTCTGTGGGCGGCTCCGCCGGACGATGCGCTACTGGAGGCGGCGCGCGGGGGATTGCTAGGGGCGGCGGAGGGTGTGGAGGCGCAAGTGGCGCGGATGATCCGGGACGGGAGGGTGAAGGAGTTTGCGGAGTCGTTTGCGGTGCAGTGGCTGCGGCTGGATCAGTTATATACGGCGAAGCCGGATCCGAAGCTGTTTCCGGCGTTTTACTACGGGCAGAACGGGAAGCGGACGTTGCATGCGCCGATGCTGGTGGAGGCGCTGCTGTTGTTTGAGACGGTGCTGGTGGAGGACGGGAGCATTCTGGATTTCATTGATCCGGGGTACACGTGGGTGAATCTGAAGCTGGTGAAGCATTATGGGCTTGAGGAAGTGTGCGGGGAGAAGATCCGGGAGCTGAATCTGAGGATGAACAGCAGTGACGATCTGAAGGATCAGCGGATGAACAACATCTGGTGGCGCACAAAGCTTCCTGACAAGACGCGCGGGGGTTATCTGACGATGGCTGGGCCGCTGACGGTGACGTCGCTGCCGGTGCGGACGAGTCCGGTGAAGCGCGGGGCGTGGCTACTGGAGAGCATTTTCAACCGGCCGCCGCAGGAGCCGAAGATTGCGTTTGTGCTGAAGGAGGCGGAGCGGCCGTCTGATGAAAAGGAGAGTGTGCGGCAGCGGTTTGAGGCGCACCGGAGCGAGGCGGCGTGTTATTCGTGTCATGTGAGGCTGGATCCGCCGGGATTTGCGCTGGAGGCATTTGATCCGGTGGGGTCGCGGCGGAAGCGGGATGCGGGTCAGCCGGTGGATGCGAGTGGCGAGTGGCACGGGCAGGCGTTCAACGGACCTGCGGAGTTCAAGGCGGCGGTGATGGCGCACAAGGAGGAGTTTGTGAGGGGGTTCATCGAGCATGTGCTGAGTTACGGGCTGGGGCGGAAGCTGGAGCTGTGTGATCTGCCGGCGGTGGAGGAGATCGAGGCGGCTGCGGCGGCGGATGGTTACCGGCTGAGCGGGATTCTTTCGGCAGTGGCATCGTCCTATCCATTTCGTCATACACGCACCCAATGAATACTCCGCGAACGACAGTACTATCCCGCCGGACGCTGCTGAGGCGTGCGGGTGTTGCCATGGCGCTGCCGTGGCTTGAAGCGATGATGCCGCGGGGGGCGCGGGCGGCAGGAGGGGCGGGCGGGCCGCCGCTGCGGGCGGCGTTTCTGTACACGCCTAACGGGTACAATCAGGCGACGTTTCTGCCGAAGCGGACGGGCATGGGGTTTGATCTTCCGGCGGCGCTGGAGCCGCTGGCGGGGGTGCAGGATGAGGTGACGCTGATCACGGGGCTGGATCGGGTGTTTGTGGGTGGTACGGGGGTGCATGCGCAGTGCGGGTCGTGCTGGATGAGCAGTTCGCCGCCATCGGAGACGCTGGATGGCGGTTTTCCGACGAACACGACGCTGGATCAGTTGATGGCACGGGAGCTGGGGCGGGACACGGCGCTGCCGTCGCTGGAGCTGAGCTGCAATGACTTCACGGATAACAAAGAGACGCGGTATTATGAATGTGTGTCGTGGGTGGGTCCGGGCTATGCGGCGAACACGGAGAAGAATCCGCGGGCGGTGTTCCGGCGGTTGTTCGGCGGGGCTGGGGGCGGGTCGGCGCGCAGTGTGCTGGATGTGATTCTAGCGGATGCGAAGCAACTGAACAGCCGACTGGGGCGGAGTGATCAGGTGAAGATGGAGGAGTATCTGGAGAGTGTGCGGGCGACGGAGCGGAGGATTCAGTTAGCGGAGAATGCGGCGGGGCGGCTGAAGAAGATTCCGTTTCCGGAGCCTGCGGGGATTCCGGAGGACCGGGGGGAGTATCTGCGGCTGATGGCGGAGTTGTTTGTGTTCGCGTTTCAGCAGGATCTGACGCGGGTGGTGTCACTGATGGTGGATCCGGAGCGCTGGGACAGTCCGCGGTATTACCACGGGGTGTTTGAGAAGCCGCAGAATCACCATGTTCTAACGCATACGAAAAGTGCGGAGGCGAAGGCGGCGATCACGAAGATCGACCGGTTTCATGTGCAGTTCTTCGCGGATGTGGTGGCGCGGATGAAGGCGGTGCCGGAGGGCGAAGGAACGCTCCTTGATAATGCGATGGTCTGCATGGGCAGCGGGATCAGTGATGGCGGGGATCACAAGTACAGCAATCTGCAGGTGCTGCTGGCGGGTCGGGCGGCGGGGGCGCTGGCTCCGCGGGGGCATCTGAGGTATGATGGGGACCGGCCGCTGGCGGATTTGTGGCTGACGCTGGGTCGCGCGGCGGGGTTGAAGCAGGAAAGGTTTGCGGACAGCAAGGGGGTGCTGAGGGAGTTGGGGTAGGGGTGGATGGGGATGGGGGATTTGAGATCTGAGATT
>JAIXVE010000214.1 GCA_027483175.1 Verrucomicrobiaceae bacterium | reverse complement strand
CCGGCGGGAGCGCCTTTATTGAGTTCTGCGAGGACCTCGGTGCTGAAGTCGACGGCGTCCTTGCTGTGGAGGAGGAAGGGAACGCCGGAGGGGCTGACGCCGGATTTGTCGAAGACGAGATCGTAGTTGTCGCGTTTGGCTTTTTCTTCGACGCGCTGGCGGATGTCTTCGAGGAGGCCTTTGCGCATGCGCATGACCTGTTCCTGGAGCTGGGCTTCGCGGCGGCGGCGGAACTCGTCGATTTCGCGTTCGTTGGCCTTGGCTTCCTGGGCGATTTCCTGAGCTTCCTTGGCTTTCTGCTGTTTCAGTTCCTCGTTGACGAGTTTGTCCTGGAGGAGCTTCTGGGCATCATTCCATTTGGTGATGAGGTCGCGGTATTTGGCGCTGCGGTCGTCGAGTTCCTTTTTGGCTTTGGACTTGTCTTCGTTGACCTTTTTCTCGGCGTCCTTGGTTTTGTAGTATTCCTGGAAGACCCGCTTCATGTCGACGATGCCGACTTTCATGTCGGTGGACTGCGCAGGGGCTGAGAGGGAGCCGGCGGCGAGTGCAGCGACGGCGGAGAGCAGGGAGAGCTTGCGGATGGTCATGCGGAAATCGGTTTAGGGACAGGAAGGAGGGAGATGGTGCGGAGGCTGAGCGACCGCTTTACTGGGGTGAGGAAAGCGCCGGGCGGCGGTGCGTGCAAGCTGAAAGACGCGCCTGGGGGAGGAGCGGGGCGGGGGGGTGGAGGGAGTCAGCGAGCGGGTGGGAGTTGGCCGAATTCGAGGATTTGGCCGTCGGCGAGGAGGCGGGTGCGGAGGGCTGGGTAGGGGAGCTGGTGGAGGGAGGATTTGGCGTCGATGGCGAGGCAGGCGGCGGTGGCGGCGGACTGGGCGAGGATCATGAAGACAGGTTCCATGCGGATGCTGCCGTAGGCCATGTGGGAGGCGGCGAGGCAGACGGGGACGGCGAGGTTGGAGCACTCGGTGGATTTGGGGATGAGGGAGCGCCAGCTGACGGGGTAGGGTTTGACGGGTTCCTGGACATCGCCTTCGTTGTGGGCGAGGCCATTGCGGACGATGCGGCGGCAATTGTGGCTGTCCATGTTGTAGGCACCGAGGCCGACGGCGTCGGGGGCTTTGCGGGTGCCGCGGCAGTCGTGTTCGGACATGACGTAGTCGGAGATCATGCGGCGGGCTTCGCGGACGTAGAGTTGGGGTGGCCAGCCTGAGGTTTCGGGCCATTCGTCTTTGGTGAGGCCCCATGCGGCGACTTCGGCGCGGAGTTTTTCGGGGACGCGGGGGTTGGTGGCGAGGAAGTAGAAGAAGCCGCGGGTGTAGCGTTCGTGTTCTTTGAAGATGGCGGCGCGTTCGGCGTAGGAGGCTTCTGGCCAGCGGTCGCTGCCGCCGATGAAGTCAGTGGAGAAGCCGCCGTTGTTGTTGGTGTCGGTTTTGTGATTGGGCATCGGCAGCGGGTGGAAGAGCTGGCCGGCGTCGAGTGGTTTGGGGGAGGCGGCGCGGGCTTCGATGTAGCGTGCGAGGAGTTCGAACTGGGCTGGGTTGTAGTTTTCCGGGGCTTCCCATGGGCGGCGGTTGCGAGGGTCGCGGGTCATGCAGAGGCGGAAGTTGTAGGCCTGGACGGAGGCGTCGCCTGCGCCGGGTTCGCCGAGTTCGCCGGATTCGATGAAGGGGAGGAGCCCGCTGGAGGCGTCGCCGGGGCGGAGGAAAGGATCGACTGGGACGGTGAACTGGTGTTTGGCGGTTTCGGGGCGGATGCCGTTGAGTTTTTCCGAGTAGACGGCGTTGGCTTCGCGGCCGATGTGAGAGGAGACGCCGGCTTTGGCCATGAGATCGCCTTCGTAGGTGCAGTCGAGGAAGATGGAGGCGTTCCAGACGTTGCCTGTGGAGGTTTTGAGGGAGACGAGGCGCTGGCCGTCCATGGTGACGGAGACGAGGGGTTCGTTGCGATGGACGGGGATGCCGGCGTCCTTGAGCATGGAGGAGTAGATGGCGGAGGCGGCGTGGGGTTCGAAGAACCAGAGTGTTTCGCGGCCGGTGGCGGCGGAGAGCGGGTCTGGGCCGCCGCGATGGGCTTTGAGGTAGGCGGCGCGTTCTTCGAGGCGCCATGCGTCCGGGGATTCGTAGAACTTGAAGACGCGCTCGTAGAATTCGCGGGCGATGCCGCCGATGGCGGCTTTGTTGCCGATGTCGGTGGCTCCGAGGCCGCCGGTGGTTAGGCCGCCGACGTGGTTGGATGGTTCGATGAGGGAGACGGATTTGCCCATGCGGACGGATTGTAGGGCGGCGGCGATGCCTGCGGAGGTGGCGCCGAAGATGCAGACATCGGAGTGGGTCTCGCGGGCGGCGGCGAGACCGTTCCAGAAAGTCAGGATAACGAGTGGGAGCGAAGGTTTCATGGGAGGATGAGAGGCGCGGGGAGGAGGGTGGGCAAAAGGAAAAAGCTGGACGGGAACACGGCGGGGGGAGAAAAGCCTTGACTTAGTGTCATTTCCACACGAAAAGGTGAATCATGAGAGGGAAGAAGGGATATACTTATGAGTATGCGCGGCCGGCGCTGACGGTGGACTGTGTGGTGTTTGGGTTTGGGGGAGGGGAGTTGGAGGTGCTGCTGATTGAGCGTGGGTTGGCACCGTATGAGGGCTGGTGGGCGTTGCCTGGAGGGTTTGTGAGGGTTGGAGAGGATCTTGGGGCGGCGGCTGGGCGGGAGTTGTCGGAGGAGGCGGGAATCGATGCTGGGTACCTTGAGCAATTGGGGGCGTTCGGGGCTCCGGGGCGGGATCCGCGGGAGCATGTGGTGAGTGTGGCGTACTGGGCGCTGGTGAGGCCTGGGGATTACCGGTTGGCTGCGGCGACGGATGCGGTGGCGGCGCGGTGGCATGGGGTGGGGGCGTTGCCGAGGCTGGCGTTTGATCACGGGGAGATTGTGGGGGTGGCGGTGGAGCGGTTGAGGGCGCGGGTGCGGCATCAGCCGGTGGGGTTCAATCTGCTGCCGGAGAAGTTCACGCTGACGGAGTTGCAGGGGTTGTACGAGGCGATTCTCGGGGAGGGGTTGGACAAGCGGAATTTCCGGAAGCGGGTGCTGGCGCTGGATCTGCTGACGGCGTTGCCAGAGGAGCGGAGGGAGGGGGCGCACCGACCGGCGCAGCTATACCGGTTTGATCCTGACAAATATGCGCGGCTGGAGCGGCGCGGGTTTCATTTTGAGTTATGAGAACTGATTATCTGAGTCCGCTGCTGACGGATCTTTATCAACTGACGATGGCGGCTGGCTACTGGCATGGCGGCCGGGCGGAGACGGAGGCGGTGTTTCATCTGACTTTCCGGACACTGCCGTTCGGGGGCGGGTATGCGATGGCGGCGGGGCTGGAGGATGTGATCGGGTGGTTGCGGGCGTTTCGGTTTGAGAGGGATGATCTGGAGTATCTGGCGACGCTGAAGGGGAATGGCGGGGGGCGGTTGTTCGAGCCGGGGTTTCTGGAATATCTCGGGGGATTGCGGATGAGTTGCGACATTGATGCGATTCCGGAGGGCACGGTGGTGTTTCCGGGGGAGCCGCTGATTCGGGTGAGGGGGCCGATGGTACAGGCGCAGCTGCTGGAGACGGCGCTGCTGAATCTGGTGAATTTCCAGACATTGATCGCGACGAAGGCGGCGAGGATCTGTGAGGCGGCGGGTGGTGCTCCGGTGCTGGAGTTCGGGCTGCGGCGTGCGCAGGGGCCGGATGGGGCGGTGATGGCGAGTCGTGCGGCGTTTGTGGGTGGGTGTGGGGCGACATCGAATGTGCTGGCGGGAAAGCGGCTAGGGATACCGGTGCGGGGGACGCATGCCCATTCGTGGGTGATGTCTTTTGACAGTGAGCGCGAGGCGTTTCTGGCATATGTGAGGGCGATGCCGGAGAATGCGACCCTGCTGGTGGATACGTATGATACGATAGGAGGCGTGCGGCATGCGATTGCGGCGGGGGAAGAGCTGCGGGCGGCGGGGCATCGGCTGGCGGGGATTCGTCTGGATTCCGGGGATCTAGCGGTGCTGAGCATTGAGGCGCGGCGGATGCTGGATGCGGCGGGGTTTGGTGATGCGGTGATTGTGGCGAGCAATGATCTGGACGAGGAGATCATCATGAGCCTGAGGCAGCAGGGGGCGGCGATCGGGGTGTGGGGTGTGGGGACTAAGCTGGTGACGGGAGGAGGGCAGGGGGCGCTGGGCGGGGTTTACAAGTTAGGAGCGATCCGCGGGATGGATGGGGAATGGGTGCCGAAGGTGAAGCTGAGCGAGCAGACGGCGAAGGTTTCGACGCCGGGGATTCTGAATGTGCGGCGATTCACGAGTGGCGGGGAGTTCTGTGGTGATGCGGTTTATGATGAGCTGCACGGGTGCGGTGAGGAGGTTGGGGTTGAACTGCCTGGGCATCCCGGGCGCTGCTCGCGGGTGCCGGAGGGTGCGGTTGGTGAGGATCTGCTGGTGCCGGTGTTCCGGGGAGGGGAACTGGTGTATGAGATTCCGACGATTCAGGAGGTGCAGGCAAGGGGGAGGGATCAGTTGGCGATGCTGACGCCTGCGGTGCGGCGGCTGCTGAATCCGCAGACGTATCCGGCGGGGATTGAGTGGACCCTGGCTGAGAGGAAGTCGCGGCTGGTGGGGGAGGCAGGAAGGGGGAAGGAAGTGTTATGAGAGCGCTGGTGATTGTCGATCTGCAGAATGACTTTCTGCCGGGGGGAGCGCTTGGTGTGAGGGACGGCGACCGGATTGTGCCGATGGTGAACCGGTTGATGGCGGGGTATGAGGTGGTGGTGGCGACGATGGACTGGCATCCTGCGGATCACGGGAGTTTTGCGGCGAATCACGCGGGGCGGGAGGTGTATGAGCAGGTGTTGCTAGGCGGTCTGCCGCAGACGCTGTGGCCGGTGCATTGCGTGCAGTGGACGGGAGGGGCGATGCTGGCATCCGGGCTGGAGAGCAGGCGGCTGACAAGAGTGTTTCCGAAGGGTGAGCATCGGGAGGTGGACAGCTACAGTGGGTTTGCGGACAATGGGGGGCGGGGGGACACGGGACTTGCGGCGTGGCTGCGGGAGAGAGGAGTGACCGAGGTGGATGTCTGCGGGCTTGCGACGGAGTTCTGCGTGAAGTTCACGGTCCTTGACGGGCTGCGGCTTGGGTTTGAGGTGCGGTTGCTTGCGGAGGCGTGTCGCGGGGTTGAACTGAGTGCGGGCGACTGTGAGCGAGCGATTGGTGAGATGGCGGCGGCGGGGGCGGTGATCGTGTGAGGTTGCTGATGCGGTGTGGAGAGGCGGGGCGGGCGCGAGAGTTTTTATGATGCTAACAAATAAGATGACAAATGCGGAGCGGATCCTTGGAGGCTTGTGGGGTGCCTTGTGTGGCGATGCGCTAGGTGTTCCGGTGGAGTTCCGGAGCCGGGCGAGCGTGCAGGCAGATCCGGTGACGGGGATGCGGGGGTACGGAACGCATGGGCAGCCGGCGGGGACGTGGAGTGATGATTCGTCGCTGCTGCTGTGCACGGCGGAGAGCCTTGTGGCGGAGGAGTTTTCGGTGGAGGATCTGGGGGAGAGGTTTGTGAGGTGGCAGTGTGAGGGTTACTGGACCCCGCATGGGACAGTGTTTGACATTGGGATGGCGACGAGTCGGGCGTTGTGGCGGGTGGCGGGCGGGACGCCTGCGGTGGAGGCGGGCGGGATGGGGGAGTATGACAATGGGAATGGATCGCTGATGCGTGTGCTGCCGGTGTGTCTGCGCTTTGCGGGGGCGGGTACGGAGCGATTGGTGCAGAGTGTGGGCGATGCTTCGAGGGTGACGCATGGGCACCGGCGTTCGGTGATGGCGTGTGTGTTTTATGCGTTCCTGGTGCGGGCGCTGCTGGATGGGGCGGGGCCGGAGGAGGCGCTGGATGTGGCGCAGCGGGAATTCGGGATTGAGTACGGGGAGTCGTGCGGAGGTGAGCGCGGGGCGTTTGGCCGACTGCTGGGTGCGGGGTTTGCGGGGCTGGTGGAGAGTGAGATCCGGAGCAGTGGGTATGTGATTGACACCTTGGAGGCGGCGGTGTGGTGCCTCTTGAAGGGGGAGGGGTTTGCGGAGACAGTGTTGCGGGCGGTGAATCTGGGGGAAGATACTGATACGACGGGGTGTGTGGCTGGGGGGCTGGCGGGGGTGTTTTACGGTTTGGGTGCGGTGCCCGGGGAATGGCGGGAGGTGCTGGCGCGGGCGGGAGAGGTGGGGGTGGTTTTTGGGCGGTTGGCGGCGAAGTGCAGCGGTGAGCCCGCGGGTGCGGAATTCATTCCGGAATGAAAATGCTGGCGCTGAACGGGCGCTGAGGTAAGACGCAGGCTGCCTTCCGCTCATTTTCATGCCACGACGACTCAGCTCCATCGCCCCGGACTGGTGGGATTACACCACACTGGAACCGGATCTTATTGCCGCGGCCGCCGGGCTGACGGAGAGGGATCTTGCGCAGCTGGCGCGTCCGGGATTCCGGGTGGTGTTTTACGATACGCTGGAGGATTTCTATCTGGCGGAGGCTTTGGAGTACATTGAGGCGTGGAGGCAGGCGACGCCGGACAATCCTGTGGGGATTTGCGGGCCGATTGGACCGACGGAGCAATTGCCGCTGGTGGCGCGGTTGGTGAATTCGCTGGGGTTGCAGCTGGGGGCCGGGCATTTCTGGGGGATGGATGAATGGCATGACGGCGAGCGGGAGGTTCCGGCGACGCATCCGTTGTCGTTTGAGAAGGCGGACCGGGAACTTTGTTTTGACCGGATTCGTCCCGAGTTGCGGATGCCTGACAGCCAGCTGCATTTTCCGAAGGCGGACACGAGTGGGTACCGGGCGTCGTGGGAAGCTGGGGTGCGGTGTGCGGTGATGCAGGGCGGGCAGGGGGACATCAAGCATTGGGCGTTTAACGATCCGCTGCGCCGGACGGGGTTATGGAAGGACGAGCCGCCGCCGGTTGCGGAGTACCGGAAGCTGGCGACGCGGGAGGTGGAGTTGCATCCGGTGACGCTGATGCAGAATGCGCGGACGTCAGGGGGAGGCAACGTGACGATGGTGCCATCGCGCGCGATCACGGTGGGGCCTGTGGAGACGTGGCTGGCGGAGAAGGTTTCGATCTGGCATGCTGGGGCGCATGACAATCCGCTGGGGCAGCGATTGACGGCATTGATGATATCGAAGGGGATTGCGGACAGTGCGGTGCCGATGTCGCTGCTGGCGGACCATCCGAACGTTCAGTTCAATTATTTCCGCGGCGGGCTGGGCACGTGTGCGGTAGAGATGCACTGACGGCCTGAGTCATGAATAGAGTGGTGTTCCGGATTGATTTTCTTTGGGCGGGGCTCTGTGTTCCTGAGCGGTGCGCTTCATTTTCCGTGGAGAATGGCCCGGCTGAATAATTTTCTGCGGGTGCGCGTCCAACCGTCCATTTAAACCAGACTTAAATCCATGCCTTCCCTTCGGACTAAATTGTGACGGTTCCGCCCCCTTTATCTTGTCAACCCCTACGCCGGTGCGTAGCCTACTCATCAGATACCTTCCCCATTCCATGAAAGCGCTTCTTTCCACAGCCGCCGCGATGCTGACCGCGGTTTCCTTTGTTCCGGGTGCCATCCTGCTGAACGAAGTGCATTTGAATCCTCCGAATCCGGACGTCGACTTCGAGTTCATGGAGCTGCGGAGCACGACTGGGGGGGTGGAGTCCTGCGCCAACCTCTGGGTGGTGATCATCAACAATGACCGGAATGATCAGGATTATCTTGTGGGTGATCCGCTGCGTCCGCAGAATCTTGGGGAGATCCGGGAGGCATGGAGTCTGAATGATTTTGCGACTGGGCCGAACGGGCTGCTGCTGCTTGGCAATGGGTATGCCGGGGTGCCGCGTGGGGGGGCGTGGTCTGGGGCGATTGATGCGAATACGGCGGTGGGCGATCCTGCGGGGATGGGGAGCAGCGACATTGCGTCGAATGACGGGTTGACGATCCTGCTGGTGTCGGGCTTCACGGGTGTGCGGAATGAGACGACGGGGAAGTGGCCTGATGTGGATGTGAACAACAATGGGATCTTCGACTGGAGCGAAGCGACGATTCCTGCGGGGGCTAACTTTACGGCGGCTCCTTGGACGGCGATCATTGACAGCATTGGGACGCGCGACCGGGATACGGAGTCCACGAGTCCGCTGCCGGCGAATCCGTATGTGGTGGCCGCGGCGATCATCAATTCGGTGTGGTCGAGTTCATCGCTGGGGACGCGTGATCCTGACACGTTTGCGCGTCAGGCGGGGAACAACACGGTGAACAATGCGGGATCGTGGTATGGGGGGAAGATGGCGGGCACGTCCTCGACGAGCATTGTTTATGAGGTGGGGCGCACGTTCGGGCCTGGTTTTCCTGCGATGCTGGGTGAGGTGACGCCGGGGCGGGCGAATCTGGCGGCTTCGCTGGCCGCGACCAGTTTCAGGATCAACGAGGTGGGGTTGAATCCGAGCGGGCCTGGGGAGAATGATCTCTATCAGTATCTTGAGATTCGAAACATCAGCAATACGGCGCGGAGTCTTTCCGGGTACTGGCTTGTGGTGGTCGATAGTTTTGATGGGAGCGCTAGTGCGAATGATGACGAGCCGGGAGCAGGGAGGATCCTTGAGGAATGGGATCTGACGGACATGGCGACTGGAACCAACGGGTTGCTGCTGCTGGGAGACAACATCACTCCGGCGTTCAATCCGTACAAGGACCTGCCTTCGGCGTCATCGTCCTACGGGGACCCGGTTGCGAGGACGAGCAGTCCTGTTGCGACGGGATGGGGACAGGGCGATCTGCGATTCAAGGATGGGTGCACGGTCTTCCTTGTTCAGGGGTACGTGCCGCCGGTGAACAAGGACCTCGATGGCAATAACGATGGTGTACAGGACGCGTTTTTCACGGGGACGATTGTTGATCAGATCGGCTTCACGCAGATTGGCAAGACGACGATCGGCAAGACTTACAGCACGGTGGATCTGCGCACGGTGATGCCGACGGACATGATTCCGGACAACTTTTCGAGGAAGCCGGGCAATGACACGGTGAGTGCGGCGGCGTGGTATGGAGGCAATTATCCTCAGGACAGCCCTGGGTTCACGATTGGTTTTGCGCTGTCGAATCAGGTGGCCGGTCAGACTTACGGGGCGACGTGGTTCGGTGGATTCCGGGGAGCGGGAACGCCAGGGTTGCCGAACCTGAGTGCGCAGATCAATCCGGTTTCGCCGCCGGTGCCTGGCAACATCCGCATCAGTGAGGTGATGATCAACCCGTCGAACACGGAAACTGGGCGTGACGATACCAATGAATACATTGAGCTGGCGAGTGACAATGGAGCGCTTGCTTACATGGATCAGCTCTGGGTTGTGGTGGTTGATCTGGAGGGCACGGTCGGGTTGGTGCGCAGCAGTTTTTCGCTGTCGGGGTACACGACTGGATTGAATGGAACGGCGCTGGTGGGTGACAACTACGATGCGGCGAATGCCTATCCGTACCGGAACACGGATGGGCCGATCACGCCGTACACGACGGCGTTTGACCCTCCGGTGGCGATCGGGGGGAATGACTTTCCGAATGACGGGATGGCGCTGCTACTGCTGCGCGGGCCGAAGGGGCCGCTGGTGGTTTCTGCGGATGGGCAGAAGGTGGAGGGCAATCTGGCGGGCGGCACCCTGCTGCTGAATCCGTCGGTTTACTGCGACGAACTGGTGGACAGCATTGTTACGAGCAACATCAATCCTGGTGCGCCGTATGCGTGGCTGGATAACAATGTCTTCAAGGTGCACCATGTGTCGCGTGCGGCGGGGAATTTCACGGCGAACAGTGCTGCGGCGTGGCATTACGGGCAGATTGATCAGGCTGGGACGCCGAATGCGGGTGGGGGTATTGATCCGCTGCTGAACTACACGAGTGTTTTCAGCGGACCGTTCCGCAGTGCGGGATCGCCGGGGCGGCCGAATCATGCGGCTGCGCCTGGACCGATCACTGCGGGCAGTGTGGTGATCAACGAAGTGCATCTGAATCCACCGGGAGCGGATCAGAATTATGAGTTTGTGGAGTTTCTCGATACGAGTGCCCGGGCGCGCAGCCTCAACGGGTATTACCTTGTGATGATCGACAACGTTGTGAACAACACGGGGAGTGTTCGTCATTACTGGAGCCTTGACGGCATGGCGACCGGGTCGAATGGGTTGTTTGTGATGGGCAACCGGTATCCGCTTGGCGGGGCGAACAATCCGTGGGCGGCGGTGATGCGGCCGCAGACTGGGGTTGGGGATCCGCCGGGGCGTGAGGGGCTTTCGAGCAGCTTCAGCGATGCGGTGCTGGGAGCGGAGACTGACAATACGAATGTGATGCTGCTGCTGGTGCGCGGATTCAATCGGTTCATCGGGTTTGACACGGACACGAAGGATTCGCTAGGGCTGGACAGTGACGGTGATGGTTCGTTTGATTTCTTCCCGTGGAACGGAGGTGCCTCCGGGGTGCACGACAGCATCATGATCCGGAGCTATGTGGCGACGACGCCGGCTCCGAATCCGCTGCCTTTGGCTTATCCGTGGAATGGCTGGGGTTATGGACTTGCTGATCTTTCCGGGCTGTATCTGAGTCCGCCGACGCGCCCATTCTATCATCCGGAGTCGTTTGCGCGCTTCAATGGTGACAATGCGCTGAATTCTCCGGGTTCGTGGTACGGAGGTGATTTTGACAACACTGTGTCGGCGAATGACGGGACGATTACGAAGTACAAGACGACGGTGCAGGATCCGACGCATCCGCCGTTCCCGGTTGGGTTCACTGGGCGGGCGACACCTGGGCAGCCGAATCTGACGCGGGGGACGAGTGACGATGCGGACGGGGATGGAGCGCCTGCGCTGGTGGAGCTGGCGCTGGCGACGAATCCGAGCGTCGCTGAAGCGCCTTATCCGTCGCCGGCGGCTGGGGCGGTGGTGGTGACGAACCAACCTTACGGGAGTTTCACGTACCGGCGGATTCGCGGGGGAGTGGTGAATGCGGACAAGTCATACGCTGCGGAAGCCTATACGTACACGGTGGAGACGTCGCCGAATCTCACGGCGTGGACGAGCAGCGGGGCGACGATTGAGCAGGTGGGCAGTCCGGTGGCGAATGCTGACGGGGTCACGGAGAACGTGACCTTCCGGATGGTGAATCCGGCGACTGGGGCAGGAACGCGAGGGTATTTCCGGCTGCGGATTGGCCGGCGCTGAGGCGTCTGATTGAGTTGGCGGGGGCGCACGACCGGAGACGGTGGTGCGCCCCTTTTTTGTTTTCCTGAAACCAGGAGACGGCGGGGAGTGTCAGTGGGGGGTGAATCTCCTGCTGTGTGACCATGCGCTTTTCCTTTCTTTTGACTCTGGCGGTCCTGCCTGCTGCGGCGGCCGATCTTCCGAAGGAACATATTGAGTATTTCGAGACGAAGGTGCGCCCGCTGCTTTCGGAGCATTGCTACCAGTGTCACAGTGCTGCGGGTGGGAAGGCGAAGGGCGGGCTGACGCTTGATACGAAGGCTGGGTGGGAGAAGGGTGGGGAATCGGGGGCGGCGATTGTGCCGGGGGATCCTGACAAGAGCCTGGTGATTCGGGCGGTGCGGTACACGGATGACGACATGCAGATGCCGCCGAGAGGAGAGAAGCTTGAGGCGGCGGAGGTTGCGGTACTGGAGGAGTGGGTGCGGATGGGTGCGCCGGATCCGAGGACTGGCGAGGCGAAGGCGGTTGGCGGGGCTGGGGCGGGTCTGAGTGAGGCGATGCGGGCGAAGGCGATGGCGCACTGGGCGTTTCAGCCGCTGGCGGAGAAGCCGCTGCCTGCGGTCCGGGACGGGGGATGGTCGGATGGCAAGGTTATTGATACGTGGGTGCTTGCGGGGCTTGAGGCGAAGGGGCTGAAGCCATCGCCGGGTGCTGATAAGCGGACGCTGATCCGGCGAGTTTCGCTGGATCTGACGGGGCTTCCGCCGTCGCCGGAGGAAGTGCTGGCGTTTGTGAATGATGATGCGCCGGACGCGTTTGCGAAGGTGGTGGATCGACTGCTGGCGAGTCCGCAGTATGGGGAGCGGTGGGGGCGTTACTGGCTGGATGTGTCCCGGTATGCGGACACGCGTGGTCAGGTGCGCCGGGAGCAGACGCCATTGAATCCGAATGCGTGGACCTATCGTGATTATGTGATAGCGGCGCTGAATGCCGACAAGCCGTTTGATCAGTTCATCCGCGAGCAGATTGCGGCTGACCTGCTTCCGGGAGGGGAGGAGAACAAGTCCACCTTGGCTGCGCTTGGCTTTATCACGCAGGGGGATCAGTTCAACGGGCAGCGTCCTGACATTATCAATGATCAGATTGACGTGGTGACCAAGGGGTTTCTGGGGCTCACGGTGAGTTGTGCGCGTTGTCACGATCACTTTTTCGATCCAGTGACTCAGCGGGATTACTATGCGCTGGCCGGAGTATTTGCGTCGTGTTTCGAGCCGGAGACGAAGCCAGTGGCGATGAGTCCTGCGGATGCGGCGGCGGTTGCGGAGTACCAGCAGAAGCGCCGCGAGACTGAAAAGGCCGGGCGCACAAAGCTGATAGGGGAGATGGATCGCATTGCGTCGGTCTTCAACCGGAACGCCGGGCTGTTTCTCGGGCTGACGGGGATTGACCGGCGCTCGCCTGAGTTTCTGAATGCGGCGAGAGCGGCGAAGATTGACGGGCGACTGGTGGCTGAGCTTTCGCAGGGCCTGCAACGCCGCACGCAGTTGCGAAAGAATCGGCGGGCGAGCCTTGATTTAAATCCGACGATCGACCTCTGGGCTGAGCTGTCGGCGTTGCCGTCGGGAGCGTGGCCGGAGCGAGCGGCGGCGGTGGTGGCGCGGACGGTTGAGGATGCGGCAGGGGTGGTTTCGAACCGAGCGGTCCGCGAGGCGTTTCGCGGCAAGCGACCGGCATCACTGGTCGAGGCGCGGGCGATCTATGAGGGGATTTTTCTACAGGCTGATGCGATGTACCAGACGGAATCGGCGGCATTCCGGAAGGATCATCCGGGCAAGCCATTTCCCGGGGTATCGGATGCTGCGCTTGAGGAAGTGCGGACGGCGGTGCTGGATCCCGGGATGTTCCTTGAGCGACCGCTGGATGCGGTGCCGCGGGCGGTGCCGCGTGAGGTTCAGGATCTGGCGGCGAGGATTACCGGGGATCTGGCCAAGTTTGACGTGAGTCATCCCGGGGCACCGGGGCGTGCGAATGTGCTTTATGATGACAGCCGACCGGCGAATGCCCGCGTGTTGCTCCGCGGGCAGGTGCAGAGTCCTGGGCCGGAAGTGCCGCGTTCGTTTCTTGAGGTGCTCAGCAAAGGAGCGGTGAAGCCGTTCACGAAGGGGAGTGGCCGGCTGGAGCTTGCGGAGGCGGTGGCGAGCGGGGACAATCCGCTGACGCCGAGGGTGATTGTGAACCGGGTCTGGCAGCATCATTTCGGGAGCGGGTTTGTGGCGTCTCCTGACGACCTTGGGGTGCAGAGCGAGCCGCCGTCGCATCCGGAGCTGCTGGATGCGTTAGCGGTTCAGTTCATGCGGAATGGATGGAGTCTGAAGAAGCTGCACCGTGAGATTCTGCTTTCGAAGACGTGGCAGCAGGCGAGTGAGCCGGATCCGGCGATGGCGCAGATTGATCCGTTCAACCGGCAGCTGTGGCGGCAGAATGTGAGGAAGCTGGATTTTGAAGCGCTGCGCGACAGTGTGCTGTCGATGGGTGGTCAGCTTGATCTGACGATGGGCGGGCATCCGGTGAACATCGAGAGTGAGCCCTACAGTCAGCGGCGGAGTGTGTATGGATTCATTGACCGCAATGAGATGGCGGAGTTTCTGAGGCATTTTGATGTGGCCAATCCATCGCTGCCGACGGGTCGGCGTCACGAAACGATTGTGCCGCAGCAGGCGCTGTTCCGGATGAACAGCCTGCTAGTGATTGAGCAGGCGCGGAACATTGTGGATCGGGAGGAGTTCCGTGCTGCGGACAGTGACGAGGCGCGGGTGCGGGCCCTTTATGAGATCATCTATCAACGCTGGCCGAAGCCTGCGGAGCTGAAGATGGCGCTGGCTTTCATTACGGCGCTGCCTGCGGATGAGCGCATGAGTGCGGAGGGCGGTGGCGATGCCGCGCCGGCGGTGGCGGGGAAAGAGGCTGCTTCGGCAACGCGTGCGGACGGCGTTCCGCTAACGAGGCAGCAGGTGGCGCAGCGGTTGAAGCAACGGCTGCGGGAGGAGATCCGTGCGAAGGCGATTGCGGCGGCGCAGAACCGTCGGGGGACGGCTGGGATCAAGGAAGCGGTGCGGGATCCGGCGGCGGAGAAGGTTGACCGGAGCCCGCTCGACGCGTGGGAGAAGTTTGCGCATGCGCTGCTGATGACGAACGAGATGGCGTATGTGAACTGAGGGGGGAGTTGCCGGTTGGGAAAGGTGTGTGGGGGCGCGGTGCCTTCTGTTGCGCAGTGGCGTGGGAGCGTGCTTGGGTTGAGTTGAGGCTATGCTGAGGCGTTTTCGATCCGAGCCCCGCTTCCTTGACGAGAGTCCCGAGGAAGTGGCGGCTTCGTTGCGGCATCTTCCGGGGTTTGTGTGGCTGGATACGGCGGGGCGCTGTCCTGAGCCTGACCGCGATGGGGCGGTGAGCATCCTGGCGGCGTGTCCGACGCGGGTGCTGCGCGGACACATTGAGGATGTGTCGCTGCTTGAGGAGCCGATGGTGGGTAGGGAAGGCGTGGCGACTGCGGGGGAGTGGGGTGGATGGTTCGGGTGGGTGGATTACGAGGGCGGTTGGGAATTCGGGTGGTACGAGCAGGTGGTGGTTTACCGGCATGCGACTGGGGAATGGCTGGAGCGCGGGGATCTGCTTTCGCAGCGGCGGGAAGCTGTGTTAGTGGAAGTGCCGCGTCTGGTGTGGGAGTCGGGGATTGGGGAGGAGGAGTACTGCCGGTTGGTGAGCCGGGCGCAGGAGTACATCGGGGCGGGGGACATTTATCAGGTGAATCTGGCGCATCGGTTCAGTGCGTTGTGGCCGACGGGTGGGGATCCGTTTGGGTTGTATCTGAAGCTCAGGGAAGTGAGTCCGGCTCCCTGTGCTGCTTACATGGTGAGTGAGGGGCGGACGGTGCTTTCGTCATCGCCGGAGTCCTTTTTGCGCATGAGTGGCCGCGGCATCCGGACGCGTCCGATCAAAGGAACCCGGCCGCGTTTTACGGATCCTGAGAGGGATGAGCGGTCGCGTGGCGAACTGCTGAGCAGTCCGAAGGAGCGTGCGGAACTGGTGATGATCACGGATCTGCTGCGCAATGACCTGGGTATGGTCTGCGAGTACGGGAGTGTCAGGGTGACTGGGTTGCTGCAGCCGGAGGCTTATGAGCAGGTGCACCACCTTGTGTCGACGGTGGAGGGCACGCTTCGGCCTGAGGTGTCGCATGCGGCTGCGTTGAAGGCTTGTTTTCCCGGCGGGTCGATTAGTGGAGCGCCGAAGAAGCGGGCTATGGAGATCATCCGCGAGCTGGAGCCCGTTCCGCGGGGACTATACACTGGAGCGATCGGCTATCTCGGGGCGAATGGTGATAGCCATTTCAGCATCGCGATCCGGACGATGGTGCTGGAACACGGCGTGATCAGCTGCCATGCGGGGGCTGGGATCGTGGCGGATTCATCGCCGGCGGCGGAATGGGAGGAAACGCTGCAGAAGGCGTCGGGCATGCTGGCGGCGGGGCGATCGCGGTGACGGCGGGGTTGGCGGGGGCGGAGTAGAAGGATCCGCCCCCGCGGCCATGTGGTATCATTGGAGCGAGGCGCGGACCCGAACGTACAATCTGGGTCCGGCGGCGACTGGAGCCGGGGTGCGCCATGTGGTGGTGACGCGTCCGCCTGCGGCGGGGGATTCGCCGACGGGGATCAGTCCGCCGTTCCATGCTGTTAGGTCGGTGCTCTGCACTGGTTCGAGGAGAACGTCTTCGGCGGCGGCATGAGTCAGGCTGACTCTGAGGAATCCATCGGGGGCGATTTCCGCGGACAGTGAGATATTGCCAGGGATGCGCGGGTCATTGCCGGTGGCGTATTCGAGGAGTGCGCTGATGCCGTCGCCGTCGACGTCGTCATTTGGATCGCTGACGCCCGCGGAAGCGGCCCAGACGAGCCATGCGGTGGTTCCGGGATTGCCGCCGGGGAGGCTGCCGGAGCGCCAGTTGGAGGGGAGGGCATGATCCGGATTGGTGAGAGGGGCGGCGAGCACAAGGGATGGGCCGGTTCCGTCGGCGGCGTCGGGCCATGGCGGGTTGTCGTCGTAAACGAAGTCGCGGATGACGGTGCCGGTGGCGGCATTGAGGATGAGTTGCTCGCCCTGGTTGGAGAGGGCTCCGCTGTAGGTTCCGAGGACCCGGGTGCCGGGGAAGGCTGATCCGTAGCGGGCGGCGAATGCGGCGGGATGGCGTACGAAGACAGCGCGTTCGCCGGGTTGCAGGATGAGATTGCCGAGGGGCGAAGTGGTGATGCCGCCGGTGAAGCGGACAGCAGTGAGATCCACGGCGGTGGAAGGGAGGATGTTCATGACTTCGATGAATTCGAAGTCGTCGGGATCTGCCGATGCTGCCAGTTCGGTCGGGGAGACGGGGGCGAGCGGGTTGTAGTGCATCTCGCTGATGACGAGATTGGAGGCGGAGGCAGCTTCTGTGGCGACGCTGAAGAAGGCCTCGGTCACGGCGCTCCATGATCCATTAGAGTAGACCCGGGCGCGGATGGTGCCAGGCTGCTGGAGTGTGAGCGGGCCGGTGTAGAGCCGTGCGGTGTCGCCGGTGAACGAGGCGGCGTCGGCACCGACGAGTTCCGCGTCGCAGAGGAGGTCATTGTCGGCGGCGGTGGCGTTGAGGGCGTGGATGGCGAGCACGTTGGATCCGGAGCGGAGGCTGGAGAGGAAGTTGCTGACATCGATTCTTTCCTGAACGATGGCGAGAGCGTCCGCGCGCACGGCGGTGGCGGTCGATGCGCCGTTAGGGATGACCGGGGCGTTGCGCTCGGCGATTTTGGTGCCGTTCAGGAAGGCCACGAAGCCGTCGTCATAGCGGACGTTGAGCTGCAATAGAGCGGTCTGGGCGCGGTCGGCGGCCGACAGAGTGAACGTCCGGCGTGTCAGGAGGGAAGGCGAGACGGAGCGCATGGATTCGGTGCTGGTGCCGATGAATGGAGTGAAGGACACGGCGGGGTCTGTATCGTAGCCGAGGCCGCCTGCTCCGGACTGCCATCCGTCAGTTGCGGGGAAGTCAGGTTCTTTCCAGTCGGCGATGGTGACACTGGGTTGCGTGCCGTTGTAGAGGGCGCGGATTTCCGTGGGAGTGAGGCCCCGGTTGTAGAGATAGACCTCATCGATCTGACCGGCGAAGGCGCGTTCGGTGGAGCCGCCGCGGGAACCGATGGACCATGCGTTATTGGCTTCGAGGACGCCGGCGACGGGGAGGGCTCCCTTTGTGGTGACGAGGCTGGCGACTTCCTCGCCGTTGCGGTAGAGCCTCCATGCGGTGCCGTCGTAGACGCCGCAGACGTGCTGCCATGTGCTGAGGGTTGCGGAGGCGGGTGCGGAGACGAAGTAGCTGCTGCTGTCGGCGGTGCCGGCTTCGATGGCACCGGCGTTGATGCGGAGGGAGACTTCACCGGCGGGGCTGGTATTGAAGCCTTTGCTGATGATGTTGCGGATGTTGGTGTTGGCGGTTGGGCGGATCCATGCGGACATGGTGATCTGGCCGGTGATTTTGAGGGCGTCTGGATTGCCGAGGCCGATGTACTGCGAGCTGCCGTTGAGGAAGAGAGATTGGCCGTTGATGCCGGTGGTGTAGACGGGTGCGCCGATGGGCGTGCCGTTGGTGGTTCCGGCGCTGTCGTCGGGGGTGCCTTCGAAGCGCCAGCGGCCGACGAGACCGTTGGAGGTCGGGGCTGGGGCGGGCCCGATGGTGAAGCCGTCATTGGCGCTGGTGGCGATGCGCCATGAGACTGGAGCGGTGCGTGTCTGGAAGGTGAAGGGGGTTGGCCGGGTTTCGAGGATGCGGCGTGGATCGGAGCCGTCGGTGGTGTAGAACACCTGAGCTCCGGGCGGGACGGACATGCTGAGTTGGAAGCCGCCGGGGACCTGGCCGCCGTGTCTGGAGAAGTCCGGGGCGGCGGTGGTTGGCCAGAGCCCGTCGGCGGTGAACTGGGCGAGCACGACGGGCGGGCGGGAGTCGAAGAAGTTGTCGCGGATGAAGTTGATGCGGGTATTCCATGCGGATTCGCCGGCGGCGGTGGTGCTGTAGCGAGCGGCGTAGACGCGGATGGCGCGGTTGATGGTGGCGGCTTTGTCTAGCCAGCGCTGTTTGGCGACTGCGGCGGACATGGCGCCATTGTTGAAGAAGTGTCTGCGGACCCTGTCGGCGAAGCGGAGCCGGTATTCTGGATTGAGCGCGAGGCTGTCGTGGACCCATTGGGGGTTGCCCCAGTCTGGGAGGGTGCTGTTGGACTGGGTGAGGAAGGGGCCGGTGCGGTCTGCGCCCCAGTTAGGGGCTAGCAGCGTGTGTTCGCCGTCCTGGAGGTAGAAGGTGAAGCCGCGATCGCCATTCCGGTCGCGCATCGAGTGCCAGTTGTTGGGTTTGTTATTGGAGAGGAAGCTGGAGAGGACCGCGTCGCCGTCTCCGGTGTAGAAGATGACCATCATGTAGTCGATGAGGTCATCGATGTCGACGAGGACTGGGAAGGCGGGGTTGCGGGAGCCGTCGGGATTCCGCCCGAGCATGCGGAAGTAGTTGGCATTGGTCGGGGCGGTGCGGTGGGCGACGGAACGGTCCCAGAGGTCGCGCCATGCGGCCTTGCTGCCGTCCGGGTTGGTGTTGAGGTAACCGTCGGTGGCTTCGGTTTTGAAGTCCATGGTGTAGCGATCACCGCATTTGACGACATCGTAGTTGTCCTTGTTGCCGCCAAGGTAGGTTTCGCCGAAGGAGTTTTCGGCGCGTTCATGGATGTCGTAGATACCCCAGTAGAGACCGTTGAGGAAGAGGTGGCAGTAGCGGGTGCGGGTGCTGGGCTGGCCCATGGCGGCCAGGGTCATGCGGCAGAACGGGTCACGGACCATGGTTTCGTTGGCGTCGGTGGCGTTCTGGCTCCATGAGTAGTTCTGGCTGCCGCGGAGGTCGAAGGTGTCGAATTCTGCGGCACCGTCGGGGCCGTAGAGACGGTAGTTGAGTTTACCGTCGCCGTATTCGCTGCGGAAGAAGACGCGGAAGCTGTGTTTGGTGCTGGAATCAGCGCGGCTGGCACCGCCGCGGATGCGAAGGCCGCAGCCGCTTTTGAATTGGCCGTGACCTTCTGTGGGGGTTGCGCCGGGTTTGGTGAGGTCGAGCATTTCGATGCTGCCTGGCCGTTCCCATGCCTGGCCGCGCTGGATGCCGTTGACATAGATTCCGGTGAGCGGGTCGGTGAGGTTATTCTGCTGGGTGACGACGGAGATGACGGGGATCTGAGCGAGTGCTTCGCGGACCTGGGCGGCGGTGTAGGTTGCTTTGACGCCGGCGTCGAAGCCCCAGATGAAGGCCTGGCCGCCATTGGTGGCGGCGTTGGTGGGCCAGCCGGGGGGGATGTTGGCAGCGGAGCCGGACACTGCTCCGGCGGTGGAAAGGGAAACCCGTGGCGGGCCGGTGACATCGGCGGTGAAGATGTAGGTGTGGGTGTCGATGTTGGTCGGTTTCCAGTTTGGCAGGTAGGCGCGGGCTCTGATGACGCGGGCACCGCTGGTGGAGGTGTTGGGTGTGCTGCTGATGGTGATCGGGCCGGTGTAGAGCGTGCCGGTTTGCGGGGTTGGATCGCTGGTGTTGGTGGTGTAGTAGATCTGGGCTCCGGGTGTTGCGGAGCTGATGGTGAGCTGGAAGGCAGTGTCGTAGAAGCCGCGTTTGTGGCTGAAGTTGGTGTCGGCGACCTCGCCGATGTACCACGGGCTTTCGTTGGGTGCGCCTGGGGTGGCGTTGCTGAGGAAGACGTTGGGAGTGGTATTGACGTAGGTGGCGGTCAGTTCCGGCTGGAGGAGGAAATTGTCATCGGCGGCGGACGAGTTGAGGCCGTGGATGGCGAGCACGTTAGGTCCGGCGGTACTGAGGAGGGGCAGGGCGGCGGCGAAGTCGATGGTTTCTGCGAGGTAGCCTTCGCTGAATGGGCGGTCGGTGGTGGCGGTGCTGGAAGGCCCGGGGTTGGTGGGGGCGTTGCGTTCGGCGATTTTCGTGCCGTTGAGCCATGCGGTGAAACCGTCGTCGTAGCGGAGCCGGAGTCTCAGGGAATTGAAGACGGCGGCATTGGGTGAGGAGAAGGGAATCCGCCAGTAAGCGGTGGAAGACCTGTTGAGCATGGCGCTCTGGAGGTCTGTGCGGATGTAAGGGCGGTAGCCGTTGAGTTCGGTGCCGCGGACCTGGACTTCCGCCATGGAGAGGACGCGGGCGTCGTCCGTGGCGGCGGCTTCGGTGGTGCGGCGGATCCTGACGAATTGACCGAAGATCGGATTGCCGCCGTTGGCGGCTGCGGTGTCGTAGATGAGTTCGGCGGGGCCGCCGAGCACGTTGTCAGGATTCAGGACGGGCGAGGTGTGGAGGATGGTGGTGCCGTTGGTGTCGAGGATCTGGACGGTGATATTGCGCAACCGTTCCGGGCAGCAGCCCTCCCGGTTGCGAATGTTGACAGACGAAATGGCCGCCCTGCGGTTCAGGTTCAGGGTCCACGCTGGAGTGGTGTCTGTGTTGACGGTGTGAGTGAAGTCCGCGTTGTTGCCATTGATGCCGAGCGAGGCGGTGTAGGTGCTCAGGGTGGTCGTCTGAGTGGCCACCGGCGCGGGGCTGCCGGTTCGGGCGAGGTTCACGACGGCGCCGGGCGCGGTCCCCATGACTTCGACTTCGCCCATGGAGAGGACGTTCTGTTCGTTGGTGTCTCCCTGGCCTCCTGTGCCGGAGAGGTCAGGGTCCGCTTTCCGGGAGACGCGCACATGGCGTCCGGAGACGGCACCGCCGGTGAGGGCAACGAGGTCCACGGAGAGAGAGACAGGGCCTGCCGGGTAGACGAACCCAGTGTTTTCGGGATTGAGGAGAGCCGAGGTGAAGACTGGATTGAGGGCGTCGTCGAGCACCTCGATGGTGATGTCGCGCAGGCGGCTGCCGCAGCAGTTGTCGCCGCGGTTCCGCACGGTGATGGTGCTGATGACTGCGCCGCTGCCGAGGTCGACGTTCCAGAATGGGGCTGCGTCGGCGGTGGCGGTGTGGGAGAAGTTATTGAGGAGCCCGTCGTTGGCGAGGCTTGCGTTGAAGGTTGCCTGTGTGGTGCTCTGCACGGCGACTCCTGAGCGTGCGAGATTGGCGGGCGGCGGGGCCGGGGCGGTGGTGTCGAAGCCGATGCCTGGGGGGAAGGTGGTTGCGTTCCAGGATGCGTCGGGGCTGAACCCTTGTTCGTTCCAGCCCTGAGGTGGTGCCTGACCGGAGGTCGGGACGAAGGCGCGGCCGGCGCTGGTGTTCAAGAGAGGCTGACTGACGACATCCTGAGCCGCTCCGAAGCTGATGTCTTCGCGCTGTGGCGGGTAGGGGTTCCATTCGCTGGGGCGAAGACTCCCGTCAGGGCGCACGATGGCGAGGTATCCGCCGCTGGATTCGAGCGCGAAATTGGTATGGAGCTGTTTAGTCGGGTCGCGGCGGTTCTTCCCGGAGGCAAAGACCACGAGTCGTCCGCCGCCCTGGAGGACAACAGCGGGGAAGCGCCACTTGCCGGGAACGAGCGGGTCGTCGGTGAGGCTCCAGTTTTCGAGATTCAGGGGCAGGGCGCCGGGGTTTTCGACCTCGATCCAGTCGGCGAACTGGCCATCGACATCGGCGAGTTCGGTGACGTTGTCTGCCATGAATTCGCTGATGACAGCGTCCTGGGCGGCCAGCGGTCCGGCGGTCAGGCTGAGGGCTGCTGCAAATCGCAGCAGCAGGGGCATCGGGGTATTGCGCATGGCGTGAGAATTCGTGTGGGGAAAAGGGGGCGTCCTGATGGTGAACAACTGGTCTCCGAAACGCAATGAAAATGGGGACCTGGCGGGGTGCTTTCCTTGTTTGCATGAGCGCCCATGCCGCATCATGGATTCGTGGCGCGTCCCCGGGACCCGTTCACACACCTATTTCACCACCCATGTTCGGCACGCTCACTGACAAACTAGACGACGTCTTCCGGAAACTGCGCGGTCTTGGCGCGATTAGCGAAAGCAATGTCTCCGATGCCCTCCGCGAGGTCCGCATGGCGCTGCTTGAGGCGGATGTCGATTTTTCGGTCGCCCGCGACTTCATTGCGACGGTCAAGGAACGCGCGCTTGGGCAGGATGTTCTGAAGGGGATCAAGCCCGGTGAGCAGATTGTCAAAATCTTCCATGACGAGCTGACCGCGCTGCTCGGTGGGGATGCGGCGCCGTTGGTGCTCGACCCGCCGGCTCGGATTCTGATGGTTGGGCTCAACGGGGCGGGGAAGACGACGACATCAGCGAAGCTTGCGCTCCGGCTGAAGAAGGACGGGCGTCGGCCGGCGCTGGTTGCCTGCGATCTTTACCGGCCTGCTGCGGTGGAACAGCTTGCGACGCTTGCCCGGGAGATCGGGGTGCCAGTTTACCAGCCTGCGCCCGGCAGCACCAACGTGCTTCAGTGCGTGAAGGACAGCCTTAAGTGGCTTGAGACTCAGAACGTCAATGCTGTGATTTTCGACACCGCGGGTCGGCAGGAGGTGGATGATGCGCTGATTGCCGAGTTGAAGAGCGTCCGGGATTTTCTGAATCCGGGTGAGGTGCTGCTGGTTGCGGATGCCGCGACGGGTCAGCAGGCGGTGAGTGTCGCGCGGACTTTTGATGAAGCGGTTGGGATTACGGGGATCGTGCTGACCAAGCTTGACGGGGACGCCCGGGGTGGGGCGGCGCTTTCGATGCGGGCGGTGACGCGCAAACCGGTCAAGTTTTCGGGTACGGGAGAGAAGCTGGATCACCTTGATGCCTTTGTGCCTGATCGGATGGCACAGCGCATTCTGGGCATGGGGGACATTGTTGGTCTGGTCGAGCGGGCAGCGGAAGTCATCGACGAGGAGCAGGCGATGAAGACGATGGAGCGGATGATGTCTTCCGAGTTCAATTTCAACGACTTCCTTGATCAATTGAAGATGATGAAGAAGCTGACGGAGAGCAGTGGAGGCCTCATGGGGCTTCTTGGCCTGCTGCCCGGGGTTGGAAAGCAGCTCAAGCAGGTGAAGGAGCAGATGAAGGCGGCCGCGGGGGATGACAAGATCCGCCGCATTGAGGCCATGATCCTTTCGATGACCCCGAAAGAGAGGAGCAGACCTGAGATCATCAACGGGCGGCGCCGGACGCGCATTGCTGCCGGGAGCGGCAACACGCTCAGTGAGTTGAATCAGTTTCTGAAGCAGTTCAGCGAAATGCGGAAGATGATGAAAGATAAGGGGAAAATGGGGTCGCTGATGGCTGGAATGGGAGGAATGGGAGGAATGGGAGGAATGGGAGGAATGGGAGGCGGTGCGGGAGGGGGGCTTGGAGGGCTGCTTGGTGGGGGTGGTGGCATGCCGCCGGGGATGGGAGGGGGGCTCCCGCCCGGCATGGGTCGGGGAGGATTTCCCGGGATGGGAGGAGGGATGCCGGGCGGTTTCCGGTTCCCGGGTGGCGGCGGGAAGAAGAAGGGCCGCCGCTGAATGAGGATTCCGATTTCCGGGTGGGGGGTGGCCTGATTCCGCGGAGCGCCATCTTCGAAAATGGAAAAATGGCCATTGACACTCTGGGGGTGCTCTTTAACATCCCCCACGCCCTGCGGAAAGCGGCCTTTCAATCTGCTTCAGATGGCAACTTCGGATCTTTCTTGGGAAAGTTCGGGGGATGCGGCTGAATCAGGTTAAAGCTGTTTCTCCAGGGGTGTTGTGTGACGGAATTTCACCGTTTCATGTAGTCCGCTCCTATGGGGCGCCCACGCGTGAAACGGTTTTTTGTCCCCTCATCCCGGCAGACTGCGTGCTCGTGTAGCTCAGTGGTAGAGCACTTCCTTGGTAAGGAAGAGGTCACGGGTTCAATCCCCGTCACGAGCTCCATCAGTTTCGCCTGCGCGAATGCCTCTCTGCACCCTCCCAACCTGACATCAAACCAACCAACCACATCCTACCATGGCCAAGGACACCTTTCAGCGGAATAAACCCCACGTCAACGTCGGGACCATCGGTCACGTCGACCACGGCAAGACGACTCTGACTGCCGCCATCACCACGACCCTCTCCGAAAAGGGCTTTGCCCAAGCGAAGGGCTACGCGGACATTGACGCTGCCCCGGAAGAGAAAGCTCGCGGGATCACGATCAACACTGCGCACGTTGAGTACGAAACCGAAAACCGGCACTATGCGCACGTCGACTGTCCCGGACACGCTGACTACGTGAAAAACATGATCACCGGTGCCGCCCAGATGGACGGCGGGATCCTCGTGGTGTCTGCCGCGGACGGTCCGATGCCCCAGACCCGTGAGCACATCCTGCTCGCCCGTCAGGTGGGTGTTCCTGCGCTCGTCGTGTTCATGAACAAAGTGGACATGGTGGACGACCAAGAGCTGCTTGATCTCGTTGAGATGGAAATCCGCGACCTGCTCAACCAGTACGACTTCCCTGGTGATGAAATCCCAATCACGAAGGGTTCCGCGCTGAAGGCCCTCGAGGGTGACGCCACGCACAAGGCGAACATCCTCAAGCTGATGGAAAGCGTTGACACGTACATTCCGCTTCCTGAGCGCCCGATTGATCAGCCGTTCCTGATGCCGGTGGAAGACGTGTTCGCGATCGAAGGTCGCGGAACCGTGGTGACTGGCCGTATCGAGCGTGGGATCATTAAGAAGATGGAAGAAGTCGAAATCATCGGCTTCAAGGACACCGTCAAGACGACGGTGACCGACATTGAAATGTTCCGCAAGCTTCTCGACGAAGGGCGCGCCGGCGACAACTGCGGTCTGCTCCTCCGCGGCGTGAAGAAGGACGACATTGAGCGTGGTCAGGTGCTCGCGAAGCCGGGTTCGGTGAAGCCGCACAGGCACTTCAAGGCTGAGGTCTATGTCCTCTCCAAGGAAGAAGGCGGCCGCCACACTCCGTTCTTCAACAACTACCGTCCGCAGTTCTACGTTCGGACGACGGACGTGACCGGCAGCATCAAGCTCCCGGAAGGCGTTGAAATGGTGATGCCTGGCGACAACATTCAGATGGAAGTCGAACTGATCACCCCAATCGCCCTCGAAAAGACGATGCGTTTCGCTATCCGTGAGGGTGGCCGTACGGTTGGCGCTGGTCGGGTTGGCGAAATCATCGCCTGATTCATCAAATCCGGGCAACCGGTCAGGGAAGCAGGGGGGCGGCACACGCCTCCCTGCTTTCCCCGTCTCACCCCGGCTCCTTTTGGCGGACATCCGCCGTACGCTGAAAGGATGCAGGGATCAAAATAAAGACAATTATCCTGAAGCAGTGCGCTTGACAGGATACAATGCGGCGTCCACGCTGCCATCCCGCGAAAAGCGGAAAAATTTACGCGAGTAGCTCAATTGGTAGAGTAGCGGTCTCCAAAACCGTTGGTTGTGGGTTCGAGTCCCCCCTCGCGTGCCATTTTCGTTCTCCTTGCTCTTTCCCCGGTCCCCTTTCTGAACCATGTTCGGCTCCATCCGCAAATTCTTTTCCGACGTCGGCCTTGAGCTGAAGAAAACCTCGTGGCCATGGGACGCGCGGGAGAAGGGCTTCAAGAAGTTCAAGGAACTCACTGATTCCACTGTGGTTGTGATTGTGGCGGTTGTTCTCCTTGGCGCATGGGTTGCGTTCTGGGATTTCATCATGGCCTACGTCATGGGATTTTTCACCAAGGTCCTCTGAAGCGCCCCTTGGCCGAGCGCCGTACGGCGTGGGTCACTCACACCACTTTTCCAATCCGACTTTCTTCAATTCCTCATGGGTGCCATTCCTGACGCTAAAGACCAGTGGTTCGTCGTGCACGTCCTGTCCGGTCAGGAACAGAAGGTCAAGGACAACCTGACCCGTCGGATGATCACGGAAGAGATGACCGACTTGGTTTACGAGGTGTTGCTTCCGATGGAGCGGGTTTCGGAGGTCAAGAAGGATACGAAAGGGAAGGGGCGCCGCAGTGAGAGCCGCCGGAAGTTTTTCCCGGGTTACCTGCTGATCAACATGCACATGCTCAATGAGCATGGTGGGATCGTCGACCGCAGTTGGT
This sequence comes from Verrucomicrobiaceae bacterium, assembly GCA_027483175.1. Classification (GTDB taxonomy): domain Bacteria; phylum Verrucomicrobiota; class Verrucomicrobiia; order Verrucomicrobiales; family V1-33; genus V1-33. The sequence goes on along the minus strand of JAIXVE010000214.1, from coordinate 62,949 downwards.
ATTTCATCAAGGATACGCCGGGGGTGATTAATTTTGCCGGGACTCGTGACAAGCCGACTCCGATGCGGCCCAAAGAGGTTGAGCAGATGCTCAATCAGATCCGCGAAGCCACCGATCACGTGAAGCCGAAGATTTCCTTCGAGGTTGGGGATTCGGTCCGGGTGAATGACGGACCGTTTGAAGCTCAGATCGGGCTGGTCGAGGAAATCGACCCGGAACGCGGCAAGCTGCGGGTGTCGGTCAGTATTTTCGGCCGAGCGACGCCTGTAGATCTCGAGTTCTGGCAGGTCGAGAAGGCGGAGGAGTCCTCCTGACCTAGTGAACCATTTTCGCGGCCGCCGCCCGCCGTCCGCGAGGGAACTTCCTAAGGGCAAACTTCCAGTCTGATCCATCAATGGCCAAAGAAATCGTCAAAGTCATCAAGCTCCAGATTCCCGCCGGGGCGGCGAATCCGGCGCCCCCTGTCGGTCCGGCACTCGGTCAAGCGGGTGTCAACATCATGCAGTTCTGCAAGGAGTTCAATGCGAACACCCAGAAGCAGGCTGGCGATGTCCTCCCGGTGGTCATCACCGTCTATAAGGACAAATCGTTCACCTTCATCACCAAGCAGCCACCTGCTGGCAATCTGTTGAAGAAGGCTGCGAACATTGCCTCCGGATCGAAGGTGCCGCATAAGGAGAAGGTTGCCAAGCTGACCAAGGCGCAAGTCATGGCGGTCGCGAAGCAGAAGATGCCTGACCTGAACGCCAACAGTGATGAGGCGGCATTCCGCATCATCGCTGGTACTGCCCGCCAGATGGGCATCGATATTGTCGAATAATCTCCCTTCCGGATGCTGAGGCGGACGAGTTGTCCGAAACTGCTCCGGGAACTGAACAACACCAACCGCAGGAGGAGACAGCAGAGAAATTTCCAGACTGGACAGCGCCTTTACAGACGCCTGCACCGGACTATTGATTGCCCCGCTTCTCCGTCAACACTGCCACAAACCAATGCCCGCAACTAAACGCAGCAAACGCTACAAGGCCGCCGCCAAACTCGTGACGGAAGGCAAGACTCACCTCTTCGAGGAAGCCATGGAGGCGCTCAAGAAGTTCCCCGCCCCCAAGTTCGACCAATCGGTCACTATCTCGATGCACATGGGAGTCGATCCCCGGAAGGGCGATCAGATGATCCGTTCGACTTGTCCGCTGCCGCACGGTACGGGTAAGAAGGTGACGGTGCTGGTGTTTGCCAAGGGCAATGCCGCCGAGGCTGCCAAGGCGGCTGGTGCTGAGTTTGTGGGCTACGAAGACCTCATCAAGAAGGTCACGGAAGGCTTCCTCGACTTTGATGTCGCGATTGCCACGACTGAAGCGATGTCGGAAGTCCGGAAGCTCGGTCGTCAGCTCGGGCCTCGCGGTTTGATGCCGAACCCGAAGACGGGTACGGTGACTGACGATACGGCTGCTGCTGTGAAGGCGGTGAAGGCTGGTCGGGTTGACTTCAAGCTGGACAAGAATGGGAACATTTCCGTCCCCGTTGGCAAGGCGTCCTTTACGACCCAGCAACTGGCCGAGAATGCCGAGGCTGTGATTGAGGCCGTCTATCGTGCGAAGCCGGCGACGGCTCGCGGCAAGTACATTGAAACCATCCACGTCACCGCGACGATGACGCCGTCGGTCAAGATCGACGCGGCGAAATACGCCCGCAACTGATCTCAGCCGCCAACTTCACCCTATTTTCAACGGATCATGAATCCTGACAAGAAACCCATCGTCGCCCAGCTGCTCCAGCGGCTTGAAACTGCGCCATTCCTCTTCCTCGTGGACTACACGGGGTTGACGATGAAGCAGTTCAACAACATCCGCAAGAACCTGCGCGAAGTGGATGCCACCTTCCACGTCTCCAAGAACAGCTACATCAAGGCTGCCGGTGACGCCAAGAATTACCCTGTCGAACTCCAGAAGGATCTCGTCGGCCAGACTGCCATTGTCTTCGGACAGAAGGACGTCTGTGCTGCGGCGAAGGTCATCGCTGGTGCGCACAAGGAGTTCCAGCGCCCCGTGATCAAGAGCGGTGTGCTTGACGGCTCGTTCCTCACTGCGGACGAAGTCAAGGGGCTTGCCGAAGTCGGCAGCCGTGAGAACCTTCTCGCCAAGCTCCTCGGTGTCCTCAACGCTCCCGCGGCTTCCATCGCCCGTGCGATCGCCGCGAAGATCGAGAAGGACGGTGGTGGCCCGCCGGCCGCCGAAGAAGCTCCTGCGGAAACCGCCGCGTGAACCATTTCCGGACGTTTTCGCCCGGACTTCCAAACCCAGAACTAACAGACAGAAAAACCAACCCAGTTCCTCACCGGTGCAGCGGCCGCCGCACTCAATCACTCCGGGGCTCCGGAAAACGGTGATACTGACCCAAACATATGGCAGACATTAACAAACTCGTCGACGACCTCTCCGGACTCACTATCCTTGAGGCTTCCGAACTCGTGAAGACCCTTGAAGAAAAGTGGGGCGTCAGCGCCGCAGCGACGGCCGCTCCGGCCGGTGGCGGACCTGCAGCACCCGTTGAAGAGAAGACGGAATTCGACGTGATTCTCGTTGAAGGCGGCGGCAACAAGATTGCCGTCATTAAGGAAGTCCGTGGTGCGGTGGCCGGTCTCGGTCTCGCGGAAGCCAAGGCACTTGTTGAAGGTGCGCCGAAGGCCATCAAGTCGGGCATTCCGAAGGCTGAAGCCGAGGAAATCAAGAAGAAGCTTGAAGCCGCCGGTGCCAAGGTTGAGATCAAGTAATGATTTGACCCGAAACACACACCAGTTATTCAACCCGTTTCCGCGCTTCCCGGGTTTCCGGGAAGCGCGGGCCGGGCGTTTTCCGTTTTTTGTTTCCTGACGCCTTTTTGAGGTGTAGGGGAGCGAGAGACGGGAGCCAGCCACCTCCATAGGTCCGGAAGTTCCGGCCGCCCGATTGACCATACCCTTCGTGATTGAAGAAGGGGCCCTGTTCCCGCCGTGAGTTGTCCTGATTCAGGCCAGCCTTTCCGATCCCATCCCACACTTTCCACCGCACCCCGCCCATGTCAGACCGCCTCCATTTCGGCAAGCTTACGGAAGTCATTGATCCTCCCAACCTCATTGAGGTTCAGCTCAACAGCTACAAAGAGTTTCTGCAGAAGGAACTGGCGGCGTCTCGGCGCATCGTCGTTGGTCTGCAGAGTGTCTTCAAGGAAGTCTTCCCGATTGAGAGTTACGACAACAAGACTGTCCTGGACTTTGCGCACTATGAGGTGGGCGAACCGAAGCTCACTGCCCACCAGGCGCAGCGGGACGGCGAGACGTTTTCGGCGCCGCTCTATGTGACCTTCACTTTGAAGGACGAGACGGGGACCAAGGAAGAACGAGTCTACATGGGCGAATTGCCCCTGATGACGGAGCGTGGTACGTTCGTTATCAACGGCGCTGAGCGGGTGGTGGTTTCCCAGTTGCACCGTTCGCCGGGTGTCTGTTTTGAGAAGAACCTTCACCTGAACGGGAAGGAATTGTTTGGATTCCGGATCATTCCGGACCGTGGTTCGTGGCTGGAAGTGCAGTTCGACACGAACGACCTTCTGTACGTGTATCTTGACCGCCGCCGCCGCCGCCGCAAGTTCCTTGCGACCACATTCCTCCGTGCGATCGGCTACGGGACGGACGAGCAGATCATCCGTGAGTTCTATCAGATTGAGGATCTCAAGCTGAAGATGTCTCTGGATGAGGCTGAACTCAGCAACCGCGTGCTGATCGCGGACGTCGTTGACGGTGAGACGATCATTGCGAAGTCGTTCGAGCCGCTGACTCCTGGGATGGTGCGTCAGTTGCTGGATCTCGGGCACAAGACGGTCAAGGTTATCTCGGTTTCCGCGGATGACCTTCTCCTGAAGTCCCTCAAGAAGGACCCAGCGCGCGATGAAGATGAGGCCCTCAAGGACATCTACCGTCGCCTCCGCCCTGGGGATCCACCCACGGTGCCGAACGCCCGCGCCCTGCTGAAGCGTCTCTTCTTCGACCCGAAGAAGTATGACCTCACCCGCGTCGGCCGATACAAGATCAACCAGAAGCTCGGTCTGAAGCAGTCTGATGACACGCGGATTCTCGTGGCGCAGGACTTCATTGCCGCGATCCGCTACCTGCTCAAGCTGCGCAGCGGTGAGGGGATTCTGGATGACATTGACCACTTGGGCAGCCGCCGTGTTCGGGCTGTGGGCGAATTGCTCGCCAACCAGTGCCGGGTGGGCCTTTCCCGGACGGAACGTCTCGTGAAGGAGCGCATGACGCTCTTCGATGTCAACATGGAGGGCATGACGCCGGCCAAGCTGATCAATCCGAAGGCGCTCTCGGCGGTGGTGCGGGACTTCTTCGGCCGCAGCCAGCTCAGTCAGTTCATGGACCAGACGAATCCGCTGGCGGAACTGACCCACAAGCGTCGTCTTTCTGCGCTTGGGCCTGGTGGTCTGAACCGCGACCGCGCCGGCTTTGAAGTCCGCGACGTTCACCAGTCCCACTACGGCCGGATCTGTCCGATTGAGACGCCGGAAGGTCCGAACATCGGTCTGATCAACTCGATGTCGACGTTTGCCCGGATCAACGAGTTCGGCTTCATCGAAACGCCTTACCGCAAGATCGTGAATGGTGTGGTGCACGACAAGATCGAGTATCTCACGGCGGACCAGGAAGAGGCCCACATGATTGCGCAGGCCAACAATCCGACGCTGGATGACGGCCACTTTGTGAACAAGCGGATCACGGTTCGTTTCCGCGGCGACTTCCTCGAAGTTGACCCGACCGAGGCGACGTACATGGACGTGAGTCCGAAGCAGCTCGTGTCGATTGCGGCCGGTCTGATTCCGTTCCTTGAGCATGACGATGCCAACCGGGCGCTGATGGGTTCCAACATGCAGCGCCAGGGTGTGCCTTTGCTGGTTCCGGAGGCTCCGATTGTGGGTACCGGGATGGAAGGCAAGGCGGCGCGGGATTCCAAAGCGGTCCTCGTGGCCGACAAGGATTGTAAGGGAGTCGTCGCTGCAGCCAGTGCTGAGGTCATCATTGTGACCAAGGATGGTAAGCTGCCCTGCACGGAGGCGGAATTCCTCGCGGATCCGTTCTGCGTGAAGCACAACCCTGACAAAGGCATCTGGGTGATGCCGCTGCGGAAGTTCATGCGTTCCAACGCCGGGACCTGCATCAATCAGCGGCCGATCATCCGCAAGGGTGAGAAGGTTAAGCCCGGAGACGTGCTCGCTGACGGTCCCTGTACGCAGGGCGGCGAACTCGCCCTTGGCCGGAACGTGCTCGTGGCGTTCATGCCATGGAACGGCTATAACTTCGAGGACGCCATCACCATTTCCCAGAGGGTGGTGAAGGAGGACATCTACACGTCGATCCACATTGAGGAATTCGAAGTCAGTGCCCGTGACACCAAGCTGGGCCCCGAGGAAATCACCCGTGACATTCCGAACGTCGGTGAAGAGGCGCTCAAGAACCTTGGTCAGGACGGGGTGGTCCGCATCGGTGCAGAAGTGAAGCCTGGCGACATTCTCGTCGGCAAGATCACGCCGAAGTCGGAGACCGAACTGGCGCCTGAAGAACGGCTGCTCCGCGCCATCTTCGGTGAGAAGGCTGCTGACGTTAAGGATACGTCGCTGCGCGTTCCTTCGGGTTGCACGGGGATCGTCATGGATGTCCGCGTTTCCTCACGGAATCAGAATGCTCGCGAGAAGCTCTCTGCTGCTGACAGCAAGAAGCAGCTCAAGCAGATTGAAGAGGAGTTCAAAGCCAAGCACCTTGAGCTGGTCAATCAACTCACGGACCGCCTTGCGGACATTCTCCTCAACGAGAAGAGCCCGCTGGACGTCGTCAACGCTCAGACCGGCGAGATCCTGATTCCGGCGAACAAGAAGATCACCAAGGCGCTTCTCGCCAAGGTGGCAGAGGCTCACGACCATATCGACATGGACGCGAGCCCGATCCGTAACAAGATCTTCGACATCATTGCGGGGCTTGAACAGAAGTTCGCGGAACTTGAAGAAGAGCGGGAAGCGGCCCTTGATAAGGTCGAAACCGGTGACGAGCCGGACAGCGGCATCGTGAAGCAGGTGAAGGTCTACATTGCGTCGAAGCGGAAACTCTCCGTGGGTGACAAGATGGCTGGCCGCCACGGGAACAAGGGGGTTGTCGCCAAGATCGTTCCGGAAGAGGACATGCCGTTCCTCGAAGACGGACGTCCGGTGGACATCGTTCTGAATCCGCTCGGCGTGCCTTCCCGGATGAACGTTGGTCAGGTTCTTGAGACGCACCTTGGGGTGGCGGCTCGGGCGCTTGGGATGACGATTGCGACACCGGTGTTCGACGGGATTCCCGAGGAAAAGATCATGGGGTATCTCAAGGAAGCCCGTGACACCACGGAGCACTCCTGGATCGGCCTCAACGGCAAGTCCCGTCTGTTCGACGGACGTACCGGTGATCCATTCCACCAGGAAGTCGTTGTAGGGGTCATCTACATGATGAAGCTCGGTCACCTTGTTGCTGACAAGATCCACGCCCGGGCGGTTGGTCCGTACAGTCTCGTCACGCAGCAGCCGCTGGGTGGTAAGGCGCAGTATGGTGGCCAGCGCTTCGGTGAAATGGAAGTCTGGGCCCTTGAGGCCTACGGTGCTGCCTACACGCTGCAGGAACTTCTCACGGTCAAATCGGACGACGTCCAGGGCCGTACGAGGATCTATGAAGCGATCGTCAAGGGGGACAACACGCTCGAGGCCGGCACGCCGGAATCATTCAACGTCCTCATCAAGGAAATGCAGTCGCTGGGCCTCGACGTCAAAGTCGGGAATTCCAAGGCCGGTCCGGACGGGCAGGGGCTTGGCATGCTGAGCGCCTGACGGTTATTCCGCGGGCCGGTGTGCGTTGCACCGGCCCGCAACTCCTCACCTTTTCACTTCACTAACTTTACTTTTTCCCATTCATGAGCGTCGAAACCCAGCTTCGAGAACTCTTTGGCGGAGACACCCGCCCACAGGGATTTGACCACGTTGCCATCACGGTCGCCGCTCCGGACACCATCCGGAGCTGGAGCCGCGGCGAGGTCAAGAACCCGGAAACCATCAACTACCGCACATTCAAGCCCGAGAAGGGCGGCCTGTTCTGCGAGCGGATCTTCGGACCGACGCGTGACTGGGAATGTTCCTGCGGCAAGTACAAGCGCATCAAGCACAAGGGCGTGGTCTGCGACCGCTGCGGTGTTGAAGTGACGCTGAGCCGCGTGCGCCGCGAGCGGATGGGCCACATTGAACTGGCCGTTCCGGTCAGTCACATCTGGTTCTACAAGTGCATGCCGAGCCGCCTGGGTCTGATGCTGGACATGACGGCGCGCCAGCTGGAACGGGTGATCTATTATGAGGATTACATCGTCATCGACCCGCTGAACACACCGTTCACGCGCGGGCAACTGCTGACGGAAGTCGAGTTCCGGGAAGCTGAGGAACAGTATGGGGAAGACAGCTTCCGGTACGGGATGGGTGCTGCTGCAGTCCAGGACCTGCTCGCCGGTGTCAATCTTCCGGAGCTGGTGATCGAACTTCAGGACGCGATGACCAAGACGCGTTCGAAGCAGACGCGCAAGAAACTCGCGAAGCGGCTGAAGCTCGCGCAGGGTTTCCATTCATCGCGTTCCCGTCCTGAATGGATGGTGCTGGATGTGCTCCCGGTGATTCCTCCGGACCTTCGTCCGCTGGTGCCGCTCGAGGGTGGGCGCTTCGCCACGTCTGACCTCAACGACCTCTATCGCCGCGTCATCAACCGGAACAACCGGCTCAAGAACCTGCTCCAGCTCAAGACGCCGGATGTCATCATCCGGAATGAAAAGCGGATGCTTCAGGAAGCGGTGGACGCGCTCTTCGACAACGGCCGTCACGGTCGTGCCGTCACCGGGGCGGGTAACCGTCCGCTGAAGTCGCTGTCCGACATGCTCAAGGGTAAGGGCGGGCGTTTCCGTCAGAACCTTCTCGGCAAGCGCGTCGACTACTCCGGCCGTTCCGTTATCGTCATCGGGCCTGAATTGAAGCTGAATCAGTGCGGTCTTCCGAAGAAGATGGCGCTCGTGCTGTTCGAGCCATTCATCATCCGCCGCCTCAAGGAACTTGGTTATGTGCACACGGTGCGCAGCGCCAAGAAGATGATTGAGCGCCGGACGCCTGAAGTCTGGGACATTCTTGAAGAAGTCACGAAGGGTCACCCGGTGCTGCTCAACCGCGCTCCGACGCTGCACCGCCTCTCGATTCAGGCCTTCGAGCCAGTTCTTATTGAAGGGGAAGCCATCCGGATCCACCCGCTCGTGTGTACTGCTTACAACGCGGACTTCGACGGTGACCAGATGGCCGTGCACGTCCCGCTGTCGGTGGAAGCCCAGATGGAGGCTCGCCTCCTGATGCTGGCGACCAACAACATCTTCTCGCCATCCAGCGGGAAGCCGGTGACGACGCCTTCGCAGGACATTACCCTTGGGTCGTACTTCCTCACGCACACCCGGACCAGCCAGGTCAAGATCAAGGACGAGAACCGCCGTCCGCTGTTCTCCGATCAGGCGGAAGTTGAAATGGCGCTCGCCGAGAACGGGATCGAGCTGCATCAGCCGATTCTCTTCCGCAATCCTGACAAGGGGCAGAAGACGGTGTTCGGTGACGAAACCAAGGGCCTCATTGAAACGACCGCGGGCCGCGTCCGCTTCAACGAGATCTGGCCTAGCGCGCTCGGCTTCATCAACAAGAACGTCGGCAAGAAGCAGCTCTCGGACATCATCTGGCGCTGCTGGCAGACGTCCGGGCACGAGGAAACGGTTCGTGCGCTCGATCGGCTCAAGGAACTCGGATTCAAGGCAGCCACGCAGTCCGGATGTTCGATCGGGATCACTGACATGGTGATTCCGGCCGAGAAGAAGGAAGAACTGGAGAAGGCCTACGTCCGGCTCGAGGAAATCGACAAGCAGCACCGCCGCGGGATCATTACCGACCGCGAGCGTTACAACATGATCATCGACTTGTGGACGCAGGCTGGTGACCACATTCAGCAGACGCTCTTCCGCCAGCTCGAGCACAACGAAGGCAAGAAGTACGCCAATCCGCTGTTCATGATGGTCGACTCCGGTGCCCGTGGTAACAAGCAGCAGATCAAGCAGCTTGGCGGGATGCGCGGTTTGATGGCCAAGCCTTCCGGCGAGATCATCGAACGCCCGATCACTTCGAACTTCCGCGAAGGTCTGACGGTGCTGGAGTACTTCATTTCCACGCACGGTGCGCGGAAGGGACTCTCCGACACGGCGCTCAAGACGGCGGATTCCGGGTACATGACGCGGAAACTCGTCGACGTGGCCCAGGACGTGATCGTCTTCGAAGAAACCTGCGGTACCACTAACGGCATTCTGGTTCGTTCCCTCTATGAAGGGGATGAAGAAGTCGTGGACCTCAAGCAGCGGATCTACGGCCGTGCCTCGTGCGAGACCGTGAAGGATCCGGTGACTGGCGAGACCATTGTTCGGACGAACGACGTCATCACGGAGAAGCAGGCGGAATCGCTGACGCGCATTGGCGTGGAACAGCTGAAGATCCGCTCGGTGCTCACTTGTGAAAGCAAGCGTGGCTGCTGCGCCCTCTGCTATGGTCTGCACCTCGGCACGGGTCACCCTGTCAAGGTCGGTGAAGCGGTCGGGATTGTGGCTGCGCAGTCGATTGGTGAGCCGGGAACGCAGCTGACGATGCGTACGTTCCACATCGGTGGTGTTGCCGGTGGTTCGTTCAAGCAGCCGATCATCAAGGTGAAGCACTCCGGGATTGTCCGTTACAACGACATCCGCGCCGTCAAGGCGCCGGACGGCAACTTCATCGTGCTCACCAAGAACGGGACGGTTTCGGTGGTCGACAGCGAAGGCCTCGAACTGGAAAGCCACAAGCTGGTGATCGGTTCCGTCATCTACAAGGGTGAGAACGAGTCGATCAAGAAGGGCGAAACGCTCGTCACGTGGGAACAGCACGCCGTTCCGGTCATTACGGAACGCGAAGGGACCATTGACTTCCGCGACATGATCCCCGGGATCACGCTCGGGAAGTCTGGCGAGAAGGGCTCCGATCAGATGATCGTCCTCGAGCACAAGGAAGACCTGCACCCGCAGATTGTCGTTCTTGCGCCGAAGACCAAGGAAGTGCTGGCGAGCTACTCGATTCCAGCCGGTGCGTTCCTTTCGGTCAAGAAGGGCGAGCACGTTGACGCGGGGGTTACCCTCGCCAAGACGCCCCGGAAGGTCAGCAAGGCGAAGGACATTACTGGTGGTCTTCCCCGTGTTGCCGAACTCTTCGAGGCCCGGAAGCCGAAGGACCACGCTGAGATCGCCAAGATCGACGGTGCGGTTTCCATTGGTGGGATGGTCCGCGGCAAGCGCAAGGTCATCGTCCGCGACGACGAATCCGGTGAGGAAGAAGAACACCTCGTTCCACGCGGCAAGCACATCATCGTGTTCGATGGTGACCGCGTGAAGAAGGGGGATCAGCTCACGGAAGGGCCTGTGGTGCCGCATGAAATCCTCGAGATCCTCGGGCCTCATGAACTTCAGGAGCACCTCGTCAACGAGGTTCAGGAGGTCTATCGCCTCCAAGGCGTGGAGATCAATGACAAGCACATTGAGATCATCATCCGCCAGATGCTCCGCAAGGTGAAGATCACCGATCCGGGCGATACTGAGTTCCTCTGGGGCGATCAGGTCGAGCGGATCGAGTTCGAGGAAGCCAACCGTGTCATCGTGGATCAGGGCGGTAAGCCGGCGGAAGCCGAACCGGTTCTGCTCGGGATCACGAAGGCGAGCCTTGAGACTGACTCGTTCATCTCGGCCGCGTCCTTCCAGGACACGACCCGCGTCCTCACCGACGCCGCCACGCTCGGCAAGTTCGACTGGCTGCGTGGGTTCAAGGAAAACGTCATCATGGGCCACCTCATCCCTGCGGGTACCGGCTTCCTCCGGAACCGGGAGATGAAGGTCCACGAGGAAATCGACCTTCGGAAATCGGACGGCCTCGACTCGATCGAGGACGAAGCCGATTCCCTGCTCGACGCGATCTGAGCGGAGGTTAGGAATTGATTCCAGCATGGGCCGCGCTCCGGAAACGGGGCGCGGCCTTCTGCTTGGCGGGGGCGGCGTTAAAAATGTAACGAATCGAACTTGCGGATGGCGATTTGTCCGTTAAAGAAGCAACGCTAAATCTTTAACCGACACGAATACCATGACTGACAGTGCCCAACTGACGCGCCGCGAACGACAGATCATGGATGCGCTGTATGCGCGGGGGGAGGCGACGGTGAATCAGGTGGTGGAGGCGTTGCCGGATCCACCGACGCCGATGGCGGTGCGGAGGATGCTGCACATCCTGGAGGAGAAGGGGCATTTGCGGCGGCGGGAGCAGGGGAGGGAAGTGGTGTATGCGCCGAAGGAGTCGCGGTCGCGGGCTGGGCGGACGGCGTTTGAAAAGGTGCTGGAGACGTTTTTTGGCGGATCGCTGGAGGAGGCGCTTTCGTCGCATCTGCTGTCGCGGAAGGATGGAGTGACGGAGGAGGAAAGGGACCGGTTGGTGGCGCTGATTGAACAAGCGAAGAAGGAGGGCCGCTGAGATGAACCGGATCCTGATGTTTGCGGCGGCTGCGGTTCCGTTGCTGGCGGATGCGTCGCTCAAGGGTGCGGCGCTGCTGGTGCTGGCTGGCGGGTGTGTGTTAGTGATGCGACGGGCGTCAGCGTCTGCGCGGCACATGGTCTGGCTGGCGGCGATGGTGGCGTTGCTGATTGTTCCGGTGCTGAGCGTGGTGCTGCCGGGCTGGCGGGTGCTGCCGCGGTGGACGGTGCGGGAGGCGGTGGTGGCTGATGTTGCGATGCCCCGAGCGACCGAGAAGCCTGCTCTGCCGCCATTGCCGACGGAACGACCGACGGTGTTTCCTGCTGCGGTTCAGGTGCCGGTGCCCGAGGCGGCTGCCGTGGTGCGGCCGAGTGTCCCGGTGTTGGTGGCGTCCGAATCGCCGAAGCCGTTCCCGCGCCACGGTTGGCTGCTGCCAATCTGGGCAGCCGGTTGTGTGGTGCTGGTGCTGAGGCTTACGGCGGCCCATGTGCTGCTGCGCCGCAGCACCCGGCGCTGTGAACCCGCTAATGGTGCGCTCGTGGCCGCGCTTGAGGCGGCGCGAGTCGAGTGTGGCGTTCGTCAGCCGGTGCGGCTGCTGATGGACAAGGGCCGGACCATTCCGGTGGTGTGGGGGATTTTCCGGCCGCAGCTCCTGCTGCCAGCGGAAGCGGAACAATGGAACGCGACGCAGCTTCGTTCGGTGCTGCTGCACGAACTCGCGCACCTGCGGCGACGGGATCCGCTAACGCAATTCCTCACCCAGCTGGCCTGCGCGCTGCATTGGTTCAATCCCCTTGTCTGGCTGGCGGCGTGGCGACTGCACGTCGAGCGCGAGCGTGCCTGCGACGACCTTGTGCTGGCCCGGGGCGTCAAGCCATCGGCCTATGCCGAGCACCTGCTGCAGATCGCGACGCAGCTTTCTCCGGCGCGATGGACACAGGCCTGTGGACTCGCGATGGCCCGCAAGTCATCGATTGAAGGGCGCCTGCATGCCGTCCTCAGCGACAAGCTCAACAGGCGCAGTGTGACCCGCGCGCTCACGGCGGCGGCGCTGATGCTGGGTGCGATCATTGCCGTTCCGCTCGCGATGCTCCGTGCGGCGGATGAGAAATGGGATCCTCCGCACGGGGCGCACATCGGAGGCAATGATTTCTCCGCCGTCTGCGTTCACGACGGAAAGGAATCGTCGTTTGTAATCGCTTATCGGGGCGACTTCGACTCAATGAGCAATGGGGGCTCTAACGCGAAGGCGCGGACTTGGACGAATTCCGGCACGATCACGTTGAAGCGGCCGGGCGTGGTGCTCAGCTATCACCGCGTGCACACCGCTCCGGGCAAACTGAGCCTCACGACTGGTCCCTCCGAAGGACGGGAATCCGATAAGGCCGCGCCACCGGTTGGTAACTTCGGGCAAAAGGAATACGACCTCGCGAAGGGACGCGTGTTTCTGCTGAGCGACGACGCTACCGTCCGTCAACTCGACCTGCCGACTCCGCTGGTCACGAGCCGGGAAAACGCGGATAAGCTGGCGCAGCTCATCGCCGCCAAGCTTCCGTTAGAAAACACGGACATGGCCATGCCAAAGCACAAGGACGCACGCGCCCTCTATAAACTCTGGCAATCGTACGCCCGTCTCAGCGGCGACATTCCCGGAGCGCTGATTGGGGAACTGGCGGCGGCGGTGAAGGTGTTCATCGGCTACAATCCGACATGGGAGACGGTACCGAAGCTCAACGAGATCCTCCCGAGGCTGGACGCGACCCGTGACTGGAAAGCCGCTGACGCCATCGCGCTGCTGGATGAATTGGCGGCGGTGCAGGATTCGCCGCTGCAGACGGCGGCGGAGAAGATGACTGCGGCGGCGATCCGTCAGGGTGAGGTGCGGCCGGAGCGCTTCGCCGGCGTGGCCTGGGGCGAAACGCAGCCGAACGGTTTGCGTGCGGCGTGGGTGCTGGAGCCGGGGGCTGCGGAGCATCGCATGGGAACGGCGCTGAAGGCGCGATTGCTGGTGCAGAATGCGGGGACGATTCCCGTGATGGCGCGAGTGCCGACATGGCATCAGGGAGGGGTTTCTGCACGCGATGCGGCTGGCGGGGAAATCGAGGTTTCCGGGATCGATTGGACGACCATTGCGAGGCTTGTTCCGGTTTGCCTTGCGCCTGGCGAGTATGTTGAGATCAACGCGCCAGGTGTTGGACTTGGTAAAGATGCGGGGCGCGGACCGTGGGCGGGGCCACGTGTTGGTTCCAATGTGCTTGGGAAGGACGGCGCTGAACTTATCCTGACGCATGGACCGATTCCGTTGGATGGCAGCGGTGTCGGTATGAGGGAGGATGCGCCGCATCTCATCGGTCCGGGTTGGTGGCAGGCGCATATCAAGGAACGGCTGAGCCGCGAACTGCCGCTGCCTTCCAGTGGTGCCAAGCGCACTCACCTCCTCGACCGGGCTGTGCGCGATCTGTTCGCGACAACGCCTACGGCTGACGAGATTGCCGCCTTTGCCGCTGACCAGAGTGATGGCGCGTTCGATGCCCTTGTGCAGCGCCTAGCCGCGAGAGTGGATCGGGTCGAGTTTTCAGGCTCGCTGCCCACTGTGCCGGTGAAGTTCCGCGTGCTTCCGGCTGATCCGGGCACTGCTGACAAAACCCCGCGGGTTGTGCTCGGACCTGGCGAGTATCCGTTGAGTGGAGGGACGGTGGCGCGCGGCGCGGTGACGCTGAAGATTGTTGGGCGGCCCGTTGGAGATCGGCGGGCAAATGATGCGCAGATCCTGTTCGAAGCTGCTGTGGCGACTGGAAGGTTTCCGCCGAAACCTCACAAAATCGAGATCCCCGATGGCTGGGGTACATGGGCCATCGTCTGCCGACCGGGGGAGGGATTCTTCTATCTACTTCATAAAGGCGGCGCACGGAAGATAGATTACAATGATCCTGCTAAAGTCACCGACTTGCCCGCGACCGTTGTGCCTGTCGAGTTCCGTGACGAAGTGAAGCGGCAGTTGGACATTGCTGGGGTCGCTGCCGAGTCGCTGGCAGAGATTCTAGGAAGGGCTGCGCCTCCTGCTTCTGAGACAGGCGAGGCGGGGCCGCCGGATCGGACGCATCTGTGGAACGACAAGTATGCGGCAGTGGCCTACCAGACGGAGAAGGATGTGAGGTTTGTCCTTGTCCATGAGGGCTTCATTTCGACGGGGATCGGTGAGAGTTTTTCGCCGATGAGCGGAACGTGGAGCATTGAGGGGAACATTCACCTAGTGGACTCGAAGCTGACGGCGGCGGCGGGTAAGAACGTGGATAAGCGCGTCATCGCGGTGAAGCACACGTCCGACGAGCCGGGGGCGCTGTATCTCGACGGCAAAGCATACGCGTTGAGCACCGGGCGCGTCTTCGTCCTGGGTGATGCTGGCGAGCCTTTCCAGACAGGGCGTTCGATGGTGATGCGGACCAAGGAGGACCTGGTGAAGATTGGGGACATGGCGATGGATGAGGTAAAGCGGGCGCGACAAGGGAAGGCACCTGAGCCGAAGTCGGCGGCGGCAGTCCAGCCTGTGACGGACGGCAAGTCCGCGGCTCTGGTGTTGCGGGAGGATGGGCATGAGCCGATTGTTATACTAACAGGCCGGGCGCTCACGGTGTTGCCGGATTCGACCAGCCGTGAGGGAGGTCTGACGATGGATGTGGCGACATCGGACAAGACGATTACGATTCGCTACACATGGCCGGAAGACGCGCCCGGCTTCCTCGATCTCAAAGCCGGCGGCTATCCCGTCTCCCGCTTTGATCTCAGCCGGGGGCGCGTGTTCTTTGTGCATTTCGAAAAGCTTGAGTTCTCTGCCGATGTCTTCCAGGTGCCTGCGGGGATCAAGGTGCCGGCGATTGATTCGCCCGCGGCGCTGACTGAGGCGGCGGCGGCCGTGACGGCATGGTATGCGTCGTGTGACGACCGGGCGCGTTGGGAATCCAGTCGCGTGGTGGTGCCTGACAGCGAGTTCAAATCGGGCAAGCCGCTGGATGCCGCTGCTGACAAGATTGTGTGGGGCGAGGCGAACGAAGCCGGGTTGCGGCTGGGGATCGGCGGATTGGAGCCGGGTGTTGCGTATCCGGTGGGGCAGACGCTGCCAGTGAAACAGTATATCCGCAACGACAGTGGCAAAACGATGGCCTTCAGCACGACTCAGGTTTTCAATGAAGGAGTGGGCGGCGAACTCGTGCGCAAGGCCGATGGAAAGAAGTTCCCTCACCAGAGGGGCTATCCGTGGCAGGGGTTCTTCGATCGCGTGAGACTCGCGGCTGGCCACTACATTGAGCTGGGGTCCGGCCCGATGCGCACGACCATGGCGGAGAAAGACGGCTCCAGTCCGGGAGGCATGGACATGTTGGCTCACGGGTTTACCGTGCTGCCGGGTGAGTACACGCTGCAACTTACCCACGGCATCGGGCAGTTTCTGGGCCGCCCGATGAACTTTCACTTCGGCGATCCCCGCGGAGCGCCGGGGCTGGGCGAATGGACCGGTGTGCTGACGTCTGCTGCGGTGCCGCTGCGGCTGGCGGATGAGCAGGTGAAAACGGCGAATCCGGGAGATAGCGAGGCGTTCGGAAGCCAGTACATGATCGCCTTCGACAAAGGCGTCATCAGGCTGCGTCATTACAAAGGGTATCCCAACATGTCGCAGACAGGTGGGCCTTGGGAGGATGGGAGCCGCGATTGGAAGATTCCTGCGGCCGATGGCGAGTACGTGGCGGCATGGGCGGTGGGAGGGAAGGGACTGTGGGTCAAGGATGCGTCCGGGATCACCCATCTGATCGTGAAGGAGAACCTGACGGAGAACGGGAAGTGGACGCTGGAGCAGGCGGCAGGAGGCCGGGGGGACATTCCGGCGGGGGTGCGTGCGGTGCTGCAGTTGCCTCCGGCAACGATGGAGCCCTTTGATTTCCGCAGGCTGCCTAACGAGGTAGGTGCGGCCGTGATTGATGGTGGGTTTTTTGAGATGGCCCTGTCACAAGGCGCGGTCCTGAAGGTTCCGCACAAAGGTGGCGGCTTCTTCATCGAGAGCGGTGGCAGGGCGTACGGTCCGGCGGACGGTAATCCGGTGATCGAGCTTGGCCTGGCGGAGTTGCTTCGGGCGAGGCTGGCGGAGATGCCGAACACTGAAGGTCTGGAGATGCTGCGTCACATGATTGCCGATGGGCGGGGCAGCATTCGTGACTGTGCTTTTCGTCTGCTCACTGACTTGAAGGCTCCGCAGTCGCCGTTTGACTATGACGCGGTGTTTCACGCGATGATTGGTGCGTCGATCGAGGATGAGAATGGACCGAAGGAGCTTACGCCAGAGGCGCGCATGGGTTACGCATGGATGCACGGGCTTTTCCATTCCACCCGACTTGAATGGGAGCGCACGCGGCCGTTGCTGGTGGAAAAAAGGTATCAGCCGGGAGAAACGGTGAGCGCGGATGTGGGGGTCGTCTGGACGGCGGGGCCGGATGGGCTGAGCCTTGGTATCTCAGGCCTGTCCGGGGGGGCGAGCCTTGAGATCGGGAAGTCGGTGCCCGTGGCCGTCTATCTGCGGAATGACAGTGGTGCGCCGGTTAAGCTGAGCGCGCCTGACGTGCATAATCCCGTGGTGCAGATTTCCCTGAGCGATGCGGCGGGAAAGGTATACCGCGCCATTTATCCATTCAGTCCGGGGGTGACCGGCTACCGTCATTATGAGCTGGCGGTCGGGACCGCTGTGAAAGTGGCGGCGTTCGATCTGGAAGCGCATGCTACGCCGGAGGAAGCGAGTCGCGCGGCGCACAAGGAAGGCAAGGAGCACAACCCGCGGCTAGCGGTGCCCGCGGGGTCGTATGGGATTCATTTGGAGTACCGGAATTATCAGGAGACACCGGTGGCGAAGGACGCGGGCGCTGAATGGACGGGGAAAGTCACTGCCAAGTCGTTGCCGTTGACGGTTGCGACGGCGGCGGTGGAGCCAACTCCGGAAGCGCCAGCGGGTGCCGCGCCGGTGAAGCCGCAGCACGAGTCGGCGAAGTCGCTTTTCAGGAAGTGGCAGGCGGGTGCGCGGACGGATGGTAAGATACCTGGTGGGCTGATTGGAGGATTGGCGCGGACGACGGATGAGGCGGTGAAGCAAATCACCGACGCCGAGGTTTCTGCGAAGCTCGCGGCGTTGCGTCCGAGATTGGATGCTTCGCGGGACTGGACGCAGGCGGAGGCAGTCGCGCTGCTGGATGAGATCGCGGCGATTGCGACGGCACCGGTGAGTTGGGCGGACGACGCGATGCAGTCTTCTTTGGAGCGCGTGGTTCGGCAGGGCGAGCCGCTGCCGAAGGAATTGGAGGGTGCGGCGTGGGGTGCGCCTGCGGCGAATGGGTTGAGGGCGGCGTGGCTGCTGGAGCCGCGTGCGGAGCAATACCCGCTAGGATCGGTGCTGAAGGCGCGAGTGCTTTTCCACAACGCGGGGAAGGTGCCGATGGTTTTTGAGACGGCGACATGGCATCAGGACGATGGGCACACGGCGCGCGATGAGAAGGGCGCGGAGATTACGGTGAAGACGACGTGGTTTACTGGTATTACGCCAACGTCGGAGTTTCGCCTCGAGCCGGGCGAATACTGTGAGGTGAGCGGGCATGGCATTGCGATCGGTGCGGGCGAATACAAGGACGAGCACAGCACTGGAGCGGTTGGAGCGATTATTGAGGCCAAGGACGGGGATGCGGTGATACTGACGCACAGCGTGGACACGGCTGAGGGAGGCTGGACGAAGCCTGGTGATCCGAAGGACCCGGGGCAGTTGATTGATCAATACGTTCGCGGGCGGATTCTGCAGTTTGCGCCGATGCCCGAAGGGAGGGTGGATCGAGAGTTGATCATCCGTCGCACGACGCCTGAGATTCTCGGCGTGCTTCCGACGGCGGAAGAGATCGCGGCGTTTGTGGCTGACGATGCATCGAATGCGCTGGAGAAACTTGCGGGACGGTTGGTGAAGCAGCGAGCCGAGCGTGATGGCAGTGTGAAGCCATGGTCTGGCAAGCTGCCGACGGGCGAGACGAAGTTCCGCGTGGTTGCTGCGGATCCGGAAGCGCCGAAGCGGCCGCGGGTGGCGAGTGCGCCGGGACGTTATGTGCTAGGTGACGGTGTGCATCTGCAGGTGCGTCAGGTGACTGAAGGTGATCGGCGGGTGAACTCGGCGGAGATCCTCTTTTTCGGGCCGGATCCGAAGAAGGAATCGGTGCACAAGCCTTACGTTATCACGCTGCCGGAGGGAGCGCGGGTTTACGGGATGGGCTGGATTCCAGGAGTGGGAGAGTTGTGGGTTATTGAGAACGGTCTGGTGAGACGTTATGAGTTCACGGATCCGGGGGCGGTGAAGGAAGTGCGGATTGAGTCTGGGAGCATTGGTGATATTCCGGAGCCATTGCGTGGGGCGATGAAGCAGGCATTCGGTGAGCTTGCGGCGACCGGGCAGCAGCAGCGGGCATCTGGGGCCGGAGCGCGGCGTGTGGTCGATTGGGGCAAGTTCCCGGCGTACGATGAGCTTGATGATCCGTTTGTGCCTGAGAAGGCTCTGGAGCTGGCGGCGAAGGCCAAGCTGGAGAGCGATGAGGTGCGTCGCCTGATGTTCATGATTCTGCAGGCCTCGGTGGAGAAGACGGGCGAGTTGCAGTCGCTGCTGAAGGATGATCAGTTGAAGCGGAAGGATGACGAGTATCACAGCCTAGCGCTGGCGCTGGCGGCGTATGATTATTCGCTGAACGGGAATCGGGAGGCGCTGCAGTTTCTGCTGGACGAGCTGGCGAACGGGCCTGCGGGGGACGTGCAGGCGGCGGTGCCGTTTGGGTTCATTGATGAATGGGAGCTGACGCTGGCGGCGCACGAGAAGCATTTTGCGAGGGGAGCGGACGGGGCGGCGGGGGAATCGTATGGATTGTTCTGGGAGCAGCGGAGTGTGCTGTATCCGGAGCAGTTCGCGCGGTATCAGGAGAAGGCGACGAAGGCGTCGGGACTGGATCCGGAGTCGCGCCGCGGTGTGTGGACCGGGAGCAAGGATGGGGTCAGTGTGGCGTTGCGTTTTGGTGACGATGTGAGCTGGGTGATCAGGAATGGTGAGGGTTTCGCCACGGCGACGCTGAAGGTTTCGCCCGGGGTGATGGCGACGCATCTGGATGTGATGATGCTGCACGGGATTGAAAAGTGGGTGCCATGCGGGAGGGTGTCGCGCGGGGCCGGGGGCGGGTTGCAGGTGGAGATCTGGCCGCACACGAGTGCGGCACCGTTTCTGCCGAGAATCAGCGGGTTGGAGCTGACGAAGCGGCCGTCGGAGGTCCCGGGGGTTTCGCGTGAGGCGGTGCTGCTTGATAGTGACGTTGAGGGTCGCCTGGCGTGGGGTGAGCCGGTGAATGGGGTGCGCGCGGCATTGGTGAGGGTTTCGCCGGGAGGGGATGCGAAGCCGGGGACGGTGATTGATTTGAACGTGGTGGTGCAGAACGTGAGTGAGCAGCCGGTGACATTCCGCGGCGAGAGTCCCGTGGCGGGAGCGGCGCCGAAGATTGTCTTTGCCGATGGGACGGAGAAGGATGTGGGACAGAATATTGTGGACATCCTGAGTGCGGTTAACGACCTCGTGCTGCCGCCGAGGCATGCGGTGGTGATGACGCTGATGTCTGTGTTGATCGGAGAGTTGGGGCCGGACAGCCGCAGTGCGGACCCGAATCGGGCGGTGGGTTATTCGAGCGGGAAGCTGGCGGATGGGGCGGTGGTGGCTGGGTTGACGGCGTCCCTGTCGTTCGGGCATGGTCCGGCGAATGCGTGGAAGGGGACGCTGAGCACTGCACCGCTGGTGATGGTGGCGGCGGCGCAGCCGGTGGGGCCTGCTTTTGACAGCCGGAAGGTGTTTGCGGCGGAGTTTGGAGGCACGCCGGACAGCTATCCACAGTCGCTGCCATTTGATCGAGCGGAGCTGGCCCTGCTAGCGGGAACGAGGCCTGAACAGAGAGACCGGGATGAAGTGCTGCAGCGGATTGCCTTTCTGCTGAAGCTGGCTGGAGCGGCGAAGGACACGGGATTCCGCCATCTGCTGGAGGATGCCACGCTGAGGACGCATGCCATAACCGAGGCGGCGCTGAAGGCCTATGATTATGGGGTGAATGGAAACACGATGGCTCTGGATGCGCTGCTGGAGCGGCTGGCAGCGACGGAAAAGGGAGACGCGGCAGGAATGCGGATCGGTGATGTTCTAGCGTATGTTGATGAGTGGGAGCGGTCGATCCCGCTGATGGAAAAGCACGTCGGTGGTGATGGCGAGGGTTATGAATTCTGGCATGAGTTCTGGCTGACGAGAGCCTGCCTCTTTCCGGAGCACTATGTGCAGTACTACAGTGCGCATCCTGATTGCGGAGGGCGTGATCCGGCGTGGCTGAACCGGGTTTCTGCGGAGCCGATGGTGTGGGGTGAAACGCTGGATGAAGCCACGGAGGCGCAATTGGACTGGGGCGAGCCGGTGGATGGGTTGAGGGGGGCGATCATGATTCGGGCGCCGGGTGCGGGGAAGCCGGAGTGGATTACCCTTGTGCTGCAGAATGTTTCGGATGCGCCGCTGCGGGTGGCGGATGTCAGGAAAGGCGAGCGCCTGCGAACCTTGTTTCTGAGTGCTTCGGGAAAGCTGCTGTCAGCGGTGACCGATGACGAGCCAACGATGACCGATGTGGCACTGAAGCCTCGGGCGGTGGTGTATCTACCGATGCTGAACCGGGGTGGTGCCGATGCGGCGGCGGACTTGATTCAAGGCATCCGGAAGGATTCGCTGGAGAGCTGGCGTGCGGCGCTGGAGCTGCGGGATGTTCCGGAAGGCGCGTGGAAGGGTAAGCTGACGACGGGGGAGACACGCGGAGCGGTGCGTGAGGGCGGGCCGCCGCTGAGGAACAAGACGTCGCGGGCGCTTTTCAAAATGTGGAATGACAGCTTGCGGCGAAACGGCGACGTTCCCGGCGGGCTGATGGCAATGCTTTCTGACAAGGTGCAGGAGTTCATCCAGGCCAATGGGGACGATGCTGCGGGCAAGGTTGTGGCGGAGAAGCTGAAGGTGCTGGTGCAGCGGTTTGGGGAGTTGCGCGACTGGAAGGCGGTGGATGCGATGGCGCTGATGGATGACATCGCGGAAGTTAGTGAGATTCCGCTGAAGAATGCATGGCGACAACTTGGCGCGCGGACACCGCGTTCCGGTGCACCGTTGCCTGCGTCCCTTGAGAAGGTTGCATGGGGCGCACCGCTGGCGAGCGGCCTGCGCATGGCCTATGTGCTGGAGCCGGGTGTTGCGGAGTATCGGCCGGGCACTGTGGTGTCGGCCCGGATCCTGATTCACAATTCCGGCAGCGAGCCGGTGGTTTTTGAGGGCTTCAGCGAAGACAGTTATGAGCAGTGGCCGCCTGCTGCGACGCTTTCCGACGGGAGCAAGGTCCGGGTTGATCATGTGGGGTGCAGCAACTTGAGCCGGGCACAGATCTGGCGTCTCGAACCGGGTGAGTTCATTGAACACAGCACTGGGGGGCTAGGAATTGTGATTGGCAGGCAGGACAAGGAGCGGGATGATTGGATGGGAGGCCGCCCGCTTGCCTGGATGCACTGCAGTCCGGGGGATGAAGTCACACTCCATCACTCGGGGCTCTGTCTATTTTCTGGAACCGCTCCGGAGCCTGAGTGGTGGTTGGATTGCATCACAGAGCGGCTAAACCGCGAGTTGCCATTGCCGTCCGACGTGAAGGAGCGCGAGGTGCTGCTGTACCGTGTGGTTAGTGATCTTTACGGCACTGCGCCGAGTGCGGCCGAGGGAGAGGCCTTTGCGGCGGACCGATCGCCGGAGGCGCTACAGAATCTCGCGACCCTGCTATCGAGGCGTCCTCACGGCAAGGTCGAGGCTGATTTCATTTATGCCGGACGCACGAAGTTCCGTGTGCTTCCTGATGTTCCTGAGGCGGCGTTGCGTCAGCGGGTGGTGAGTGGCCCGGGGACTTACCAATTATCCGGAGCGGTCCGACTCTCGGTGAGCCGACGGCTGGAGAAGGGACGGGTGAGCAATGAGGCGAGCCTGATTGGTTTTGAGGAGGGGAAGGACAATGTCGTGCACAAGATTGCGCTGCCGGATGGTGAGGGGACGTGGGCGGCGACGATGACGAAGGGGGCGAGGGAGTTGTGGATTGGGGAGTACTGCACCTTGCGGCGCTATGATTTTTCCGATCCGCGGCGGCCGGTGGAGACGCGGTACAAGGGAGTGGAGCTGGCGGGTGCGCCGATTGGGGCGGCTTTGCGAGCGGAGCTGGAGGCGGTTTTGGCGAAGATTCCGGATGGGGTAGAGGGAAAAAGGGTGGGAGGGGATTGACAGGCATCGGGGAAATCCCTAAACTCAGGGCCGATTTTGCATCATGAGACCTGAGTCCAGCACAACAGCCACGAGCGGCAGCCGCGTGTTGCGGAACGTGTGGGTATGCCTTGGATTGCTGGCGGTGGGGCAGGTGGCGGCGCTGGCGGTGTCGTATCGGATGCCGGTGGCGGTGGTGGGTGGCGGGGAGCCGGTGGCGGCGGTTGGTGGGGTGAAGGATGTGGAGGTTCCGGCGATTCCGGTGGCGGAGCCGGTGGTGGCGATGGCGGTGCCGGTGAAGGATGATCCGTTTGCGGATCCGAGGCCGCAGGTGGTGGTGGATCCGGATGCGGCGGAGCGTGAGGATCCGGGGATGGCGCTGCTGATGGAGGCGAAGGAGAAGGAGTTGCTGGAGAAGGGTGGCGTGTCGCTGCCGGGGGTGTCGACGGGGCCGCGGGCTCCGGCGGCGAAAGTGCAGGCGCCGCTGGATGTGGCGATCACTGACGAGGCGGTGCTGGCGCATTTGGACGAAGGGTTGAACCTCCGGTCATCGGGGGACACGAATGGGGCGCTGGCGCATCTGCGGGCGGCGGCGGCGGTGCTGCCGGATCATCCGAAAGTGCTCTATCATCTGGCGCTGACGCTGGACACAATGGGGTTGGTGCGGAAGGCACAGCCGGTCTGGGAGAGCCTGCGGGCCTTGGGGGAGGGGGCGGGGGATTTCTTTGTGCTGGCGCGGGACCGCCTGAGGGACGGCGTCGAGGCGTCGGCGGAGCCGGAAGAAGACAGGGAAGGGAAATTTACGATAGGGTCGCTGGATGAAGAACGCGTGGTGGACGCGGGTGGCGAGCGGGTGCGGTTCACGACGGTGATCCGGAAGAAGTCGGACCAGCCGGTGGACATGGAGAAGATGACCCTGGCGATTCACTTCTTTGATTCGGTGAACGGGCGGAGCATTGCGAGGTCGGGTGCGATGGAGCCGGTGTTGAGTTGTGAGAGTGAGCCGGCGGACTGGGCGGATGGCGGGGAGACCTTTGTGTTTGATTACTGGCAGCCGGCGATGACACCGGACGAGCTGCAGCGGCTAGGGAGGTGCCGGTATTACGGGTGTGCGCTGGAAGTGATTTACGAGGACAAGCTGCAGGATGCGACGGCGACGACCGGGGAGCTGCTGCAGATGGCGAGGGAGCTGCCGTTGCCGGACCGGACGGCGCCGGATGCGCTGCTGGACACCGGGCCGCAGCCGTCGCCGCTGGTGCCGACGATCCCGGGCAGCCCGGAGAACCTGCTATTCCCGCCGGCTGCGTCGCCGCGGGCTGCGCCGACAGCACCCCGCTGAAGTCATGATCGTGCTGATTGCCACGGACCATGCGGCGAGCCGGGAGGCGCTCGTGGGGGAGCTAGGGGCAATGCCTGACTATCGAGTGCTGACGGCGAGCGAGCCGGCGGAGTTGCAGAGCCTTGCGGCGGGATTGAGCGGGCTGGATGTGTTTCTGTTTTCGGGGCGGTTTGCGACGGCGGAGGGCAAGGCGATGCGGGAGCAGTTGCGGCGGGAGTTTCCGGGATTGGAGGCGGTGCAGATGGATGGGGCGGCACCGTCGAAGGTGGCGGCGTGGCTGGGAGAGCTGGCGGCGGCGCGTGCGGCGACGGTGCCTGCGGGCGTCCCGGTGGTGCTAGGAGATTATGAACTGCGGGAGAAGCGGCGGAGCCTGCCGAAGACGGACACGTTTCGAGCGGTGCAGCGGTCGGTGAACCGGGAGGTGGTATTGGAGCGACTGAAGCCGGAATTTGCGGCGGATGGGGAAGCGGTGCGGGATTTCCGGGCGCTGGTGCGGGCGCGGGCGGCGGTGGATTGTCCGGTGATTGCAGCGGTGTATGAGGTGCAGGAGAGGGACGGGGCGGTTTTCTACACGAGGGAGTTAGTGAACGGGCGGAGTCTTGCGGAGATCCGGGCGGCGGGGCAGCGGATTCCGGCGGTGAATGCGCTGCAGGTGCTGCATGGGGCGGCGGATGCATTAGGGTGGCTGGGGTTGCGGCGGATTCCGCGGGAAGCGTTCACGCCGGCGCATGTGTTTCATGGTGAGGATGGGACGGTGCGGGTGGCGAATCTGGCGGCGTCCGGGCCGGTGGCGACGGCGAGTGAAGCGGGGGAGATTCGGGCGCTGGCGACGGCATTGATGGCGACGGCGGATTTCCGGTCGGCGGGAGCGCGGGAGTTGTCGCATCTGCTGGCGCTGATGAAGGCGGCGGGGGCGCAGGGGTTGGGGACGTGGCGTGCGGTGGCGTCGGAATCGGGGGCGGCGCTGAGGAGGATAGCGGACGGGGGGCGGGGCGGGGAATCGCCGGGGAGGAAGCGTGTGTGGCCTGCGGCGGTGGTGGTGCTGGCGCTGGTGGCTGGGACGGTGGCGGCGGTGATGCATTTTCAGAAGCGGAAGCAGCAGCAGCAGTTTGCGTCGCGGGATGTTTCCGGGATGGTGAAGATTCCGGCTGGGGAGTTTCTGTTTGGGGATGGGCGGCGGCTGAGTCTTGCGGAGTTCTGGATTGACCGGCATGAGGTGACGATCGGGACGTATGGGGCGTTTCTGGAGGCGGTGGCGGCGGGTGATCCGAAGCGTTTTGACCACAAGGACCAGCCGATGGCGAAGGCTGGGCACGAGCCGAAGGACTGGCAGGGGATTCTTGAGGCGGCGCGTGCGGGTCAGCCGTGGCACGGGGCGGTGCTGACCCTGCAGTCGCCGGTGTTTCATGTGGATTGGTGGGATGCGTGGGCCTGTGCGCGGTGGCTGGGGAGGAGACTGCCGACCGAGCAGGAATGGGAGCGGGCGGCGCGGGGGACGGATGGGCGATTTTATCCGTGGGGAGAGAAACCGGATCCGGCGCTGGCGAACACGGGTGTGGATTATCCTGGCACGAGTGGAGCGATGCCGGGCGGAAGCGATGGGCATGCGTTGTGGTGCGATGTGGATGCGGTGGAAGGGGATCTGAGTCCGGACGGAGTGCATGGTTTGGCGGGCAACGTGGCCGAGTGGACGGATTCGTGGGCCCCGCATCCGGAACTTCCCGACGAGACGGTGCCGGTGTTCCGCGGCGGGGATTTCCGGCAGCCGAAGGCGGTGCCGATGAACACCCCGTGGCTGGCGGACGACGCGTCATACGCCCAGGCATTTCTCGGTTTCCGAACGGCGACATCTGTCCCACCATCACCCTGACCCGTCCCCTTTGACCCATGACTGCGAGCGCCCGATCCCTCATCCGATTCATCATTCTGGCGGCAGCCGCCTTGTTTGCGGTGCCTGTTTCGGCGCAGCTTGCGGTGACGATCACTGCGGAACGCACGAACTACATTTCGTATGAGCCGCTGTATGTGACCGTGACGGTGACAAACACGGGTGGACAGGATCTGGTGTTAGGGGCGCCGGGCGGGGCGTCGTGGATCAATTTTTCGGTGATGAGCGAGCGTGGCGAGCCGGTCACGGCGATTTCGAGTCCGGTGGCTGAGCCGATGATGTTCCGAGCGGGGCAGGCGCTGCAGCGGAAGTTCAACATTCCGAGGTATTTTCACATCACGGGGTCGGGCGGGTATGTGATCAAGGCGAGTGCGTATCATTCGGATCTGCAGCGCTGGATCAATTCCCGGCCGATTCGGTTTACGATTCAGCAGGCGCAGAAGCCGCGGTGGGAGAAGTCGCTGGCATTGCCGAAGGATCACCGGATGGCGGGCAAGTACCGGCGGTATCAGTTGTTCAATTTCCATGACACTGACAAGTCGTATCTGTATGTGCGGATCATTGATGAATCGACGGGGGCGTTTCTGGTGACGCTGCCGCTGAACACGCTGATTCCGGACCGGGACGTGCAGATTCAGGTGGGGGGCGACCGGAGCCTGCATCTGCTGTCGATGGGGAGTCCGACGATCTGGGTTTATCAGGTGGTGAATCTGGACGGGAAGGTGCTGAAGCAGGATTTCTATCAAGTGAAGCGGGGGACGCCGAGACTGGATCTGAGTGAGTCCGGGGTGGTGACGATCAGCGGGGCGCGGCCGTATGCGCCGGAAGAGCCGAAGCGGGACAAGTTCCGCGGGACGGGCGACCGTCCGGACGGGCTGCCGCTGGAGTGAGGTGCTGGCCGTGAATCCTGATTGCGGAATGTCCAGATTCTCCCGTTCCCGATGGCTGTTGTGGTGCCTGCTGCTGGCGTCGTGGGTGGTGGTGCCTGCGGCGATGGC
Source organism: Verrucomicrobiaceae bacterium (assembly GCA_027483175.1). Taxonomy (GTDB): domain Bacteria; phylum Verrucomicrobiota; class Verrucomicrobiia; order Verrucomicrobiales; family V1-33; genus V1-33. Next base: position 35,716 of record JAIXVE010000214.1, on the reverse strand, counting down.
GGGGAAGTTCACGCGGGTGGTGATTGACCCTGGGCATGGCGGGTATGACAACGGCGGGATGATCGGGGTGCTTTATGAGAAGCACCTAGCGCTGGATGTTTCCTTCCGGCTGAAGGAGTATCTTGCGAAGAAGGGGGTGAAGTCGGTGATGACGCGGTCCCGGGATAATTTTCTGCCGCTGGAGGATCGGTCGGCGATCGCGAACAAGATCAAGGGGAGTATCTTTGTCAGTATCCATTTCAATTGGGTGAGTTATGGCGGGCCGAGCGGGACGGAGACGTTTTATTTCAGTCCGGCGAGTGCGCCGCTGGCGACGGCGGTGCAGACGAGTATTGCGACGGCGCTGGGGACACCGAACCGCGGGGTGAAGTTTGCGCGGTACAAAGTGATCCGGAGTGCGACGGTGCCTGCGGCGCTGGTGGAGGGCGGGTTTATTTCGACGGCGAAGGAGCGGTCGAAGATCCTTGATCCCCGGTACCGGCAGCGGCTGGCGGAGGCGATTGGGAATGGGATTCTGCAGTACCGGAGGCAGTAGGGCCGGAGAAAGTTTCCAGGGAAGTTTCTGCGGGGCCGTGATGCTGAGTGCATCCGCTGAACTGAACCCCTGCCGCTCCTGTGTCTGCCGCCGAATTCCAAACTGTCCTTGAACGCTACGAGCGCCCGTTGCTGGCGTATGCGCGGCATCAGGGGGCGGATCAGGAGACGGCGCGCGACGCGGTACAGGAGACCTTTCTGCGCTTCATACGTGACGCGCCGGAAGGGGAGGGGGAATCGCTGGCCCCGTGGCTGTTCACGGTTTGCCGCCGGTGTCTGATCGACATCCGGCGCAAGACCTCGCGCCTGATACCCATGGATACAACACTGACACTAGCGGCTGCCCCCGATGAATCGGCGGGGCCGGATACTGCGCTAGTCCGCAAGGACGACGCTGGCAGACTGCGCGGCCTGATTGGCAGCCTGCCGGAACGCGAACGCGAGCTGGTCCGCCTGAAGTTCGAAGGCGGGCTGAGCTACAAGGACATTGCGGCGGCCACCGGGCTGTCGGTGAGCAATGTCGGTTACCTGCTGCACCATGCGGTGCAGACCCTCCGCGGGCAGTTTCACGCGCCTGCACAACCTCTTTCCTGACACATTGATGAACTCTACAGAATTTTCCGAGACAATTGAGAGCCGGATGACGGCATGGGCGCTGGGCGAGCTGCCGGCGGAGGAAGCGGCGGCCTTTGAGGCGGCGATGGCGGCGGATCCCGTGCTGGCGGCGGAAGCGGAGCGGACGAAGGCGTTCTGCGGCGTGCTGGACGGCAATCTGGCGCAGGCACCGGTGGTGCTGGCGCGTGCGGAGCGCGAGCGATTGCTATCGGCGGCGAGTGCGCCGGTGGTGGTGCCGTTTTCGTGGCGTCGTGGACTGACGGCGCTAGCGGCGTGTGTGGCGGCGGGGACGGTGGGGGCGATGTGGTATCAGCGGACGCGACCGGTTGCCGAGATCGCGTTAGTAGCGCCGACGCGGATGCCGGTGGGGGAGATGCTGCCTGGGGGCGGTGGGGGAGCTGGGAATGCGCCTGATGAGTTCGGTGATATGGTGGCTCGGGCCCGGGCACCGAGGATCGAGAGCAAGCGGCTGCCTGCTCCGGTGGTGACGACGGGGCCTGCTGAAGGAGAAGCTGGGGCGGAGATGAGTGGATTGGCTTCGGCGGTGGCGGCGGATCCGACGCCGGGAGCGGCGCCTGCGCCGGCACGGGTTCTGGAGAGTGATATGGATGCGCCGACCGGGGGGCTGGCGGTTCATGACTCGAAGAAGAACAGGAATCAGGCTGGGCTGGCGGTTCCTGCTGCGGAAGCGCCGGTGTACGGATTGAGTGGTGCTGAGCAGGAGCAGAGCAGGCCGATGGAGATTGCGGCGAGTGCTGCGACGCCGATGCCGAGTGCGGCTCCGAATGGCGAGAGTCGCTGGAAGGAATCAGGCCATGAGTCGATGAGGGGAGCGCTGGCGATGAAGCCGCAGAGTGCGGCGGCGGTGGAGAACCCGGAAACACGCGGGGGGCTGCGTCGGTGGGAGTCGAATGAGTACAGCGATGGAGAGGGCCAGGGGGTGGGGCGCCGACTGGTGATGCCGGTGGGCTCTGCTGATTCGGCGTCGGGATCCGAGTCCTATCAAGCGCTGCCGGAGAATCCGTGGGTGGCGGTGGGGCAGGCTCCGCTGTCGACGTTCAGCATTGATGTGGACACGGCGAGTTATGCGAATGTGCGGCGGTTTCTGAACCGTGGCGGTGCGCCGCCGCCGGAAGCGGTGCGATTGGAGGAACTGGTGAATTACTTTCCTTACAACTATGCGGCGCCGGTGGATGGGAAGCCGTTTGCGGTGCATGTCGAGATGACGTCGGCACCGTGGAATGCGCGGCACCGGATTGCGCGGATTGCGCTGAAGGGGAAGGAGATTCATGCGGGCGAGCGCCCGGCGGCGAATCTGGTGTTTCTGGTCGATGTGAGTGGGTCGATGCAGGACGAGAACAAACTGCCGCTGGTGAAGCAGAGCCTGAGGTTTGTGGTCGATCGGCTGACGGAGAGAGACACGGTGTCGCTGGTGACGTATGCGGGGGAGAGCGGCGTGGTGCTTCCGGCGACGAGCGGTGGGGACAAGCCGCGGATTGTGGCGGCGATTGAAAGTCTCGGGGCTGGTGGCAGCACGAACGGGGCGGGCGGGATCACGTCGGCCTATGCGGAAGCGGCGAGGAACTTCCGTGCGGAAGGGATCAATCGGGTGATTCTGGCGAGCGACGGGGATTTCAACGTAGGGGTGACGAGTCACGAGCAACTGCAGCAATTGATCACGGACAAGGCGAAGACGGGAGTGTTTCTGTCGGTCCTTGGTTACGGGATGGGGAACACGAAGGACGACACGATGGAGCTGCTGGCGGACAAGGGGAATGGGAACTATGCCTACATCGACAGCCTGAGTGAGGCGCGGAAGGCGCTAGGCGAGCAGTTCAGCGGCACGCTGGTGACGATTGCCAAGGATGTGAAGATTCAGATTGAGTTCAATCCTGCGAAGGTGGGGCGCTACCGGTTGCTGGGGTATGAGAACCGGATGCTGGCGAAGGAGGATTTCAACGACGACCGGAAGGACGCCGGGGAGATCGGGGCGGGGCATACGGTGACGGCGCTGTACGAGATTATTCCGGCGGGGGTTGCTGATGAACCGGTGGTGACTGACAAGCTGAAGTATCAACCGGCGGCGGAAGCGGCTCCGGTGACGGGTCCGGTGCCTGCGGCGGCGGTGACCGGTCCGGCGAGTGACGAGACGATGACGGTGAAGCTGCGGTGGAAGGCCCCTGACAAGGATGTGAGCGAGCTGATGGAGGTGCCGGTGAAGGATGCGGGGACGGCACTTGGCGAGGCTGGTCCGGAGACGAGGTGGGCGCTGTCGGTGGCTGGGTTTGCGTCGATGCTGCGGCACTCGCAGTTTGCGGGGATGACATGGAACGACATTCGGTCGCTGGCGGCGTCGGCTAAGGGTGAAGACCCTCATGGTTACCGGGGAGAGTTCCTGCAACTGATTGACCGGGCGGCGTCGACGTCGCGCCGCTGAGCGGGGCAGAAGGATGATTCGGGGGCGCAGTGCGGAGGCACTGCGCCCCTGCGCGTTTTCGGGGACCGTGAAAAAGGCCTTCCCGGGAGCGGAACTGTGCGGAAGGCTGGGGGCATAAAACCATGATCCGTCCGACCACCTTGATTCTGATGCTGACTGCTGCCAGTGCGCTGCTGGCGACCGAGCCGTTCATTCCGCCGGTGCCTGACAAGCAACCGGAGCCGCCGTTTCCGGTGACGCCGCAGGGGGCGGGGATTGCGATGCTGGTGCCGGGGTTCAGGGTGCGGGAGTTGCCGGTGGGGCTGACGAATCTGAACAACGTGGAGTATGCGGCGGATGGCAGACTATATGCGGCGGGCTACGACGGGCGGTTTCATCTGCTGCGCGACGGGGATCGCGACGGTGTTGAGGAACGGGTGGATACCTTCGTGGCGGAGACGAGTGAGAATTATCCGCTAGGGATGGCGATCAGGGATGGTGAGCCGTATGCGGTGCTGACGGATGAGGTGGTGAGGTTCCGCGACATGGATGGGGACGGGATTCCCGAGCGTCGGGAGACGGTGGTGAAGGGGTTTGATGATCCGGAGCTGGTGAATGCGTCCTATCTGGTGCACCGGCGGGTGGACAGCTCGATGGCGATTGCGCACGGGCCGGAGGGATCAATTTACATCACGATGGGGAATTCGGCGCCGGCCAATGCGTACTGGACGGACGCGGCGGGGGCGCATTACGGGACGGCAAAGCGCAGGGGATGCCTGCTGAAGATTCATGCGGACGGCCGGGTGGAGCAACTGGCGACCGGGTTGCGTTATATCATGTCGCTCCAGTGGAATGCGCAGGGCGATCTGTTCGGGACGGATCAGGAGGGTGCGACGTGGGTGCCTAACGGGAATCCGTTTGATGAACTGCTGCACATCGAGACGGGACGGCATTATGGATTTCCGCCGCATCATCCCAAATGGCTGCCGGAGGTGGTGGATGAACCGAGCGTGTGGAATTACTCGCCGCAGCATCAGAGCACGTGCGGGTTCCGGTTCAACGGGCCTGCGGCGGGACGGGGGAGGTTCGGGCCGGAGTTCTGGGCGGGGGATGCGCTGGTGACTGGTGAGGCTCGCGGGAGGCTGTGGCGTACGGCGTTAGTGAAGACGGCGGCCGGGTATGTGGCGCGGTCGGAGCTGATTGCGCGATTGGGGATGATGCCGGTGGATGTGGCGGTGTCGCCGGAGGGTGATCTGGTGGTCTGCTGTCACAGTGGCGCGCCGGATTGGGGCAATGGGCCGAAGGGGGAGGGAAGGGTTTTCAAGATCAGTTATACGGGGCGCGACGTGCCGCAGCCGGTGTTGGCGTGGCCGACGAGTCCGACGGAGACGACGGTGGTGTTTGACCGGAAGGTGGAGGCGGGGGCGTGGCCGCTGGTGGGGCAGGTGACGGCTGAGGCGGGTCGGCATGCGGATGCGGCGGATCGATTGGAGCAATTCCGGCCGGGGTATGAAGTGGTGAAGCGCCAGCAGGATGAACCGAACGTGGCGGTGGCGGTGAAGGGGGCGAAGCCGGGCGTGGACGGGAACAGTGTGGTGGTGACGACGGATCCGCGGCAGGCGGCGGTGCGGTATGCGCTGAGTTTTCGCGAGGGTGAGCGGGCGGTGGATCTGGCGCATGATTTGAGCGGGGTGGAAACGACGTGGCGCGGGGCGGATGGTGGTGAATGGCGGGGTTGGCTGCCGCATCCGGATCTGACGGCGGCGCGGGCGCTGACGACGGGGTCTGCTAGTCATGGGGAGTTGTGGAAGCGTGCGGGTGAGGCGGGTGTGCTGACGATGCGGACGCAGCTGGATCTCTGGCAGATGCTGATTCCGGTGACGCAGGTGATTTCGACGTTGGATTACACACCAGCGCCGGAAAGTGTGACGGTGACATTTGCGGCGGATGCGGGGCTGGAGCTGACGGTGGCGGGTGGTAAGGTGGAACGTGTCAGTGAGAGGGAATCGCGGCTGACGGTGACGGCGACGCCGCAGGACCGGTGGCTACCGGCGACGCTGACGCTGGCGACGCCGGCGAAGAGGCTGGACGTGGCGTTCACGACGACGCGGGATGGGCATCGCCGCGTGCTGGGGACCCAGAGGTTTCTGATGCCGTTTGCGACTCCGCCGCCGCCGCCGGGCGGGCCGCGCGAGGTGCCGGAGCTGGCGGGCGGGAACTGGCGGGCCGGGCACGATTTATTTGTCGGCAAGGCGGCGTGTGCGACGTGTCATCAGTTGCGCGGCGAGGGGCAGCAGGTGGGGCCGGATCTCGGCAATGTGATGCACCGGGATTATGCCAGTGTGCTGAAGGACATCATGGAGCCGAGTGCGGCGATCAATCCGGATGCGATTGGTTATACGGTGACGCGCAAGGACGGCACGGCGGTGACGGGGACTCGTGTGGGGGAGACGGAGAAGGTGCTGAAGATTGCGCAGCCGGGTGGTGTGGTGGTGGAGATTGCGAAGGAGACGGTGGTGAAGTCGGAGCCGCTGACGGCGTCGCTGATGCCGGCGGGGCTGGACAAGGTGCTGACGCCTGAGGAGCTGCGGGACCTGATGACGTATCTGCTGAGGCCTGCGCCGCTGGCGGCGAAGTGAGGCGGGTTGCTAGCGGGGATGCAGCTGAAGGATAGGGAATGCCGAGCGGGAAGTGTGCGGCGGACTACACGAGGCCCTGGGCGAGCATGGCGTCGGCGACTTTGATGAAGCCGGCGATGTTGGCTCCGTCGGAGTAGCTGACGGAGCCGTCGGGGCGTGTGCCGTGGAGGAGACAGGCGGCGTGGATGGATTGCATGATGGCGTGGAGGCGGGCGTCGACTTCGTCGCGTGGCCATGAGAGGCGGAGGGCGTTCTGGCTCATTTCGAGGCCGGAGGTGGCGACGCCGCCGGCGTTGCTGGCTTTGCCTGGAGCGTAGAGGACGCGGGCGGCGGCGAAGGCGTGAACGGCGTCGGGGGTGCAGGGCATGTTAGCGCCTTCAGCGACGCAGAGGACGCCATTGCGGATGAGGGTGGCGGCGTCGGCGGCGGAGAGTTCGTTCTGGGTGGCGCAGGGGAGGGCGACGTCGGTGGGGAGGGACCATGGGTTGGTGCTGGCGAGGAAGCGGGCGCCGGCGCGGGAGGCGAAGTCGCTGATGCGGCCGGCCTCGTGGTTTTTGATTTCCATGAGGAGGGCGAGGGAATCGGGGGAGAAGCCTGAGTCGAGGAAGGCGGTGCCGCCGGAGTCGGAGACGGAGATGACGCGAGCGCCGAGGGCCATGGCTTTGCTGATGGCGTGCTGGGCGACGTTGCCTGCGCCGGAGACGGAGACGCGGAGGCCTTCGAGGGATTTGCCGGCGTGGTTGAGCATGGCGGCGGCGAAGTAGACGAGGCCGAAGCCGGTGGCTTCGGGGCGGATGAGGGAGCCGCCGAAGCTGAGGCCTTTGCCTGTGAAGACGGAGTCGGCGCGGTTGGAGAGTTTTTTGTGCATGCCGGCCATGAAGCCGACCTCGCGAGCGCCGACGCCGATATCGCCGGCTGGGACGTCGGTGTCTGAGCCGACGTGGCGGAAGAGTTCGGAGGCGAAGGCCTGGCAGAAGCGCATGATTTCGGCGCGGGAGCGGCCTTTGGGGTCGAAGTCCGAGCCGCCTTTACCGCCGCCCATGGGGAGAGTGGTGAGGGCGTTTTTGAAGGTTTGTTCGAAGGCGAGGAATTTGAGGATGGAGAGGTTTACGGAGGGGTGGAAGCGGATGCCGCCCTTGTAGGGGCCGATGGCCATGCTGTGCTGGATGCGGTAGCCGCGATTGACGTGGATTTTGCCGGAGTCGTCGGACCATGTGACGCGGAAGCTGATGGCGCGGTCTGGTTCGACGAGACGTTCGAGAAGGCCTTCTTCGAGGTATTGGGGGTGGGAGGCGAGGAAGGGCCAGAGGGAGTCGACGACTTCGGTGACGGCCTGGAGGAATTCCGGTTCGCCGGGGTTACGGGAGGCGACGTGGCGGAGGAAGGAAGCGGCATCGGGGGATGGCATGCAAGAGGAACGCCTCCGATGGGTTACGCGGTTGCGTGAGAAGCGAGGGAGTCAGGGTCTGATGGAGGCGGTGCCACGATAAAGCGGTTGGGGCGCCAAGGGTATGCAGCGTTCCTACAGAACGCCGGGCTCGGGCGGTGTGGTACCCAGAGCGTTGCTCTGGGCTGGTATACGGTGTCCCGTTGGGACACCGGTCGGAGGTGAATGACGCAAAGATGAGAGAGGTCTTCGGGTGCCGTGGTTCAAATCCGGCGATTACCCGGCATGGGATAGCGTCATTCGGGTCTGACGGACGCTGAGCCGTTGAAGTAGGCCTTGTATCTGGGGAAGCTCCAGACGGCGATTTCGCGGCCGACTTTGAGGCCGACGTCGTTGTCGATGGGGATGTGGTAGCCGCCGAGGGCGCGGGAGAGGGCGGCCATTTCTGCGGTGCTGCTCCATGTGGGGAGGTCGAGCGTGATGAGGTCGCCGGGGATTTTCTCGGTGAGTTCGCAATGGCGGCGGCGTTCGGCGAATCCGTAGGTATCGGAGCCGGTGAAGAGTTCCATGATTTTGGCGCAGGCTCCGCTGACGGTGGCGTGGCCGCTGGTGTAGCCTGGGAAGGGAGGAGTGACGAAAGAGGGAGGTGAATAGGGGTGCCAGTCCTGGCCTTTCATTTCGCGGGTGCCGCCGTTGGGGCCGGCCCAGCCGGTGATGGGCTGGTCCTTGTAGAAGTGGTGGATGAGCGTCCACGGGCGGGAGGAGTCGTAGACCCGTTTGGTTTCCCAGCAGGAGATGAAGGCGTCGAAGGCGGCGTTGGCGACGCAGAAGTAGAGTTGGACGTCTTTGTCGAGATCGTGGTGGTCGCGGCGGGAGACATCCTGGGCGAAGCGGAGCCAGTGGCCGCTCTGGCCGGTGGAGCGTGGGCCGTCGCGCATGAATTCGACGATGGCTTTCTGGCGGTGGTCGAGCTGACGGTTGTAGGTGAGAACTGCGTCGGTTTGTTTTCTGAGTTCGTCTGGGGCGGTGGTGGTTTTGGGAGGGGGAGGTGGGCGGAACTGGGCGCTGGATTCGAGGGCGAACGGTTTGACGCGGTACCAGTGGGGTGTGAGGAAGCCGGGGGTGATGGAGGAGCCGTCTGGTTTGGTGAAGGTGATGGGTTGCCAGCGATCCGGGTCGATGATGCGGTCGGGCGGGTTGATGGGTTGGTAGAACGTGTAGTCGCTGTAGGGTTGGCCGTTGGAGCCGGCTTCCGAGCCGTCCTGGTTAGAGCCGTCGCGGCGGCGGTAATCGATGACGGCGTCGGCGGCGCGGCGGCCGATTTCTGCTGGGGAGTCGGCGGAGGGAGTGGTGGGAGTGTTAGGGTTGAAGCCGAGACGGACCATTTCGGCGTCGAGGAATGCTTTGGAGTCCGGGTAGACGAAGAGGAGGGCGCGGTGGGAGGCGGCGCTGATCGCGGCTTCCTTGTTGGCTTTGGAGCGAGCGGCGGCGGGTTGGCGGAGGGAATTGCCGAGACGGGTGCCGACGGCGGTGGCGTCGTAGGCGGCCCATGCGTCGTAGACGGCGGTGGCCCAGATGGCCATCTGGCGGGAGAGGATGGTGGGGCGAGCGCCGGAGCGGTCGACGTCGCGGGCGGCGGCTTCCTCGCAGATGTCGAGCCACTGGTAGGCGAGGGAGACTGAGGATTTGTCGGCGACGGGGAGGAACTTGTGGAGCGGGCGGCCCTCGTCGGCGTCCGGGTCGGCGGCTTGGGAGGGGGGAGCGGCGAGGGCGGCTAGGGAGAGGAGAAGGGCGAGCGGGCGAATTAAGGTCATGTGAAGGCGCGGGGCGAATTCACGGCATAGACTGGGGGAAAGAGCGGATGACGCGGTAGTACTTTTTTGCGGGGGCTGGGTTGGTGTCGGTGTAGGAGCCCATGGTGTCGTAGGTGCGGGTGAGGGAGGAGAGATCGGACCACGAGGCGAGGTCGGCGCTGGCCTGGATTTTGTACCATGCGCCGCGGAGGCAATTCCATGTGAGGAGGACAGCGCCTGGGGAGTAGGTGAGTTGTGGGGTGATGGGGCCCTGGGCGATGGTGCCTGACCAGTATTGCTCGGCGAGAGTGAAGGCGGATTTTCCGGCGAGGGAACCTGTGATGCGGCCGTGGAAGTCGTCTTCGTAGGGGTGGATGCCGCCCCAGCGGCGGGATTGGCCGGCCTGGTCGGCGGCGTCGTAGTAGGTGCACCATTGGAGTTCGACGTTGGTGGAGGGGCCGAGGTCGATCTGCATGGAGTCGGCGGGGATGGTGTAGCGTCCGAAGCCGCCGGGGAAGTAGGGGCTGCCGGTGAGGAGGACGAGGGCTTCTGCGGCGGCGCGGGAGAAGGTGCTGTGGCCGGAGATGTAGCCAGGGAAGGCTGGGGTGTTGAAGGTTTTGCGCTGGAAGGGGAGCCAGTCGCGGCCGAGCATCCAGCGGACGGTGCTGAGGTTGGTGGCGATGGCTGGGGCTGGGGCGTTGTCCGGGTGTTCGCCGGGCCATGAGAAGACGGCGACCTGGCCGGTGAAGAAGTTGCCGGGGAGGTAGGTGTTGAAGCGGACGTCCCAGATTTCCTCGTGTTTGCCGCCTGGGGCGGTGGAGGCGTCGGTGATGAGTTCGGAGACGCCGGGTTCGAGGGGGAGCCCCTGAGGGTGATAGGAGGGGAGGTTGGGATTGCTGGACTGGCCGAGGGAGGCCATGTAGCGGATCATGGTGATGGGGCGTGCGCCGGAGTAGTAGCGTTTGAGTGCCCATGCGGCGCAGGCGGCGTCGTGGGTGGCTGCGGAGACGGCGAAGTACATTTTGACGTCCCATTCGAGGTCATCGAGGACTGGGCCGGTGCCGTGGAGACGTTTGGAGAAGGCAGGGTCGTCGGCGACGCGGTTGGCGATGACGTGCCAGTGGCCGGGCGGGGTTTCGGAGTTAGGGCCATCGGCCCAGTGTTCGGCTAGGACGCGGACGTAGTCGCTGCGGGTGATGCGGTTAGGGGCGTAGGGCTGGCCGGTGACTGGGTTAGTGGGGAAGCCGGTGCCGGAGTCTGAGCCGAGCGGGTTATTGCCGATGGCTCCTGGGGAGATGTCGATGAGAGTGGGGTCGTTGAGCTTACTGCTGGCGCGGAGGACGTCCATGGCGTTGGCCTTGTAGGCGGCGTCGGTGGCGGAGGGGGACGTGTTGGTGCTGAGGCGTGATGGACCGCCGAAGAGATCGATCCATGGTTTGAGGGGATCGGAGCGGGTGAGGCTGAAGGGGGTGGTGGCGAGGCTTTGGACCCCGACGAAGGTCTGGGTGCCGCCGGGTTCGGGGATGCCGTTCTGAGAGATGCTGGTGGAGAGGTCGAGCGGCTGCCAGAGATTGGGGTCGGAGCCTTCGGGGATGCCGTAGCCGAGGGCCATGTTGGGCTGGAAAGCTCCGTTGGTGCCGAGGACGCTGATGGGGCGGAGGAGGTTAGGATTGACGAGGGAGGTGTAGGGTTGTGGGTAGGCGGAGTTGCTGAAGCCGTCGGCGTTGCCCCAGTTGAGGATGGCCTGGCCGGCGCGTTTGCCGAGTTCAGCGGGTGAGGGGTTGGTGGTGACGGCGGCGCGGCCGATGGCGACGGAGTAGCCCATTTCTGCGAGTTTGGCGTCGAGGCGTGCGAGGGTGGTGGTGGAGCCTGCGCCGGAGGCGAAGCGGCTGCGGAGGACGCGGTAGGCGGCGTAGCTGACGGCTTCGCGGCGGGCGGCGGCGAGGTCGGCGGGCGGGGATGCTTTTTCGTTGGTGACGTAGCCGACGGCGGTGGAGTCGTAGGCGGCCCATGCGTTGTACATGGCGACGGCGGTGTGGAAGAGATTGCGGGCGTGGGCTGGGGGGTTAGGGACGTTGAGGCGGATGGCGGCGAGGGTTTGTTCGTTCCATTCGCGAGCGGCGGAGGGTGCGGCGGAGGCTGGTAAGGGGTTGAGGGTGAGGAGGGCGAGAGTGCCGAGGGGGAGGAGGCGGAGAGAGTTCATGGCGCGCGGGGCTGGGGGGGCGGAGATTGGGAGCAGGATAGCGTGGAGGGCGTGGGGAAACCATGAAAAACGCGAGGGAGTTGGGGGGGGAGTTTGGGGGAGTTGGGGTGGGGCGCGACGGGTGATTCTCGGAATTGAGAAAAATTCAAAACTTCTGAGATTCTTACTTGATAATTTGTGCCGATTAAGGATTATTTTGAGACATTCTTAATCGGAAGCGAGGGATTTTATGGTTTTTACTATAATTCTATTGACTATATGCCCTGCTGAGGTTTAAGGTAAGGAAGTTCAAAAAAAACAAATCGTATGCAGACTATTGACGACACAGCGTCCACGATTCGGGAGGATGCCAGCAAGCTGGCGGATTTCATTATGTTCACGCAGCGGAGTTTTCTGCTGAATCTGTCGAGGGAGTTGAATAAGGGGAATGTGTCGTTTGCGCAGTTTTTTCTGTTAGGTTATCTGGCGAACGAGAGTTTTCTGACGATGACGGACATCAGTCGGAAGATGGGGCACAGTACTGCGGCGGCGACTGGGCTGGTGGATCGATTGGAGAAGCTGGGGTATGTGCAGCGACTGCATGCGAGTGAGGACCGGAGGAAAGTGATGGTGCAGATTACGGAGAAGGGGGTGGAGCTGGTGGGGCGGATTCGGGAGGATATTGTGGGGAATCTGGTGGATCTGATGGAGGATTTGGATCAGGGGGAGCAGGATGCGCTGCTGGCGACGTATGGGAAGATTTCGACGTTTGTGCGGTCGAACTGAGTGGGGAGGGAGGGTTGCCGTGGGTAGGATGGGGGTGATTTCGCGACTGCGGGTGGTGGGTTCGCTTGCGCCCGTGGCGAATGGGGGTTCGTAGGGGAGTAGTGGTTGTGCCGTGATGAGCGGTGGAGCTGCTGATTACCTGAGAACATTATTCACCTGACCTTGACCATGACTGCATCAGAAGCTGCCGCCCGCCTTGATGAACATTTGCGTGAGACGATTGCGTGGCATTTCAGTCCTGAGACTGGGTGTGCGTTCTGGCTGGACTGGGCGAAGCGAGCTGGGTGGGATCCTCGGGAGGAGGTGCGGACGTTTGCGGACGTGAACAAGTTTCCGCATTTTGAGGATGTGTGGCTGCGGGACGAGCAGAACGAGCGGTTTGTGCCGGCTGGATTTGGGGATCGGCCGTTCAATATTTTTGAGACGGGCGGGACGACTGGGGTGCCGAAGCAGCGGATTGGGTGGGATGATTACAAAGTGGACTATGAGGAGTTCGGGGACAATCTGAGCGACGAGTTTTTCCCGCGTGGTGGGAAGTGGCTGATGATGGGGCCGACGGGGCCGCGGCGGTTGCGGCTGGCGATTGAGCATTTGGCGAACTACCGCGGGGGTTCGTGTTATTTTGTGGATTTGGATCCTCGGTGGGTGAAGAAGCTGATTGCGCGGAAGCAGTTTGATGAAGTGGAGCGGTATATGAAGCACGTGGTGGATCAGGGGGTGGAGATGATCAAGCATCGTGGGGTGACGAGCCTGTTTACGACGCCGCGGTTGCTGGAGGCGTTGGCGGAGCGGATCAGCATTCCGGGGTTGGGTGTGAAGGGCGTGTTCTGCGGTGGGACGAGCATGACGCCGCAGATGGTGAGGTTTCTGATGGAGGAGGTGCTGGAGGGGAAGAGCCAGTTTGTGCCGACGTATGGGAACACGCTGATGGGATTGGCGTGCAGTTTGCCGGACACGTTGAGGGCGAATGGGTATTCGGTGACTTACTGGTCGCCGCAGCCGCGGGCGGTGTTGCGGGTGGTGGACGGGAAGGACACGTCGAAGGTGGTGGGGTATGGGGAGTATGGTCGGGTGGAGCTGACGACGATGACGAAGGAGTTTTTCATGCCGCGGTTTCTGGAGCGGGATGAGGCGATTCGGCGGGAGCCGTGTGCGAAGTATCCGTGGGATGGGGTGGGGGATGTGCGGCCGTTTGGGATGCTGGAGAAGAAGGTGATTGAGGGCGTTTACTGAGAGAGTGGGGAGAGGAGAGCGGGCAAGGCAGGCTTTGCTTTCCGTGGCGGTTGGTGCTAAGGAGGGGGCCGGCTGAGTGCCGTCATCCTTTAAACTGTCATGATCCGACCGATTTCTGTTATTGTTGCTGCTGTTGCTGTGTGGACGCTGCCGGTGTCTGCGGCGTATCTGATTTTTCCTGATGGGAACGAGAAGACGCTGACTGGCGGGGTGAAGAGTGCGTACGAGGCATACAAGAAGGGGGATTTTGCGGCGGCGGTGCCTGTGTTCCGAGCGGAGGCGGCGAAGGGGGACAAGGATGCGCAGTTTGCGATGGGGAGGATTTATGAGGAGGGGAGGTCGGTGGAGGCGTCGGCGGCTGCGGCGGAGAGTTGGTATGGGAAGGCGGCGGCGCAGAATCATGTGGGGGCGCAGTTTTATCTGGCGGCGTTGCTGCTGGCGACGCCTGGGCGGACGGCGGAGGGGATGGAGTGGTTGCGGAAGGCGGCGGATGGGAAGTCGCCGCGGGCGTTGCTGTCATTGGGGTCGATGGCGCTGACGGGGACAGGGATGGAGAAGAATCTTGAGCAGGCGCGGCAGTTGCTGGAGCAGGCGTCGGCGCTGGGGGAGTTGGAGGCGACGGATCTGCTGGGGCTGATGTATTCTGCGGGAGAGGGAGTGGCGAAGGATGGGAAGAAGTCGCTGCAGCTGTTTGAGGAGGCGGCGGGGAAGGGGCATGTTAAGTCGATCCTGCGGCTGGCGGTGATGAATTTGAATGGGGCTGGGGTGGAGAAGAGTGGGGAGAAGGCGAAGGAGTGGTTTGTGAAGGCGGCGGAGTTGAAATCGACGGAGGCATTGCTGGCATTGGGGGTGATGTATGAGAGTGGGAATGGGGTGGAGAAGAAGCCGGAGGAGGCTGTGGAGTGGTATCGGAAAGCGGCGGATGCAGGGGATGCGGGGGCGATGGCGAAGATGGGATCGCTGTATGCGGAGGGGACGGGGGTGGCGAAGGATGAGAAGGTGGCGATGGAGTGGTTTGAGAAGGCTGCGAAGAAGGGATCGGGTGCGGCGATGCATGCGATTGCCGGGTTTTACGAGAAGGGGCGGGCGGTGAAGGCGGATGCGGAGGAGTCGCTGCGGTGGCTGATCCGGGCGGCGACGGCGAATTTTCCGGTGGCGATGAGGGAGTTAGGGAACCGGTACCGTGGAGGCACGGGATTGAACAAGGACACGATTGTGGCGCAGTCGTGGCTGACGCGTGCGGCGAGCAATGGGGATGCGGAGTCGGCGCTGACGGTGGCTGAGATGCTGATCAGCGGGGAGGGCGGGTTGCCGCCTGATCCGAAGAATGCGAAGGCGATTCTGACGAGGGCGTCGGAGCTGGGGATTGCGGAGGCGCAGCTGCGGTTGGCGGAGTATCATGAGAAGGGGTTGGATGGGAGGCCGGATCTGATTCGGGCGTATGCGTTGACGCTGGCGGTGGGTGACAAGTTTGAGCCGGGGAAGGCGAAGCGTGAGGCCTTGGAGAAGGTGATGACGAAGGAGCAGGTGGAGCTTGGGAAGAAGGAGTATGAGCGGATCCGAGCGACACCGGCTGGGGCTCCGCTGGATGCGGCGGCTCCTACGGTGCCTGAAGGGGTGAAGCCTGCGGCGGTGCCTGGGGCGGCGGCGAAGCCTTGAGGGCTTGGAAGGGGGTGGGGATCTGTGAACTGATTGTGCGCATGCCCGGGAAATTACGGCAAATGGGGAGACTGCTGCTGGTGGTGGCGGTGGGGTTGGGTGTGCCGGTGACTGGGTGGGCGGACATATCCGACGGGGTGCGGCCGGGGGGAGGGAAGAAGAAGGAGAAGCCTGCGCCGCGGGCACCGGTGGCGAAGGATGTGACGGTGCGGGCGGTGCGGGGGAAGACGACGGAGATTGTGCTGGAGGGGATTACGGGGACTGGGAGTGCGATGGATTTTTCGATCCGGACGCAGCCGCGGATAGGGATGTTGCAGCCTGCGGTGCCGGTGGCGGCGGGACCGTCGAAGGCGGTGGTACGGTATACGGCGGCACCTGGAACGAGTGGGGAGCGGGATGTGTTTACGTATGGGGTGCAGATTCCGGGGCGGCCGTCGTCGACGTCGGCGACGGTGACGGTGCTGATCAGTGATCCTCGGGCGAAGCTGGTGTGTGCCGGGGCGGTGGATGCTGGGGTGGTGGTGGCTGGGGAGACGGTGGTGCGGCCGCTGACGATTCGGAATACGGGGGATGGGGTGTGGGTGGGAGGGGCGGAGTTGCCTGCGGGGTGGTCGTGGCGGACGCCGGCGGGCGGGGCGTTTTCGCTGGAGCCGGGCGGGGTGATTGAGGCGGAGTTGGAGTGTCGGCCGGCGGTGCCTGGGTTGCAGGATGAGACCGTGGTGCTGGAAGGGGCGACGCGGTTGAGGCTGACGGCGCGGGCGATTGCGCCGTTCACGGTATTTCCGTCGACCTTGGTGCTGGACTGGGAGGAAGTGTCGATGAAGCGGAGTGGGCGTGTGCAGTTGCAGAACAACACGAAGGCGGCGCTGGAGGTGATGATTGACGGGCCGAAGGAGTTTGGGGTGGGGGAGCGGGTGACGGTGCCTGCGGATGGGAAGTTGGAAGTGCCGGTGAGTGCGGTGACGGCGCTGGATGTGGCGGGGAGGGGGATGGTGCAGTTCAGTGGGGGTGGGCACCGGCATGCGGTGACGGTGGAGTCGCGGGTGGCACCGGCGGTGGTGCGGTTGAAGGGTGGTGCGGCTGCGGCGGTGGATTTCGGGAAGGTGACGGTGAGTGAGGCAGGGAAGGCGGAGAAGCGGGTGGAGTTGGAGAATGCGGGAGGGTCGCAGGCGACGGTTTCTGTGGAGGGGATGCAGGCGTTTTTGGTGAGCGGGCTTGGGGAGAAGGGGACAGCGGTGGTGAAGCCGGGGGGTGTGCTGACGCTTGGGATGAAGGTGCGGGAGAGCCGTGCGGGAGTTTATGAGGAGAAGCTGGTGGTGGTGAGCGGGACGGCGCGGTTGGAGGTGCCGGTGCGGGTGGAGATGACGGGGGAGGCGGCTGGGGGTACGGGCAATGCGGCGGACCGTGTGCTGGAGAATACGACGACGCGGCCGGCGGTGTCGGCGGTGCCGCGGAACAACGAAGAGCGAGCGGCGCATGCGAAGCTGGCGCTGGGGGGATTGCTGGCGGCGGATGGGACGGAGCGAGCGGAGCTGCCGAGGATCAATCTGGTGGATTATGTGAGTGACGATGGGTTTTCGGTGACCTTTGCGTGGGATTTGCCTGAGGGTGAGGGGTGGACCTTCCGGATTTTGAGGCCGAAGGTGGGGAGGTCGAAGCTGACGGGGCAGTTTGCGCGGATCTGGGAGCCGGCGGGGAAGGAGGCGGTGATTCGGATTGAGGGGAGGCGTGCGGTGGCGACGGTGACTGGGCTGGTGCCGGGGGATCCGTTCAAGTGTGCGCTGCAGACGATTGCGGCGGACGGGAGGAAGTCGTTGCCGGGGGATCAGCTGACGTTTCATCCGCTGCTGCCTGCGCCGGTGCCGTGGTTGCGTTATGTGGTGGGCGTGCTGGCGGCGTTGGCGGTGGTGATCTGGGGATGGAAGAAGTGGCGGGAGCCGATTCGGGCTCAGGGCGTGTGATGAGGGGATGTGAACGAAACGAGACGATGATCCGGCATTTGTATGTTCACATTCCGTTCTGTCATCGGATCTGTCCGTACTGTTCGTTTTACAAGCATGAGCCTGGGAGCACGGACACGGCGGCGTTTCTGAGGGCGCTGACGGCGGAGCTGGAGGCGGATCGGTCGGGGGAGCGGGCGATTGAGACCGTGTATTTTGGCGGGGGGACACCGACGCTGATCAGTGCGGCGCACCTTGAGCGGTGGCTGCCGGAGTTTGTGAGGGTGGCGGGGATCGGGCGGGGTGTGGAGTGGACGGTGGAGGTGAATCCGCGGACGATTACGGAGCGGAAGGCGGCGGTGTTGAGGGAGGCTGGGGTGACGCGGGTGAGTCTTGGGGTGCAGTCGTGGGATCCGGGGGTGCTGGCGACGCTGGGGCGGGATCACAGTCCTGAGGAGGCGGAGGAGGCGTGGCGGGTGCTGCGGGGGGCGGGTTTTGAGGCGGTGAATGTGGATCTGATGTTCAGCGTGCCTGGGCAGACGATTGAGTCGTGGCGGGAGACATTGGATCGGACGCTGGAGTCAGGGCCGGACCATGTGTCGGCGTACAATCTGACGTACGAGGAGGACACGGCATTTTTCGAGCGGTTTCAGCGTGGGGAGTATGGTCGGGACGAGGTGGTGGACGAGGCGTATTTTCGGGAGGTGATGGAGCGGACGGCGGCGGCGGGGATGGTGCATTATGAGATTTCGAATTATGCGCGGCCTGGGTATGAGTCGCGGCACAACCAGGGGTATTGGGCTGGGGCGGATTATCTTGGGATTGGGCCTGGGGCGGTGTCGACGGTGGCGCGGCGGCGGTGGAAGAATCTGGAGAATACGGTGCTGTACATGGAGCGGGCGCTGGCGGGGATGACGGTGTTGCAGCCTGCGACGGTGGAGGAGCTGGATGAGAGTGCGTGGGGGTGTGAGCGGATTGCGCTGGAGTTGCGGACGGCGCGTGGGGTGGAGAGCCGGTACCTTCCGGAATGGGCGCGGGCGGAGGAGACGACGGCGGGAGGGTTGACGAGGGAGGAGGGCGAGAGACTGGTGCTGACGGAGCGAGGGAAGTATGTGGCGGACAGCGTGGCGGCGCACTTGTGGGCGTGACGGAGGGCGTGGCGGAGGGCGTGACGAAAGCGTTGTGAATGAGAGAGCGGAGAGCGGCTAATGCTGTTTGACAGCGGCGCGCGGGCCGGGCGATACTGGGGGCTCATCAGCCATTCTTTTTTACCGATTTCAGACCCCGGATGAACGCCTTAGGATTCTTCATGCGCCGCCTTGCGTGGCAATTCGGCATCAAGCAGGAGCGGGCGCGATGGAGTGCGGTGACGCGGGAGACGCAGTTGCTGGCGGAGGCGCAGGATTTGCTTGGGAAGCTGGCGTGGCCGTCGATGGAGCGGATTGAGGAGATGTCTGGGGAGTACTGGCAATTGAAGGATCTGGACGAGCGGCAGGCGGCGATGGTGGCGGAGTCCGAGCGGTTGGAGGTGGAGAATGACGAGGCGCAGGACCGGCTGTACAGCATTGAGGAGGAAGCGGAGAGGGATATTGAGGCGATTCAGGTGCGGCGGACGGAGTTGATGGAGAAGGCGGCGCAGATCATGGATGGGGTGGAGGAGGTGAAGTCGCGTGATGCGGAGACGCGGCGTCGGTTTTCGAGCATGAAGGCGAAGCTGGAGGTGCTGTTGAAGCGTGGGGAGGAGTATGGGGCGGAAGTGGAGAAGACGCGGGTGGTGCTGGGGCGGTTGCGGGACGAGCATGCGAAGGATCTGGAGGAGATCACGCGGCGGGAGAGTGATGTGGAGCGGCTTGAGCATGGGGTGCTGCAGAGTGACAAGGAGACGACGGCGCGGCGGGAGCGATTGAAGGCTGAGACGACGGAATTGGTGTCGTCGATTGGGAAGCGATCGAAGCAGATTGCGGAGTTGTCGGCGCGGATTGGGGCGGTGGAGACGAAGAAGGGGGAGATCAGTTTTATGGTTGGGCAGTATCTGGGGCGGCATTTGGACAGCCGTGATCCAGCGCTGCAGGAAGTGCTGCGGCCGTTTCGGCCGATTGTGGGTCGGATCAAGGATTTGAGGGCATCGATCCGATACAATCAACGGCTGGCCCGGCGCATTGCGCGCTGAGACAGCCGTTGAGGAGAGGGAGGGGCTGAGGGGTTATTTCAGCGGGGAGATTTTGAGGGCGCGGAAGGCGACGGGGCCGTGATCGCCCTGGAACATGATGGGGCCGGTTGGTGCTTCTTTGCCGGAGACGCCGCTGGGGGTGGGGCCCTGCATTTCGACGTTTTCGTGGAGGATTTTGCCGTTCAGTTCGACTTTGACGAATTTGGCGTTGGCGGTTTTTTTACCGGAGGCGTCGAAGCGCGGGGCGCGGAATTCGATAACGTATTTCTGCCATGAGCCTGGGGCAGTGGAGGCGTTGACTTTGGGGGCGCTGGCGCCGTAGAGGCCGCCCATGTCGCCGGGGCCTGGGTCTGCTTTGCCGAAGCTGTCGAAGACCTGGACCTCGTATTCGCCCATGAGGTAGATGCCGCTGTTGGAGCCTTTGGGGACCATGACTTCGACTTCGAGGCGGACATCGCCCCATTTGGCGGTGGAGAAGACATCGAGGCCTTTGCCGTGACCGGAGACGGCATTGACGAGGGCATCGCCGCCGGGTTTGACGTCGAAGATGGCTGGGTTGGCCGCGTTGAGGGAGGGTGTGCCGACGGTCCAGCCGGATGTGGTGGCGTTGTCTTTTTTCTTGAGATCCCAGCCTGAGGTGTCCTTACCGTTGAAGGGCGTGTCCTGGGCGAGGAGGAGGGAGGATGAGGCGAGGAGGGAGAGGAGGATTGGTTTCATGGGGGGTGTGGTGGGGTTAGTGTGAGGGGTTTGTCGGAGGTGGTCAGGGGAGAGAGAAGTCGGAGGCGCGCTGGTAGGCACCGTCGAGGGATTTGGCGAGTTGGAGGGTGACGTCGGTGAGGAGAGAGCTGGCTCCGAAGCGGAACCAATCGGGGGAGAGCCATGCGGCGCCGAGGGTTTCTTTTACCATGACGAGGTATTGGAGGGCTTCTTTCGCGGAGCGGATGCCGCCGGCGGGTTTCATGCCGATCATGGTGCCGGTGGCGATGAAGTGGTCGCGGATGGCCTCGAGCATGACGAGGGTGACGGCGAGGGTGGCGGCGGGCTGGATTTTGCCGGTGCTGGTTTTGATGAAGTGGGCGCCGGCGTGGATGGCGAGGTCGCTGGCGAGGCGGACATTGTCGAGGGATTGGAGTTCGCCGGTTTCGAGGATGACTTTCAGGTGGGCGTTGCCGCAGGCGTCGCGGACGGCGGCGATTTCGTCGAAGACGCGGCTGTAGTCGCCGGCGAGGAAAGCACCGCGGTTGATGACCATGTCGATTTCGTCGGCTCCGTCGCCGGCGGCGGTGCGGGTTTCTTCGAGGCGTAGTTTGAGGGGTGCCTGGCCGCTGGGGAAGGCGGTGGCGACGCTGGCGGTGCGGATGGAGGAACCGGAGAGGGCTGCGACGGCGGTTTTGACGAAGGGGGGGTAGACGCAGACGGCGGCGACGGGCGGGCAGTCAGCGGCTGAGGGCATGGGTTGGCGGGCTTTGGCGCAGAGGTGGCGGATTTTGCCGGGGGTATCGCTGCCTTCGAGGGTGGTGAGGTCCATCATGGAGACGGCGAGGCGGAGGCCTGAGGATTTGGCGTCGTTTTTGATGCTACGTCTGGTGAAGACGGCGGTGCGGTCGGCGATGCCTGCGGCGTCGACGGGCGGGGAGGCGAGGGTGAATGGGGAGCCGTGGCGCGGGGAGGGGCGGACGGAGACGATCATGGTGTGGTGGTGGTGGCTGTGGGCAGTTGCCGGGCGAGGGAGATGGAGTCGAGGCGTGGGCCGTCTGGGGATTCTGCGACGGTGAGGAGGAGGCCTGAGGGTGCGGCTTTGAGGGTGACGAGGTAGCGGTCGGAGCCGGGGAGCCGGTGGTAGGAATTGAGGGAGAGACCGTTGGCGAAGGAGTCTGGGGGGAGGGCGGGAGCTGGGAGGTCTGGGGAGGAGGAGAGCGAGGCGCGGGCGGCTGGGGAGCTGGTGGCGTAGCGGCGGATGCAGGCTTCGGCGAGGGCGAGGGCTTCGGATCGGCGGAGGCGGTCGGCTGGGGTGAGTGATTGGTCGGCGAGTGTGCTGACGGGAGCGGCTGGGGATGGGTCTGAGGAGAGGTGGCGAGCGGCGGCGGTGAGGGCGGCGATGGAGGCTGCGGCGACGGCGATTTCAAGCCACGGGCTGGATGATCTGGGGGGTGGGGCGGCGGGAGGAGTGGGCTGCGGGGTGGGAGGCGTGGGAGTCGCTTGGGGAGAAGGAGGAATGCCGGGGGTGGTGGATGGGAGGGCGGGAATGGTGAAGGAGGCGGTGCAGACCGGGCAGGTGGTGATGGTGCCGAGCGGGAGCGAGGGGATTTCGATGCGCGTGCCGCATCTCCGGCAGGGGAAGCGGCGAGGTGTGTGTTGGGGGTCAGGGGAGGGGGAATCCATCTGAGGGACGGAGGCGTGCCGATTGAGAGCGTGGGGACAGTGTCGTGGGCGTAGTGGGAGCGCAAGGCATCGTGCGGGGCGGCGATGCGTGGAGCCCGGGAGGGGTCAGATGGCCGGGAGCCTGAGAGTCAGGGTGGTGAGGCCATTGGCGGAGGTGGCGGCGAGAGAGCCGCCGTGGGCTTCGGCGATCCACTGGGCGATGCTGAGGCCGAGTCCGGAGCCTTCGATCATGCGGCTTTGGTTTTCGGGGCCGCGGTAGAAGCGGTCGAAGATGCGAGGGAGGGAATCCGGGGGGATACCGGGGCCGGAGTTGGAGATTTCCATGATGGCGTCCTTGCCGATGCGGGAGGCTGACATGTGGACGGTGCCGCCGGGCTGGTTGTATTTGACGGCGTTGTCTGCGAGATTGAGGAGGAGCTGGCGGAGTCGGTGTCGGTCGGCGTAGACGGAAACTGGGCCGGAGGCGTTGACGGTGATTTTGAGGCGATCGGCGTGACCGAGGACATCGACGTCTTCGGCGAGGTCATTGACGAGGAAGTCGAGGCGGACTGGTTCGGGGCGGAGTTCGACCTGATGGGCGTCGGCTTTGGTGAGGAGGGAGAGGCCTGAGACGATGCGGTTGAGGCGGAGGGTTTCGTCCTGCCATGCGAGCAGTTGTTCGCGATCGTGTTCGGCGAGGGAGGGGTTGAGGAGTGCGCGTTCGAAGCCTGTGTGAAGGATGGTGAGGGGTGTTTTGAGTTCGTGGGAGGCGTGGAGGGTGAAGCCGCGGATCCGTTGGAACGACTGGTCGAGTCTGGAGGTGAGACTGTTGAGGACCCATGCGAGGCGGTCGACCTCGTCGCCGCGGCCGGTGACTGGGAGGGGTGAGTGGAGGTTGTCGGTGGTGAGTTTTTCTGCGGCGGTGATGAGGTTCTGGATGGGGCGGAACGTGCTGCGGATGAGGAGCCAGCTGGTGATGTCGAGGACGGCGAGTGGGAAGATGGATCGGAGGACGATTTCGCTGAGGTGGGTGACTGGGGAGACCTCGGGTTCGGGAACACTGGTGTCGTGGTCCATGTAGAAGTCATGCCACGCGAAGAATATCGTGATGAGGATCGCGATATTGAAGAGAGTGAAGTGGATGAAGGTGAGCCTGCGCTGGAGCGAGGCGGTGCCACTGGGTGGTGGAGGAGTGGAGGGTGCGTCGGGGCGGGTCATTCACGGATGAGATATCCTATTCCCCGTGCGGTGTGAAGCAGTTGCCTGTCGAAGTCATTGTCGACTTTTTCGCGGAGTTTGCGGATATAGACGTCGACGAGATTGGTGCCTGGGTCGAAGTCGTATTCCCAGACTTCCTGGAGGAGCATGGAGCGCGGGCAGACGGTGCCCTGGTTGCGCATGAGGGCTTCGAGGAGTTTGAATTCGCGGGCGCTGAGGTCGATTTGTCTGCCGTTGCGGGAGGCGACGCGGGAGGCGACGTCGAGGGTGAGGTCGCCGACGCGGAGGAGGATGGCGCGGGCTTCGCCGCCGCGGCGGGTGAGTGCCTGGAGGCGGGCGACGACTTCGCCCATGGCGAAGGGTTTGGCGACGTAGTCGTCTGCGCCTGCGTTGAGGCCTTCGATGCGTTGATTGACTTCGCCGCGAGCGGAGAGGAGGAGGATGGGGGTGCTGTTGCTGCGCTGGCGGAGGGTTCTGACGGCGGTGAGGCCGTCGACGCCTGGGAGCATGATGTCCATGACGACGGCGTCGAAGGCGCTGGTGCAGATGAGTTCGACGGCGTCATCGCCGCGGTGGGTGATGGTGACTTCATAGCCGCATTCGGTGAGGCCGAGTTCGAGGGCCTGAGCGGTGCGGGGTTCATCTTCGACGACGAGGATTTTCATGAAGTGAGCGGTGATGGGTGGACGCGTCAGGGGAGCTGACGGGTTGGGTGCGAAGGAGAAGAGCGGGGCGTGAAGAAGCCGTAAGGCTGGGAAAGTTCAACCAGGTCGGCGACTTGTGAAGGAAAGTTAAGGGAGGTGCCTTGGGACGAGTGGGTGAAGCGGTTGGGGCAGCGGGGAGGGCGGGAAGGAATCGGGGTGGGCCGGGCGATGATCGTGAGCGTGCTGGGGCGGGTCGGTTGATGGTTCCGACCGATACCGTTGTTGCGCCCACGGTTGAGACGTGAGGAGTTGCCGCGGACCCAGTCCTGGGATCTTAGCAACTGGTCAGGGAGTGGAGGCGCGGATGCGGAGGAAGCGGCGAGGGGCGGTGGTGGCTGGGCTGCGCCATGTGACGGATTCGGTGCCGTCGCCGATGGGGGTGATGGATACCGGGTCGCCGGGGAGGGTGGTCCATGGCGGGGCGGTGGAGTCGGAGGATTCGAAGGACCAGCGGACGTCGGTGGTGGCGGCGCGGCGGCGGGTGGTGAGGTCCTGAGGAGGGCCGGGGATGAGGGTGGCGAGGGAGGCTTCGCGTGTGCCGGGGGCGCGAGGGTCGGTGGCGAAGGCGTATTCGCCGAAATTGTTGAGGCCATCGGCGTCTGGGTCGGCGTCGGGTGCGCCGGAGGCGTCGGCGAAGTAGCGGGAGCGCCATGAGGCGAAGGAAGAGATTCCGGAGCCGCCGGGGTCGAGGGAGGCGATCCAGCTGGCGGGGAGGGCTGGGTTGGAGCCGGTGAGGATGAGGGAGTAGCCGTTGTCGGCGGCGGCGGGCCAGCCGTTGGCGTCGTCGTAGGTGAAGGAGGAGATGATGGCTCCGGAGCGGTCGTTGAGCGTGATGGTTTCGCCGGCGTCGCTGAGGTCGCCGCTGTACTCGCCGAGAATGGTGAAGGTGGAGCCGTAGCGTGAGGTGAAGCCGGCGCGGTTTTCGACAACGACGACGGAAGCGCCTGGGGGGAGCCAGTTCTGGAGACCTTCGGGAGCGGAGAACTGGACCCCGTTGGAGAAGAAGATGCCGGTGAGATCGACAGGGGCGGAGCCGGTGTTGGTTAGGCGGATGAATTCGAAGTCGTTGGAGTTGGTGAAGCCGGCGGTGATTTCTGCAGGGGTGGGAGAGTCCGGGTGGTAGAGGACTTCGGAGATCTGGAGGGAGGCCTGAGAGGCGGGGACAGCGCCTGGGAAGAAGAAGGCGATGGTGGGGGCGCTCCAGCTGGAGCCATTGGGGACGGATCCGATGCCGCCGCCGGACTGGGTGGGTGGGTCGCTGGGGCGGGCTGGGGTGAGGGTGCGGATGAAGAGCTGGGTGGGTTGGGTGATGGGGATGGGGGTGGAGTAGGCGGTGGCGGCGGGGCTGACGGCTGGGGTGTAGGGCGGGTTGAGGGTTTGGATGATGAGTTTTGCGCCGAGGAGGAAGTCATCGCCGACGAGGCCGCTATTGAGGCCGTGGATGGCGAGGATGTTTTTGCCGACGTGGAGTGCGCTGAGAGCGGCGGTGACGTCGAAGTTGGTGAAGGAAGTGGCTGCGGCGTCGGTGGTGACGGCGGTGGCTGCGGAGCTGAAGGTGAGGGAGGTGGTGGCTGGGGCGTTGCGGCGTCCGGCGGTGAGTTCGGTGCCATTGATCCATGCGACGAAGCCGTCATCGCTGCGGACCTGGAGCTGGAGGAGATTGCCTGCTCTGACATTGGCCATCTGGGCTTCTGTGAGGGTGAAGGGGAGACGGATATAGCAGGATTGGTTGCCTGCGTAGGTGGTGCCGTTGATGGTGCCTGAGCGCATGACATTGGTGGCGGCGACCGGGGAGACGCCGGGTGGGGAGGCGTTGGATTCGAAGTAGGTGGGGGAGTTCCAGCGGAGGTTGAAGAACGGCTGGAAGTCGATGGCTCCGACGGCGAAGGCGTCGTCGTAGCCGACGCCGTTGGTGGTGCCCGGGGTGTTAGTGAACCATGAGGAGTCGTCGAAGTCGTCGGTGTTGTCGCCGTTGCTGTTGAGGTCTGCGCCGCGCCACTGGTTGGACGTGCCGCCGGTGGCGGCGGAGGTTGGGACGATGGCGCGGACTGGGCTGATGTCGCTGAGGAGCGTGTCGGCGAGGACGAAGGAACCGCCAGTGGAGATGGTGGTGGTGGCGCGGGGGCGCGGGTCTGTGCCGTTGGTGGTGTAGAAGATGCGGACGCCAGGGGTGGAGGTGCTAGGAGAGGCGAGGGTGATGGGGGAGCCTGCGGGGACTGGGCCGGAGGCTGGGGTGGGGGTGGCGGGGCGGATGAACTGATTGTCCATGAAGCTGAGGCGGCTGGCCCACCAGTGTTTGAGCCATGCGACCTCGCCGGTGTACTGCCCGTTGAAGGTGTTGTTAGTGATGGGGGTGTTGCTGCCGGCGGCGCGGGGGGCGCTGGCGGACCAGCGGGTGGCGGTGCGTTTGGCGGGAGTGCCTGCGGCGTTGCCCGGGTTGAGGGTGTTGGCGAATTCGTCGATGCGGGCGTGGATGGCGGCGGTGGACCATGAGGTGAGGCGGAGCTGGTGGTAGCGGTCGACCCACTGCTGCCAGAAGTTCGGGTCGCGGAACATTTCATTGTACCACGGGTAGTGGAAGAAGTCTGTGCCGAGGTCGCCGGTGTCGCCGCGCCATGTGCCCCAGTTGAAGTCGCGTCCGTCGGTGGAGCCCTGGGCGCGGTCGAAGTCCCATGCGGGGCCGGCGGTGATTCTGCCGAAGCGGGGTTTATGCCAGTGGGCGCTGAGGCGCATGCCGTCGGCGTTTTTGGTGGCGGTGTTGATGATGTGGTGGTCGATCATGGCTGCGGGGTCCCAGTATCTGGCGTAGCCGTTGACCGGGTCCATGAAGTTAGGACCGCTGAGGGTGGCCCATGCTTCGCCGATGTGGCCGCGGAGCCAGTTGCTCTGTGCGGCGGTGACGCGTTTGAAGGGGTCTGGGGAGATTTCGCGCGGATTGACCCATGCCATGAGGTTGTTGCCTGGGCCCATGGTGCCGACGTTGCCGAAGCTCTGACCGGGGAGGGGAGTGATGCCGGTTTCGCCGACGTCGAGGCGGTCGACTTTGAACATGTAGCCGCCCTGGATGGTTGGGGCGGTGTTGTCGGCGATGGTGAGGTTTTCGACATCGACGCGGTTGTTGCCGCGGGTGATTTTTTCCATGAAGCTGTAGACGCCGAAGTAGTCGGTGCCTGTTAGGCTGCCTTCGATGGTATTGGTGAGGGACTGGACGTTGTGGATGTGTTCGACGAATTTTGTGCGTGGGGCGTAGCGACCGGCGTCGTTGCTGAGACGATAGATGAGGTCGTTGTGCATCATCGAGCGGTCGAACTGATAGGGTGCGTGCATGACCCAGTCCGAGTCGGAGGGGAGGCCGAGGGGTGAGAGATTGCGGTCGATGCCGTTTTCGTCCTGGAGTTCGATGGCGACGGAGTATTTGGGGTCGCCTGCGGTGGAGGAGCCGCGACGTTCGATGGAGCAGGGGGCGGCGAGGTCTGGAGGGTTGGTGAGGCGAGCGAGATTATCGGGGGCCTTGGGTTCGAAGACCATGACATGACTTTCGACGACGACGTTGTCGGTCATGGCGGTGTTCCACGTGTGGGAGAGGACGAGTGGGAGAGGGGAGGTGAGGTTCTGGGCGTTGGTGTCGAGGGCGAAGTACATTTCGCCGACGAGGGGACCCGGGGGGCGACCTTCTTCGAAGGCCTGGGCGCGGACTCTGGTATTGACGGTGACGGGGATGGGGGTGGTGTAGACTGGTGAGGGGGTCCGGAAGACGGTGAGGATGCCGGTGGCTGCGGCGGTGACGTCGACGATGGGTGAGAGGGTTGGGGAGGTGGAGAGCCGGAAGGTGGTGGTGGAGAGGAGGGCGACGTAGTAGGTGGTGCCTGCGGTGGTGCCGGCTGGAAGTGTGCCTGTGCTGGAGAGCTGGACTGGGTCGCCGTTGAAGAAGCCGTGGTTGCCAGACGAGGTGAAGATGTCGGTGGTGGCGGCGGTGGCGATGGTGGCGTCGCGGCGGAGGGTGAAGTTGCCGCTGGCGGTTAGGTCGATGGGGGGCCCGCCGGGTTCGATGGCGAGTTTGAAGGTATCTGGGCCGAGGACGGTGACGAAGTAATTGACGGTGGCGGTGAGGGGTGCTGGGCCGGTGACGCGGACCATGTCATTGGGTTTGAGCGGGTGATTGGTCCATGTGCCGATGTCTGTGGCGGCGGCTGCGGCGAAGGTGCCGGTGACGCCGTTGGTGCCGACGGGGCGGGAGCGGTTGGTGGTGAAGCGGATGACGGCGGTGGGGGAGGTGGCGGCGAGGGCGACGTTTAGTGGGGTGCCGGAGTTGAAGGTGCGGCTGGGTGGACTGAAGACGACGCGTTCTGCGGGAGCGTTGGCGTTGTTGTTCAGAGCGCCGGGGGTGGGAGTATTGAAGAACGAGCTGAGCGCGCCGGAGGTGGGAGCGAGGAGCCCGTAGGAGACGTCGCCGGATTGGGGTGGGAACGGGGTCCAGCTGTTGAGGATGGGTGAGCCGCCAGGGGAGGAGAGGAGGAGAGATTCTCCGGCGGCGGAGAGGCTGAAATTCGTGTGGAGCGGCTGGCCGGGGGTGGTGCGGTTTTTGTTGCTGGCGAAGACTGTGAGGTAGGCACCGGGTTGGAGGATGGTGCCGGAGGGGAACGTCCAGCGGGTGGGGATAGCGGCGTCGTCAGAGAGGTGGAAGCCGCCGAGATCGACTGGGGTAAGGTCGGGGTTATGGATTTCGATCCAGTCCGGGAAGTCGCCGTCTTCGTCGGTGATGCCGGATTGGTTGCTGGCCATGAATTCCGTGATGAGCGGGGCTCCGTGGGTGACGCTGGAAAGCATCAGCAGGAAGGCGGCAACCCCATGACGATCGAATGCTCGGAATCTCATGGGAGCGGAGGGTAGGTGACGTAATTGTCACGCGTCAATTCTTAACTTGGCGGTTGGGCTGTGAATTTGGGGGACTATGAAGGGAAGGGACCGCTGATGCGGAGTCGACGGGGGAGGGTGGTTGGGGGAAACGGGGAGGATGAAAACGAGACGACAACTGATGGCGGGGATGGCTGGTTTGTGGCCCATGGTGTGCGGGGCGGTGCCGCCGATGGGGCGCAGCGGGAAGGCGCGGATGCGACTGAGTCTGGCGGCGTATTCGTTTCGGGATCAGTTCAAGGATGCGGCGGTGATGGATTTTCCGAAGTTCATTGATTACTGTGCTGAGCAGGGGTGTGACGGGGCGGAGCTGACGAGTTATTATTTTCCTGAGGATGTGAGTGATGAGGCTTTGCTGGCGGTGAGGCGGCATGCATTTCTGCGCGGTGTGAGTGTGACGGGGACGGCGGTGGGGAACAGTTTTGCGTTGCCTGACGGGCCGGAGCTGGAGAAGGAGAAGGCGCAGGTGAAGCGATGGATTGACCGGGCTGCGGTGCTGGGAGCGCCGCACATCCGGGTGTTTGCGGGGAGTGCGAAGGGGATTGATGAGGCTGGGGCGCGGCGGCAGGTGATCAAGGCGCTGGAGGAGGTGGGTGATTATGCAGCGGGGAAGGGCGTGTGGCTTGGGGTGGAGAATCACGGGGGTGTGGTGGCGACGCCGGAAGGGTTGCTGGAGATTGTGAAGGCGGTGCAGAGCCGGGCGGTGGGGATCAATCTGGACACGGGGAATTTTCATGGAGCGGATCCGTATGAGGAGCTGGCGCGGTGTGCGCCGTGGGCGGTGAATGTGCAGGTGAAGGTGGAGGTTAGGCGTGCGGGTGCGAAGGCGTCGGAGCCTGCGGATTTGAAGCGGGTGGCGGGGATTCTGCGGTCGAGCGGGTATCAGGGTTGGGTGGTGCTGGAGTACGAGTCGAAGCCGGATCCGTTTGTGGCGGTGCCTGAGCATTTGAAGGCATTGCGGGAGGCGCTGGCGTGAGGGCTGCGAGGTGGGTGGTGTTAGGGGTGCTGTTGGGGATGGTGGGGACGGGTGGTGCGGCGGAGCGGCCGGACATTGTGGTGATTCTGGCGGATGATCTGGGGTGGTCGGATCTGGGGTGTTATGGTGGGGAGATTCGGACGCCGGTGCTGGACGGGCTGGCGACGGGAGGGGTGCGGTTCACGCAGTTCTACAATTCGGCGAGGTGCTGTCCGACGCGGGCGTCGCTGCTGAGCGGGTTGTATCCGCACCAGGCGGGAGTGGGGAGCATGACGAGTGATCTCGGGCCGGGGCATCCCGGGTATCGGGGGACATTGCAGCCGCACTGCACGACCCTTGCGGAGGTGCTGGGCGAGGCGGGGTATCACACGAGCATGGTGGGGAAGTGGCATCTGCATAACCGTCAGGGAGTGAAGCCGACGGACCGGGGGTTTGCGGAGTTTTACGGGATGCTGGGCGGGTATAACTCGTGCTGGGAGGAGAAGCCGTTTTACAGCCGGTGGCCGGAGGGTCGAGCGGTGCGCGAGTACACGTCGGCGAGTGGCGGGAAGCCTGGGAGTTTCTATGCGACGGATGTGTTTGCGGACTATGCGATTGATTTCATGGGCGAGGCGCGGCGGGCGGGGCGGCCGTATTTTCTGTATCTGGCATTCAATGCGCCGCATTTTCCGCTGCATGCGCCGGAGAGTGATATTGTGAGGTATGAGGCGATGTATTTCGAGAAGGGCTGGGATGTGATTCGTGAGGAACGGATGGCTCGGGTGAAGGCGCTGGGGTTGGTGCCGCAGGATTTGAAGTTGCCGGAGCGGAGTGAAGTGCCGGCGAAGTCGCACGCGGTGCCGTCGCCGTATGCCGGGAAGGCGAATCCGGCGTGGGCGACGCTGCCGGAGGACAGACGTCGGGATCTGGCGCGGCGGATGGCGGTGTATGCGGCGATGGTGGATCGGATGGATGCGGCGATTGGCAGGGTGGTGGCGGACATCCGGGAGCGTGGGCGGATGGAGAACACGCTGATTGTGTTTCTGAGTGACAACGGGGCGTGCTGGGAGTGGGATCCGTATGGTTTTGACGGGAGCAGTGGTCCTCAGAATGTGCTGCATGCCGGGGATGAGTTGCGGCGGCTGGGGCAGCCGGGAGATTACATGAGTTATGGGAGTGGGTGGGCGAATGCGGGGAATACGCCGTGGCGGTTGTACAAGCATTTCAGTCATGAGGGTGGGATCCGGACACCGATGATCATGCACTGGCCGGCGGGATTGAAGGAGCGTGGCGGGATGCGCCGGGATGCGGGGCATGTGATTGATCTGATGCCGACGCTGGTGGCGGCGGCGGGAGCGAGATATCCAGCGGAGCGGTTAGGGGTGCGGGTGCTGCCGATGGAAGGGAGGAATCTGCTTGCTGGTGGGGACGCGGTGCGGCCTGGGTTGCTTTGTTTCGAGCATGAGGGGAGCCGGGCGGTGCGTGATGGCGACTGGAAGCTGGTGTCGCTGCGGGGCGACCGGTGGGAGCTTTATGAGCTGGGAAGTGATCCTAACGAGATGCGGGATCTGGCGAAGAAGGAGCCTGGGCGGGTGCAGGTGATGGCGTCGCAATGGGAGGCGTGGGCGGCGCGCTGCGGGGTGGAGTATGAGGGACGGAGGGGAGTTGGTGAGGTTGTGAAGGATGATCCGCAGGTGGCGGGCAGGCCGCTGGTGGTGCGGGTGACGGTGGCTGGGGCAATTGGTGACGGGGTGATCCTAGCGCAGGGTGGTCGGGAGCATGGGTATGCGCTGCATGTGGCGGGCGGGCGCGTGCATTTCACGGTGCGTCGCGATGGGAAGGTGGAGACGATTGCGGCAGTGCGGGAAGGCGAGGATTTTGCGGTGACGGCCCGATTGGGGGCGGACGGGGCGATGGAATTGCAGGTTGGCAGCGGGGCGGTGGTGCGGGGGAGTGCGGGCGGATTGATCGCGGTGCAGCCGAAGGACGGACTGAGTGTGGGTGAGGATGCGGGTAGTGCGGTGGGCGACTATGCGGCGCCGTTTCCGTTGAAGGCGAAGATCAGTGGGGTGAGTGTGAAGACGGGTAAGGAGTGAGGTGGAGGGGCATCTGGAATGCGTTCCAAGGCGACGATGAAGCGGATGGTCCGAGGCTGCGATGACGACCGGGATCAGGGCAGGGGAGGTCACAGTGATCAGCGGATGGGTGGTCCGCTGATTGCGTGGGGTGGATGGCTGGCCTGTGAGGAGGGGTTAGAAATTGAGGGCGACCTTGCCCCAGAGGAAGTCGCCTTCCATGCGGTTGGTGGCCTGGAATTCGTGGAGCCATTTGATTTCAGCGACGAGGTCGGCCTTTCCGAGTTTACCGATCCATGAGATGGCGGGGCCGAGGCTGGTGGTGCTGCCTTTGAAGTCACCGAGACGTGCGCCGGAGCCGGAGTCGCCAGTGACTTGCTGGTACCAGCAGCCGCTAGCACCGAGGCCGACGAGGCCGCCCGCGAGAGGGAAGTGCTGAGCTAGGGTGCCGTCGAGGTGGAACTGGTCGCCGGAGTCGTAGTTGGTGTCGCGGTTTTCGGAGTTGAGGGTGTAGCCGGTATAGAGGGAGGCTTCGAGGCCGGATTTTTTGCCGAAGTAGAAGAAGCCGAGGGTGGGTTCGAAGCTCCAGTAGTTGCGGCCTGGGTTGGCGGGGCGGCCGAGTTCGTAGTCGCCGGTGGGTGCGTAGGCGGCGAGGCGGAAGTTGATGCTGAAGTCGTCGGATGCTTTGTAATTGAGCATGAGCGGCATGAAGATGATGTCGCCGAGCCCGTTGGCAGAGGAGGTGATTTCCTTGCGGACCTGACGGCCGCGAGGGCCGAGGACATTGACGTCGGCGGTGACATCGACCGAGACCCATGGGATGGTGGCGGAAGCGGCCCATGACCATTTGTCGCCGGAGTCGAGGACGGGGCGCCAGAGGAGGGTTAGGCCGGAGCCGAGGATCTGGCTTTCTGCGCCGATGGTGGTGGTGCCGGCCATGAGGATGGGGATATCGAGGCCGATGGCACCGTCGTAGGAGACGAGGTTGACGCGGGCGAGGAAGGATTCGGAGGCGGGGACGGCGTCGATGAAGGAGGCCATGGAACCTGGGGCGTAGTGGCCGGTGGCACCTTCTTCGGCGGAGGCGAAGGATGAGAGGGAAGCGGCGGCGAGGAATGCGAGACGGTGTTTCATGGGTTGGAAAGGAGGGATGTGTGGTGGGAAAAGTGCGCGAGTATCTGGTGAAGAGGCGGGGTTGACTAGCGGTATCTTCACGTTGGGAGAGGAAGGGAAAGTGCGATCGGGGGCCGGTGGAGGCGGGGCATGCCCATGGGAGGCCGGGTTGCCTCCCAAGAGCCCCACCGGAGGCCTCCCCACCGCAGATCCCGAGAAATTCCGCGACCACCTCCGCGCTGCTATCGATTCGGATGCACTCTAGTGCTGCCTTCTTTGAAGCCATTTGAGCTGCCGCTTCAATCGACCCTGGTGTTCAGGCCGTTGGGCTGACTTAAGGGGAGACGGGTTGAGCAGACTGGTCGGGACAGGTCTGTTTGAGGGTGTGTGGCGTGGAGTCCCCGACTACTGTGGCTGTCATTGATGACCATTGCCAGCGTCCACCTCAATCGGTCGGGACGCTCGGCAGTTGCGCGCGAACCGGACCGAACAGAATTCCTTGCGCGGTTCCGACGGTCATGTTATCAGAAGCCGAAATGTGGACTCGATTGGCGAATACCAGGGCTTTTTCAAAACCGTTATTGCCCGAAGAGGCGGTCGGGATTCCCTACGGTCGGTGAGGCTCCCGAGTCACTCGATTACAGACCAAACGAATGATGGAATTTGTTTTTCCTAAAAGGCTCGGACGATTGAGTTACCTCGTTCGTGCGATTCCAGCCAACGCTGTGATGCTTTGGGCAGTCGCCGCTGCTGAGACGGAGAATGGGCTCACCGGGGATGCGCTGTTGCTGTGCATCGCTGGGCTTATCGTGGGCGTGTATGCGGTGTTCTATGTCTACCTGCCGAGAGTGCGGGATGCGGGAATGACGGCCTGGAGTCTGATCCTGGCGTTGATTCCGTATGTGAGCATCGCTTACGGACTCGTCCTCCTTTTTCGTCCTTCCAAGCTGCCGATGCAGTCGGTGCGCGTTGAGGAACCGCCCCGGCCACCCAATATCGCGGGTGGCGAATGCTCCGAATGCGGCAAGCGGTTGGTTCTGAGCAGTGAGGGTGTCGTTGATGATGCGAACAAGGTCGTGTGCAACGAATGTCATGCGGGGACGATCTGAGGTGATCGTGCGGGATTCGGAATGGAAATGAGGACCGCTGACGTTCGGCCAATGAAATGAAGAACTGGCTCATGACAGCGATTGGATCCGTGGGAAGTGCGGTCGCACTGGTTCTGGGCGTCTCTGCATTTCCGATGATGTGGGTTCGTCCGGTGAATGCCATGTGGCGCATAGCATTTTATCTCGCGATTGCTTCTGGGCTGGTGTTGCTATGGGCAGTGATTCTGGGCTACAGAGCAAACTCGGCGCGTCGCGTGAATGTGTCATTGGGCGTGCTGGCAGTCTTTGGCGGCTCCTGGTTTTTCTACATCAAGTTCCTGAACCGAATGCCATGACCGCATGGGCGAGCGATTGAGGTTGCGGCGGTGGCGGGGCGCGGGGCTTCAGGTAGCTGGTTCGGAGGGGGCGTGTTGGGAGAGGGGGGCGTGCCGTTGGGGCCGCGGTGAGCTGGGAGCCGCTGCTTCCAGTGAATCGGCGAGACTTCGCTGGCAAGGTCTGCTGGACAAGGTGACTTGGGAGGTGCAGGATTCCGGTGATGATGAAACTTCGACGCTGGCGAATCGCATGAACCTTGCAGAGGAATCCGCGAAGACGATGGAGGCGGTGGTGCCTCGTATGTACGTTAACCTCCCGACTGGCGTGCCGGCTGACGTGACGCTGACTGACGATGACTCACCGGTCGATCGCTGCTTTGCTGGGGATCTCGTGGTGATGTATGCGTTCGATGTCGGGAGTCATTATGAGATTGTGGCGAATCGGGATTTGAGGCGGCTCGGTGTTTCGAGGGATGAGTTGCATGAGCGTGCGGTCGGGAATCTGCGCGCGATGCGGCTAGATGTGCGAGCGCATCAGGGTGCGCGCACGATGATGCTGACCGCGGGTGGCAATTATGAGGCCACGTTGCTTTTGCTGCCTGAGATCTGGGACACGGTTGCGGGGATGGTGGAGGGCGAGCTTGTGGTGTCGGTTCCTGCGCGAGACGTGTTGTATGTGACTGGAGATGCGTCGCCGGAGAACCTTTCCGAATTGCGAGGGTGGACCTCAAAGATGCTGGAGCAGGCGGACAAGCCGTTGTCGCGTGTTTTCCTGCGGCGGAATGGCGCGCAGTGGGAGCCGTACACGGGATTCGCCGGTTAGCATGCGTGACCGTTTCATGAGAACTGACCTCAGACCGATTTTGGTGCTAGTGATTCTGGTTCTTGCGTATGCGGGATCGTTCTTTGCTTTTCACCGGGCGCATGTGGGGCCCATGGTTCTCGGGGGAAAGGGCTATACGACCATCTGCTGGTCGGTTGAGGACAAGCCGGTCAATCGATTCCTTGTGACGCTGTACTCGCCGATGATGAAGTTGGAGGGGTTCCGGATGCCAGTGGAGTGGTATTGAGGGGGCGGGATGCTGAGGCTGGTTGTGTCGGAACGTGATGAGTGTGGTGGTGCGGCGTCTGGCGGTGGATCAGAGGGAAGCGGCGAAGGATTCGAGGGAATCGGAGACGATGGCGGCGCGGTGGAGGGCGAGCTTGTGGTGTCGGTTCCTGCGCGGGACGTGTTGTATGTGACTGGAGATGCGTCGCCGGAGAATCTTTCCGAATTGCGCGGGTGGACCTCAAAGATGCTGGAGCAGGCGGACAAACCGTTGTCGCGTGTTTTCCTGCGGCGGAATGGCACGCAGTGGGAGCCGTACACGGGATTTGCCGATTAGCATGCGTGACCGTTTCATGAGAACTGACCGGAGACCGATTTTGGTGCTAGTGATGCTGGTTTTCGCGTATGTGGGATCGTTCTTTGCCTTTAACCGGGCGCATGTGCGGCCGATGGTTCTCGGGGGGAAGGGTTATACGACCATCTGCTGGTCGGTTGAGGACAAGCCGGTCAATCGATTCCTTGTGACGCTGTACTCGCCGATGATGAAGTTG
>JAIXVE010000099.1 GCA_027483175.1 Verrucomicrobiaceae bacterium | reverse complement strand
GGGCATGGATTCGAGGATGGTGCGGAGGCGGGCGCGGGCGCGGAAGGCGCGGACTTTGACATTGGATTCGGACCAACCGGTGAGGGAGGCGACTTCTTTGACGGGGCGGTCGTCGAGTTCGATGAGGGAGATGATGAGTTGGTCTTTGGGGTGGAGTCTGGCGAGAGCGGAGCGGACGCGGAGGAGAGCGGCGTTGTCTGCGGCGGCGGCTGGGCTGGGGGGTGATTCTGGGGGGAGGGCGCCGTCGAGGAGGAGGGCGTCGCGGGAGACCTCGCACTGGCGGCGGAGGCGGTGGCGGCGGAGGAAGTCGAAGCAGGTGCGGACGGCGACTTTGGCGAGCCAGTGGGAGAAGGGTGCGGTGGCCTGGTATGAGGGGAGGCCGCGCCATGCGCGGAGGAAGATGTCCTGGGCGAGGTCTTCGAGTTCGTGGTGGTTGCGGGCGTAGCGGGCGGCCATGGTGAAGATGCGGCGCTGGTGACGGGCGACGAGGTCAGCGAAGGCGGGGTGGTTGCCTGCGGCAGCGGCGCGGGCGAGGGCGGCGTCGTCATCTGGCAGGGTGGTGGGCTCCATGGGGCGAGGTGGCGCGGCGGGATGGCGTGGGAGCGCGATTGGGTCTGGGGCCATGCCGAGGGCGAGAGTCACATGATGAGCGGACGCGGGCTGGGGAGGGAACGTTACATTTTCGGTTTGGAGGAGGGAAGAGACAATTTCCATTGCAAGGGATCGGGGAGACCCCTAGGCTGAGGACTGTGTCTGGGTGCAGGTTGACTGCGGCCGGGTGCTTGGCTGAAGGCGAAATGGACCGCTGGAGGCAATTTCGATGTTCGATTTCTTCAAACGACTCCGACTCAAGCGGCAGGGATACTCGTGCGGGCGCAAGCGCCGTGAGAAGACGAGTGGGTGGCGTGAAGCGGTGCGAGGGAGTCCGGTGGTGAGGTGGGTGATGATTGGGATGTTTGGGTTGGCGGCTGGGGTGTTGTCCGTGCGGTTTCCGGAGCGGTTGGTGGTGGAGGGGTTGAGGGGGCCGAACGGGGGTGTGGCGCTGGCGGTGTTATTTGCGGCGGCGCTGGTGCATCTGAGGTGCAATCTGAGGCGGACGTGGGATCGGAACAGCCGGTTGATGCTGGTGTTCGGGGCGATGCTATTGCAGATGCTGGTGTTTCTGGTGCCGTGTCTGTATTTTCGCGGGGGGACGGAGTTTGATGCGGCGTTGCGGGTGCTGCTGGCTCCTGCGGCGCTGGGGCCGATGCTGCTGACGCAGTTGCTGGGGAGACGGCATGGGATGTTTGCGGCGTTGTACGGGAGTTTGTGGGGCGGGTTGCTGGTTGGATCGGCGGAGTGTGTGTTAGTGGGAATGGTGACGGGGATGACGGCGATGGTGACGGTGAGGCATTTGCGGAAGCGCGGGCAGTTGCTGAGGGCGGCGCTGGTGACAGGGGTGGCGTCGGTGGTGGCGGCGGGAGCGGTGGGGGTGTTTTGGGGCGGGGTGGAAGTGGGGATGGTGAATCAGGGGTGGCTTGGGGTGGGGACGGAGGCGTTGCTAGTGATGGCGACGACGCTGGTGACGGCGCTGGTGGTGGGCGGGTTGCTGCCGGTGTTTGAGGGAGTGTTCCGGATTACGACACCGCTGTCGTGGCTGGAGCTGGCGGATTTGAATCATCCTCTGTTGAGGCGGATGACGATGGAAGCGCCGGGGACGTATCATCACAGCCTGATGGTGGCGAATCTGGCGGAGGCGGCGGCGGAGGCGGTGGGAGCGGATTCGACGCAGTGCCGGGTGTGTTCCTATTTTCATGACATTGGGAAGCTGGTGAAGCCTGAGTACTGCATTGAGAACATCGGGGACGAGAATCCGCATGATGATTTGGCGCCGAGCATGAGTGCGCTGGTGGTGATGGCGCATGTGAAGGACGGGGTGGATCTGGCGTGCCGGTACAAATTGAATCAGGAGATAACGGATGTGATTCGGCAGCATCACGGGACATCGCTGGTGTATTTCTTTTACCGGAAGGCACTGGAGCAGCAGGAGACGGTGAAGCAGGCGGTGGCGGAGGGGCGGGCGTCGAGTGAGGATATTCCGGAGGTGAGTGAGAGTTCGTTCCGGTATCCCGGGCCGCGGCCGATGACGAGGGAGAGTGCGATTGTGAGTCTGGCGGATGCTGTGGAGAGTGCATCGCGGGCGCTGGTGAAGCCGACGCCGCAGAAGATCGAGGTGATGATCGAGGAGATTGTGAGGGCGCGGCTGAAGGACGGGCAGCTGGATGAGAGTGCGCTGACGATGCGGGATCTGCATGCGATTCGGGAGTCGTTTGCGAAGACCCTGAGGACGAGCCTGCACCGGAGGATTCCGTATCCTGAGGCGAAGGAGGCGAAGGTGAGGGTGGAGAGTGTTTCGGAGGAGAAGGGGCGGGAGACAGGGGAGAGGCAGCGGCCGGTGAAGGCGGCGAAGCAGGTGACGGGGGTGGAGGCGGGTGGTGCGGGGCAGTTGTCGAATGTGATTCAGATGCCGTTGCCGGGCGGGGCTCCGGTGCAGGCGGCGGGGCAGGGGAAGTAGGCGGGCTGGGATGTGTCAGGATTTCGCGCGGCAGGATGCTGTGCGGCAGCGTGTATTGTGTTAGTCAGGGGGTATTCTGCCGGGCGCACGAGGGGTGAATGAGGCGACTGGCTGGTGGGTGGAGGGGAACTCTTGCGCTTTCGACACAGAGACGAGAACCAGGGCGGTCGGTAACGTTGCGGTGGGGTAGTGGCGGGGTGTGGTGGGTGCGGGCATAGTGGCGGGGAACTGAGACGCCATTATCTGCCGATGCTATTGAAGAGACTGACTGGAATACTTCCCCTGATGATGCTGGCTGGGATGGCGTGGTGGTTGTCGAGGCCGGAGGGTGTGGTGAGGGGATCGGGCGGGCGGGTGGCGGAGGTGAAGGAGGAGAAGGAATTAAAGGAAGTTCCGGCGATGGTTGGGGCGGAAGAGGCAGGGGAGTATGCGGCGTTTGAGTTCGGGAAGGTTTTCAAGCGTCCGGCTGGTCCGAAGGGATTGGAGTACACGGAGGAGGCGCGGGTGCTGGACGGGAAGAAAGTGAGGATGTCGGGGTATATGGTGAGGCACTGGCATGAGGATGCGTCGGTATTTCTTTTTACGGAGCATCCGATGGTGCTGAACGTGGCGGAGTACGGGCTGGCGGATGATCTGCCGCCGGATGCGGTGCATGTGATTCAGGAAGTGCTGCCGGGGCGGGCACCGGACTGGGTGCGGCAGGAGCTGGTGGTGATGGGGCGGCTGGAGCTGGGGCCGCGGCAGGAGCAGGATGGGCGGGTTTCGCAGGTGCGGCTGCATGCGGAGCGGATCACGGCGGCGGACGGGCGGAGCGTGGTGGAGGTGCGGCGGCCGGCGGCGCTGCAGCGGATGCGGGTGAATGCCGTTAGGACGACGAGTCCGGGAACACTTTCCGTCACGAGACAGGAATAACACAACAAAACACGATGAAACCAGGTATCCTCCAACTGACAATGACCGGCATGCTTGCCGGGCTGTGCAATTCCGTGGCTGCGCCAGCGGTCACGCGACTGAATCCGCCGAGTGCTTTATTCACGTATGGCGACGCGACGCCGCCGTATGTTTCGCGGTTCATGGTGGGGCAGCGGTTTGACCTTCAGGCGACGGTGAAGGCGGATGCGGGGAAAGTGGTCACGGGTGCGGCGTTCACGGTGGACGGGAATCCGGTGGCTGGGACGACGACGGTGACGGCGATCAGCGGAGACCGTTACAACGTGGTGCTGCGTGCGTATTCCAGCGTGGCGGTGGGGGTGCATACCCTGACGGTGCTGGCGCAGCAGGACGACGGGCTGACGGTGGCGGCGAGCGGGAACTTCGAGATTGCGGGGACGACGGTGCAGGGTCGGAAGGCGAAGAACGTGATTTACCTGATTGGTGACGGGATGAGCCTAGCGCATCGCTCGGCGGCGCGGATTGTTTCGAAGGGGATTGCGCAGGGGAAGGCGATTGAGCCGCTGGCGATGGACACGCTGCCGGTGACGGCGATTCTGAACACGCCATCGCTGAAT
This sequence comes from Verrucomicrobiaceae bacterium, assembly GCA_027483175.1. Taxonomy (GTDB): domain Bacteria; phylum Verrucomicrobiota; class Verrucomicrobiia; order Verrucomicrobiales; family V1-33; genus V1-33. The sequence continues at coordinate 6,717 of JAIXVE010000099.1, read as the reverse complement.
TCGATCATTACGGATTCTGCGCCCGGGGCGGCCTGTTATTCGACTGGCAACAAGTCGAACAACGGGCAGGAAGGGGTGTTTCCTGATGACACGTCGGACAAGTGGGACAATCCGCGGGTGGAGCACATGGGGAATTATCTGGCGCGGACGCAGGGCAAGGCGCTGGGGATTGTGACGACGGCTGATGTGGAGGATGCGACGCCGGGGTCGTTTGCGGTGCACGCGCAGGACCGTGGAGCGGGGACGGGGATCTGCGACATGTTCCTTGATGAAGGGGCGGCGAGGCACAATCTGCGGGTGCTCATGGGTGGCGGTCGGAAGTGGTTCCTTCCGACGGGGACTCCGGGGTCTGGGCGGGTGAACAGCGTGTCGGCGAGCGGAGCGGACTATGTGCTGCCTGCGGAGCTGGCGGCTGCCTGGGGAGTGCCGACGGGGGCGCAGGATCCGGGGCGTGATCTGATTGCGGATTTTGTGACGGCTGGGTTTGTGTATGCGCCGGATGCTAGTGCGCTGGCGGCGATTCCTGCGGGGACGACGCGGCTGCTGGGATTGTTCCATACGGCGAACATGGATGTGTCGCTGGACAAGATTGCGGAGCGTCGTGGCGGGGCGGCGGTTGGGACGGTGGCGACGTTTCCTGATCAGCCGCTGCTGGAGGAGATGACGGACAAGGCGCTGGAGGTTTTGAACCGGAATGCGCAGGGGTTTGTGCTGATGGTGGAAGGGGCGTCGATCGACAAGCAGGCGCACAACATGGACACCGAGCGGTTTGTGCATGACACGATTGAGTTTGACCGTGCGGTGGCGCGGTGCATCGCGTTTCAGAACACGAATCCTGACACCTTGATCATTGTGACGGCGGACCATGAGTGTGCCGGTGTGTCGATCATCGGGGCGTCGAATGTGACGAATGCGGAGCTGGTGACTCGGGCGGCGCTTGGCGGCACGGATGGGGTGGCTGGAGCGATCAACGGGGCGAGCGGGGTGGCGACGGACGGCCAGTCGCAGTTGCGGAGCGGGGTGGTGAACACGTATGATTCGGCGGCGTTTCCGGTTTATGACAACACGAGTTCCGGGGATGGGTATCCTGTGACGATGGATGCGGACCGGAAGATGCTGGTGGGTTATGGCGGCAATGGTGATCGTTATGAAGACTGGCTGCAGAATGTGCAGCCGAATGTGAATCCAGCGCTGCGGGACACGGCTGGTGACTTCTTCATTGCCGGTCAGGCGAGCGGGGCCGGGGTGCAGAGTGCGGTGCACACGGCGGCGGACATTCCGATGTCTGCGGGTGGTCGCGGGTCGAGCCTGTTTGGCGGGACGATGGACAACACGAGCGTGTTCTTCCGGGTGATGCAGGCGGTGATCGGGGGTGCGAAGTAACCCGAAGTGCGACTAGCGAACCGAACTAACAAAGCGATGAAATCAACATTACTTGCTGCGGGTTTACTGCTGGCGACGCTGGGGACGAGTCAGGCACTGGTGCTGTCGTTTGACAGTGGCGTGGTGACTGCGGGGACTGGCGAGCCGCTGGGGACGACGTTCACGATTGAGTATGCGGTGCTGGAGACCGTGGATGAGAATGGCGATCCGGTGGTGCCTTACTGGATCGCGGATCCGACGGGGACCCCGGTGGCGGCGGCGACGGCGGAGTACATCAATGCGATGGGATACGGGCCGGCGACGAGCGCGGCGCTGGATGCGGAGGTGCAGCCGATATTGTTCACCTTTGCGTCGCCGGTGGATCTGGCGGTGTTTTCGACGAAGCTGGACAACAGCGGGTTCGGGAATCTGGCGGATGAGTTCATCACGTTCTATGATGCGAGCGACACCTTGATAGCGTCGATCCGGGTGAGTCAGGGCACGCCTGGTTTTGTGGCGACGAACAGCGGCGTGCTGACGGGCGTGACGAAGGTTGTGCTGCCGACGACGGCGTTCTACGACGACATGGTGCTGCTGCCGGTGCCGGAGCCGGGGATGCCGCTGCTAGGGGCGGCTGGGGCGGTGGGTCTGGCGATGCGTCGCCGGCGTAAGCTTGCCTGAGATTGTCAGGAAATCACGGGGCGGCGGTTTGGCGGAAGGGGACACCGCTGGGCCGCCGTCCTTGTTGTTTCCTGCGGCGGGCGGAGGAGGAACGTGATCCGGATGATCAGGCGAGGTTGAGGAGACGAGCGGTGGCGAGGCGGGCGGCGTGATCGGCGGCGATGATGGTGTCGAGGGAATCGTCCGGGGAAGGCTGGTGGGCGTCCATGACGCGGGCTACGGACTGCCAGATCTGGGGGAAGGCGATGCGGCGGTCGAGGAAGGCGGCGACGGCGATTTCGTTGGCGGCATTGAAGACGGCTGGGAGAGTGCCGCCTTCGGTGCCGGCGCGGACGGCGAGGTCGAGGGCTGGGAAGACGTCGCGGCGCGGGGCTTCGAAGTCGAGTTTGGCGAGGGAGGGGAAGTCGAGTGGGGCGAGGGAATTGGGGACGCGGTCCGGGTAGGTGACGGCGTACTGGATGGGGAAGCACATGTCCGAGCGGCTGAGTTGTGCTAGGATCGAGCTGTCGGAGAATTCGACCATGGAGTGGACGATGCTCTGGGGGTGGACGACGACGTCGACGCGGGCCATTTCGACATCGAAGAGCCAGCGGGCCTCGATCATTTCGAGGCCTTTATTGAAGAGCGTGGCGGAGTCGATGGTGATTTTGCGGCCCATGTTCCATGTGGGGTGTTTGAGGGCCTGTTCGAGGGAAGCGGCGGCGATCTGGTCCGGGGACCATGTGCGGAAGGGGCCGCCGCTGGCGGTGAGGATGAGGCGGCGGACGTCGGATGGGGAGCGGCCGTCGAGGCATTGGAAGATGGCGTTGTGTTCACTGTCGACGGGGAGGACGCGGACACCGCGGGTGCGGGCGGCGTCCATGACGAGACGGCCGGCCATGACGAGGATTTCCTTGGAGGCGACGGCGAGGTCGCAGCCGCAATCGATGGCGGTGAGGGCGGGTTTGAGGCCGGCGGTTCCGACGATGGCGACGAGGACGAGGTCGGCTTCGGTGGCGCGGACGAGGTCGGAGAGCCCGTCTTCGCCGGAGAAGACCGTGGTGGATGGGGGGACCATGCCTTTAAGGGCGTGGGCGGCGGCGGGGTCGGTGAGGCAGAGGTGGCGGCAGGGGAATTCTGCGGCTTGCTGGGCGAGGAGGTCGGCGCTGGTGGCGGCGGCCATGCCGACGATTTCCATGCGGTCCGGGAGGTCGCGGGCGACCTTGAGGGCGCTGGTGCCGATGCTGCCTGTGGAGCCGAGAATGAGGACCCGTTTACGGGAGGCGGCAGACATAGAGGAGGTAGAAATAGAAGACTGGTCCGGTCCAGAGGAGCGAGTCGATGAGGTCGAGGGCACCGCCGATGCCTGGGAGGAGGGCTCCGGAGTCTTTGATGGCGAGACAGCGTTTGAGGACGGATTCGGCGAGATCGCCGACGACGCAGACGGCGGCGAGGACGAGGCTGAGGATGGCGACGTGGGTTGGGTCGAGGAGAGGGAGGGCGTGGCGGAAGCCGAAGTAGACCGCGAAACCGGCGATGAGAGCACCGAGGGCAGCGCCGAGGAGGCCTTCCCATGTTTTACCGGGGCTGATGTGAGGGATCATCTTGTGTTTCCCGATGAGGGAGCCGATGGCGTAGGCACCGCTATCGGTCATTTTGGTGACGGCGATGACGAAAAGCACGTAGGGAACACCGGCGAGACGGCCGTCGGCGGAGTGGCCGAAGTTGAAGAGGAGACGCGTCATGAAGCTCCAGCTCCATGGGATGTAGAGGAAGCCGAGGATGGTCCATGCGATGGCCCAGAGCGTGTTGCGGCCGTCGAGTGGGCGGAAGAGCGAAGGGAGGAAGGCGGCGATGGTGATGGAGGCGATGAAGCCGAGGTCGACGATGGGGGACCATGGAAAGCCGGTTCGGGCGGTGATGGTGAACGTGACGCCGGTCCATACGAGACTGAGGGCGAGGAAGATCCAGCGCCATGGGGAGGGGACGGACGGGTCCATGGCGGCGTATTCGCGGCAGGAAGCGAGGCCGAGACCACCGAGGAGGATGTAGAAGAGCGGGTTCGTGCCGACGGCGATGGCGGCGACGACGAGGCCCCAGAGGGCGAGTGTGCTGGTGAGGCGGCGCAGGAAGACGGTTCTTTTCCCGGGAGGTGCCGGTGATGGGGAGGGGGGAGGTCCTGCGGGAGACATGTCGGCGTGGGATTAGGTGGAAAGCCCGGGTGAGGAAAGGGAAATCTCGCTCCGGAGGGATGGGGGAGCGGGTTCCGGGGGCCTTGGCGGTGGATCGCAGGACGACGGTCCGCTGAGGTTGCGGGGACGAGGGGCGGACGGTGGATCGTGGTCGGAAATGGTTGGGAACGACCTCACTGTGCAGTGGCTGCCTCGATCCAGTCTGATGTGTGGCGGTAGCGGCTGAGGCCAACGTAGGCAAACGCGTCGAAAGCTCCGTTCGGAGTGATGCCCAAACATCCCAACGCTCGGTTGATGGCTCCGTCTCCGCTGCTCGGCGTGGGCGAAAGTGGATGCCCGTCGCGGTAGGCGACGGCTGCCTGAGTGCCATCTCCTCCTAAGAAGTGTCAGAACGCCACCATTCGTCGTCGCGCAAGTCCTCGGGCAAATCGATGGCGTTCGGGTCGAGGCCTCGCCTGGCTACTTCGGCATGCCATGCCTCCCTCTTGGATGGGGGCAGTTCGGTGCCACACCAGGGACAGAACCGAATCTCAATGACCGAGCTTCCTCCGTCGTGCACGATGATGCCGTACTCGTCGAACTTCTGGTTATAGTGGATGAGGGCATCGGGACAGTCGAATCGGTCTTCATGCACCGAGCAAGTCGTCGAGATGTGGTAGCGCATGGCTTCGCAGCAATGGGAGGACATGGTGGCTGGGAGAATGTTGAAGAGCGAGGAACCGTATGAGCGGGGGAGGGTGTCGATCACGGGGTTGGGGTTGGAATCGTGGGTGATACCCTGTTCACGCTCTGTGCTTGGTGCGGGGCGAAGTTCGTCGGGGGTGTGCGTTTGGGTCTGGTGGTCAGGTAGTCTCGATACTCGTCCTGAATCATTAACTGGTTCACCCATCGGGATGGATCGGCATTAAAGGCTCGAACTGCCGCAGCTAAGGCATCGTCGGAAGCAGCGTGGGTGGATACGGGAGCCTCGGGCCAGTCGCCACTGGCTGGGCTGAAGGAGTAAAGGTCTAAACACTCCTCGTGGCCGTCGTCGCAGACCTCGAAGTGCCATAACTGGAACTCATCATCCTTCGGGCATATCACAATCCATGAGATCACAATGCCGTCTGACGAACCGCCGAGGAACTGCTCCACTGACTTTCCGCGTCTGAGAGCGGATTCCATCTGGTCAGCAACAAGGTATCGTGGCATGGGTGGGATGCGCTGAGGTTGGTCGAACGATTGAATGTGATCTTGTTCCGCTTCTTAAGTTCCTGGTGTCTCGGGGGTCAGTAAAGGAAGCGAGTCAATCTTGAAGCTCTTTGTGGAGACGTCCCCGTAGGACACGGTGACTTCATGGTCAGTTAGCGACTCTACGGTCGCCGAATACCCGTAGATGGGACCCGGGCTTGTTGAGTGTCGGGGGATGTCTCGATACACGCTTGAGGCAATTTTGCCCTCCGAGAGGCGGATTACGAGATAGGTGTTGAATGGAATCGCCTCCCAACAATCTTCAGTGATGATGATTGTTCTTCCAGAGGGGCTTGAAACTGCCAACGGCCTGAAGTCCCTTCCGACTTTTAGCGGTCTGTCGTCGACTCCTCGCTGGTCGACCTTGATCTCGGAAGGAATTCTTCCGATGAGCGAATCCGATCCCCGAACCCGAATTTCATAGAAGGATTGACCGCCGAATTCACGACTGGGTGATTGACGAAACGAGATCGCGTATTGGTTGCTTGTCGTGGGCACTGAGTGCTCGCGGGTCACTGTCGTTGCGCATCCCTCAAGGAACAGAGTGGAAAGAGTGATTAGCGCGCGCATGGTGTTGTTTTTGGCTGAACGATGAATGTGGTGGCGCGGCCGCGTAGGACTTATGGAATGAAGCGAACGAAGAAGCTTGTCTGCCCTTGGATGGAGTGTCTTGTTGGGTTTCTGGATTCTCTGACTGAATCACCGGCGTTCCTTGGCAAAATAGCTGCATGTCCCGTCAAATTCATGATCGCGGACGAATTGTAATGCCTCATTCTCTGTCATTCCCCTTTCGATTCTGGATAGCATCCCAGTCGAATCCTTTGCCCATACATCCCAGATCGGAGTGTAATAGTCTGTTGAAAAACCTTCCTTCCAGTGATCTTTTCCTATTTCAAGCTCGACGATCTCAAAATGCTCAGGAAAGTCACAAAATCCGGGCTGCTTGGACAATCTTTCGATAGCTTCTTCAGCATCGCCCTTAGTCGCGTAAACTCCAATGAGTTTGACTTCCTCTTCCGTGTCTGGAGTCCGCTCGTAGGCGTGCTGGAGTAGGAATACGGTCTTCATGTTTTTTGCCAAACGGTTTATGATTGCACGATATCTGGTGGGATATCCATTTGCAATCGGGGTGTGGCGATGGGTTGCAGAACCTTGCAACTGCCTGAGATTCAGTGGGTATGATTGACGGGGCGCGACATCCGTGGCAACTGGGCAGGCGAGGGGTTCCTGCGGGGTCGGGCCAGCTAACTCGCTAGCGCTCGTCGACGCTGGG
>JAIXVE010000001.1 GCA_027483175.1 Verrucomicrobiaceae bacterium | reverse complement strand
GGGTAGGCCTTTGTTCCGCAGGCCAACCCTGGGCTTGGGGACGCAATCCCGTTGGGATTGGGGGTCTTGTTGGGTTAGGACCCAGGGTAGGCCTTCGTTCCGCAGGCCAACCGTGGGCTAGGGGGCGCAATCCCGTTGGGATTGGGGATCTAGTTGGGTTAGGTCCCAGGGTAGGCCTTCGTGCCGCAGGCCAACCCTGGGCTTGGGGGCGCAATCCCGTTGGGATTGGGGACACGGGCAGGGTGCCAGTGACACGTTGCTTGGTTGGGAGATTGGGGGACAGGAAAGTCCCCCCTCCTTTAAGGTCAGAGGCAGATGCCCGTACCCAGAGCTTCGCTCTGGGCTGGTATACGGTGTCCCGTTGGGACACAGGTCAGAGGTGTTTGACGACGGCGGTGACGGGCCAGCGGACTTTTGGGGCGGCGGCGTAGGAGTCGGTGGGGGCGCGGTAGCCTGCGGGGCAGAGGACGGCGGTGGTGAGGCCTTGTTCGGCGAGGCCGAGGATTCGGTCGTAGTCTGGGGCGGAGAAGCCTTCCATGGGGCAGGTATCGATGTCGAGGAGGGAGGCGGCGAGCATGAATTGGCCGAGGGCGATGTAGGCCTGGCGTGCGGCCCATTCGGGGGTCATCATGGGGGCTGCGCCGGTGAGCATTTTTTCAAAGCCCGCGAGGGTGTCGCGAGTGGTCTGGCGGGTGGCGGCGACGTCATCGAGGTAGCGGTTGATGTAGGCGGTGTCGATGGACGTGCGGACGGTCATGATGACGAGGTGGGAGGCGTCGGCGACCTGGCGTTGGTGCCATGAATGGGGGACGAGCTGGGCGCGGATGTCCGGGTTATCGACGATGAGGAACTGCCATGGCTGGAGGCCGAAGGAGGAAGGTGTAAGGGCGAGGGATTTTTCGAGATCTGCCCAGACGGCGGCGTCGATTTTTCTGGTGGGGTCGAACTGTTTGACGGCGTAGCGCCAGTTGAGGGCGTCGAGGATGGAGGCGGGCGTGGCGCGGGACATGGCGGCTTGAATTTAGGGAAGTTAGGATGCGGACGGGCGCGAAGGGCGCGTGTTGAGCCCGTGGGTACGAATGTCCGGGCAGAAAAGGTGCCGGAGTGGGGGTGAAACTTCCGCGGAGGGGGCGGGTTGTCGACCGGAGCGGGGTTACTTGACCGTCTGGATGACGGCGCTGGCGCGCTGGTTGTTGGCGGGGTTCTGGTCGACGAGCCCGTTGGGGTTACGGAGACGGGAGGAGTACTGGAGTTCGCCGGCTGCGGAGAGGGCGGCGTTGTCGACTGGGACGGTGTAGGTCCAGCGGGCGCCGGGGGTGAGCCATGGGACGGAAACGTCCTGGGATTGGCCGGCGGCGTTGACGGAGAGGGTGAGGCCGCTGACGGGTTGGCCGCTGCGGTTCTGGACGACGAAGTCCATGAGACCCTCGCTGGCGCGGTAGTACTGGCTGGAGATGGAGGTGTCGACGTACTGCTGATTGTTGTAGTTCATGGCCCAGCCGAGGTCGACGGTGCCGTAGCCGAAGCCTGGGTCGCGACCGGCAGCGCCGGCGTCGGCGGAGTACTGGGCGAGGAGGTTGGCGGCGTTCTGGGCGGTGAGGCCGGGGACTTGGGACATGAGTGCGGCGATGGAGCCTGCGACGAGCGGGGAGGAACCGGAGGTGCCGTCGAAGGAGACGAGTTTATCGCCTGGCCATGCGGTCTGGAGTTCGAGGCCTGGGGCGGTGACCCAGAGGTTCTGGCCGGAGTTGGAGAAGGAGGTTTGCTGGCCGAGGGCGTCGACGGATCCGACGGAGACGACGCGGGAGTCGGCGGCAGGCCATGTGAGGGTGGCGGCGGTGTCGTTGCCGCCGGCTGCGGTGATGACTGCGCCTTTCTGGTAGGCGTAGGCGATCATGTCGGTGAGGACGGCGGAGTTTTCGTAGGCTCCGAGGCTGATATTGACGACCTGGGCACCGGCGTCGACGGCGGTTTTGATGCCCTGGGCGAGAGTGAAGATATCGCTGACCCCGTCTGCGCCGGTGACGCGGATGGAGAGGATGTTGGCGGCGGGAGCGGTGCCGGTGCTGCCGGCGGCGGAACCTGCGGCGAGGGCGGCGACGGCGGTGCCGTGGCCATCGACTTCGCCGGTGCCGCCGAGGCCTTGACCGATGTCGATGGCGCGGAGGCGGTTGCCGAAAGTGCCGAGGGCATCGACCCCGCTGTCGAGGATGGCGATGGTGACGCCTTTGCCCCATGAGGAGTTGTCGCCGCGGACGCCCATGAAGGCGAGGGCTCCGTCGCCGAAGCCGACCTCGGCCTGGGTGGGGCGGTTTTCTGCGGCTGGGACGCCGGGGATGTGGACGTAGAAGTTGCCGCCGGCGTCCGTGTAGTCGCCGGGGTTGGCGCGCATGTCGTTGCGGAGGGCGGTGAGGTCGTCGAAGCCGACGCGGACGGCGTTGAGGGAAGAGATGGTGCCGAGGACCTTGAGGCCGGACTTGCCGGCGCGGGCGAGGAAGCGCTGGAGTGCTTCGGCGGATTCGAAGGTGAGGACGGCTTCGCCTTTGCGTGCTTCCGGGTTGCTGAGGTCGCGGAGGAGCTCGGCCATGAGGGCGGCGGATGGGTCGGCGGCTCCGCCGCCGGGGGCGGTGGTGGGGGAGTCTGATGGGGTGGGATTGCCGTTTTGTCCTGCGAGACGGTCGGAGTTGCCTGGGCCGCCGGGGGAGGCGTTGCGCCAGTTGGCTCCGGAGAAGCCTAGAGAGCCGGGGAGCATGAAGAGCGCGGCTGCGAAGAGGAGCAGGCCGAAGGCCAGAGGAATGAGCAGCGGGGATTTATCTTTCATGGGAGGCTGAAGGAAGAACGCGGCGGATTGGGGTTTGGACAACCGCAATCGGGAGGCGTGGGGTCATGGGAATGCTTCCGCGGGCGAGGGGGACCGCCCATGGAAAATGGGGAGGGTGGGTGATTCGGTGATGGCGGGTGGAGTTTCCGGAATCTTTTCCAAGGATTGGCTTGCGTGGATTTGGGTGAGGCCATAAATCCTCGGAGACGCCGGTCGGTGGAGCCTGTGATGGTTCTGAGACCGGCGTTGCTGTCCGCCGTTCAACCTTATCCTCTCAGCGCCGTGCTCAAGCAAATCATCGGTCAAAAGCCGCAACCGCCTACGTCTCCCGGAGTTGCTCCGGCTGCGGAATCCGGCTATGCTCCGGCACCTGCCGCCCCACAGGCGTCGGGTACCTATTACGAATCCAGTTCCAAACCCCGTCCAACAGTTCCTCAGGTCAAATCACCATCCATCATGAGTCCCAACAAGAATATTCTGAGCAGCGACGTCGAGATCAAAGGATCGCTGAAGTTTTCCAACGATCTGATCATTGACGGGAAGATTGACGGCGAGGTGAGTTCGGACGGGAGCCTGACGGTTGGGGAGAATGCGTATGTGACTGGGGAGATCCGGACGAAGTCCGTGGTGATTTTCGGTCGTGTGCAGGGGAACATCACGGTGAGCGAGCGTTGCGAATTGAAGAGCAGTGCGACGCTTGAAGGGGATGTGATTGCCGGGACGCTGGCGATTGAAGAGGGTGCGACCTTTATGGGCAAGTCGACGGTTGGGAAGGCAGCGGCGGCGGCGGCGCAGAAGAATGCGTCGAAGGCGGCGGCTGCGAGTGGTTCCTGAGAACTGATTGCGACTGAATCCTCACTGATTTTTCACCCGCCGGGATCGAATGGGACCGGCGGGTGAATTTTTTTCCGGGCTGAGTGCCGAGGAAATGCGGGGAGGAAAGGCGAGACGAGAGCTTGAGTGCGGCTGGGAGGCGTAAGATGAGCGAACTCGAGAGCGTTGCCATTGTCCCACCATGTTGAACCGTTCCAATTGCCATGTCCGACTGCTGCCTCTGGCGGCGTTGGTGCTTGTTGCTGTGCCTGCCTGCCGGAAGGCGGAGATCCGGACGTATGTTGCGCCGAGGGACAAGGAAGTGGTGCGTGCGGCGGCTGGGGCGGCGGAAGGCGGGGAGCCTAGTGAGGGCCCGGCGGCGGAGCGTGAGGCGTTGCCTGCGGTGACGTGGGCGTTGCCGAGTGGATGGACGGATTTGGGGTCGGATGGCGGTATGAATGTGGGGCAGTTCAAGGTTGGGGAGGTGATGGTCAACATCACGCCGCTGGCGTCGATGGAGGGGCAGGAGAACATGCTGGTGAACATGTGGCGGAACGTGCTGGGGCAGCCGGCGTTCAGTGAGGCGGAGGCGACGGCGGCGCTGCAGGAGACGGAGATTGCCGGGGGGAAGGGACGGTTTTTTGATTTGAGTGCGGAGCGTGGTGGGAGTCCGGTGAGGATTGTGACGGCGTTTCTGCACCGGGAGGGGCGGAGTTGGTTTTTCAAGCTGCAGGGGCCGCCGGATGAGGTTGGGGCGCAGTTGGAGGCGTTTAAGGGGTTTTTGAAGACGGTGAAGTTCGGGGCGGCTGATGCGCCGAAGGTGGAGACTCCTGCGGTTGCGCCTGAGCAGCCTGCGGTTGCTCCTGCGCCTGCGCCTGCGGGTGAAGGTGGGGAGATTGCAGTGCCTGGGAAAGTGCCGGAGGGATGGAGTGTGGTGGCGGCTGGGGCGATGCAGGTGGCGAAGTACAGTGTGGCTGGTGGGGCGGAGGTGGCGGTGAGTGTGTTTCCGAGTGATACGGGAGGGTTGGCGGCGAATGTGTTGAGGTGGCGTCGGCAGATGGGGTTGCCGGAAGTGGCGGCAGAGGAGGCGGCGGGTGCGGCGAAGCCGATTGAGGGCGGGCCTGAGGGTTCGGTGGTGGTGGATCTGGAGAATGGGGAGAAGGCGTTGAGTGGGGCGATTGTGCCGCGGGCTGGGCGATGGTTTTTCTATAAGCTGACGGGACCGACGGCTGCGGTGAAAGCGGCGCGGGAGACGTTTGTGAATTTTGCCAAGGCGACCCCATGAGTGACACTGCCGCCCCTGTTGTAACTATTGCCCCTGGTAAGTCGCCTTCGCTGGCGGGAGGGGTGTGGAATTTCCTGACATCATTGAAGCTGGCGGTGGTGCTGCTGGGATTGAGTGCGCTGCTGGTGTTTCTGGGGACGTTGGCGCAGGTTCATGAGGGGTTGTATCTGGCGCAGGAGCGGTGGTTCAAGAGTTGGTGGATTCTGAGGCAGAAGGGGGACATCTGGTGGGTGCCGCCGGTGTTTCCGGGCGGGTATGCGTTAGGGCTGGCGTTTCTGATCAATCTGGTGTGTGCGCACTTCCGTAGGTTCACGCGGCCGCCTGGCGGGATGGTGGCGATGCTGGCGCATTATGGGGTGGTGGCGGCGGCGCTGTATGTGGTGACGTGGAAGCTACTGTGGATGCCGTGGGTGTTTGCGTTCACGTGCGGGGCGCTGCTGGTGGTGGATCTGGTGTTGTCGCGGCGCGGGGCGATGGAGGGGAGCGGGAAGAAGGTCGGGGTGGATTTTGTGCATGCGGGGATTGTGGTTCTGATGGTGGGGCAACTGGCGACGGACATGCTGGCGACGGAGTCGCAGATCAGTTTTCGTGAGGGACAGACGGCGCGGTACAGCGAGGAACGGTTTGATTCCGAGCTGGTGTTTCTGAGGTCGGTGGATGGGGACAATGATGAAGTGACGGCGATTCCGCATGATATGCTGGCGGGGGCGAAGGGTGCGATTGAGCATGAGAAGCTGCCGTTTGCGGTGCGGGTGGTGCAGTGGATGCCTAACAGTGAGCTGGTGAACCGGCAGACGGCGCAGCAGCATGAGGGGACCCTGCGGGGGGCGCTGGCGGCATTGGAGTCGCGGTACAGTGCGGCGGAGAATCTGGCGGCGGAAGCGGTCAGGGCGAAGGAGGCGCCGGGGCGAGCGGCGGTGTGGGAGGCGGCCTTGAAGGCGATTGGGGAGAGTGGCGGCGGGGACCTTGAGGAGACGGCGAAGCGAGTGGCTGGGCAGCCTGAGAAGGCGGCGGCGTTGATGGCTGGGTTGAAGGAACGGTTTCGGGCGGAGATGCTGGGGAGGTTTGGGATGCAGGATGCGGAGATGCGATTTGCGGCGCAGCGGGTGGCGGCGAATCAGCCGGTGACGGACAGTGATCCGGCACCGCAGGCGGATTCGGATGTGGCGAAGCGGTATTTCACGGTGCCGTTGCCTGAGGCGCGGGACATGGAGGGACGGAATGTGCCGTCGGCGGTGATTGAGTTGACCGAGCGCGGGGGTGGGAAGAAGGGGACGTGGCTGGTGACGCCGATGCTGAAGGAGCAGGAGATGGATTTCGGGGGATTGAAGTGGCGGGTGGCGCTGCGGATGGCGCGGAACTATCATCCATTCAGCATGACCCTGATGAAGACGACGCATGAGGTTTATCCGGGGACGGAGATTCCGAAGGATTTCCGGAGTCGTGTGAGGATTGAGAATCCTGGATTGAAGGAGGACCGGGAGGTGGAGATTTATATGAATGCGCCGCTGCGGTATGCGGGGCTGACGTTTTTCCAGTATCAGATGGGGCGGGATGAGCTGGACCGGAGCCGGGGGACGAGTGCGCTGCAGGTGGTGAGGAACCCGTCCTGGTTTTCGCCGTATTTCGGATGTTCGCTGGTGGGGTATGGGATGCTCCGCCATTTTCTGCTGCATCTTTTCCGCTTCAGCCAAAAACGCCGTACTGCATGAAACGCTGGATACCAATTGCACTAACCCTTGTGCTGGCCGCATGGGTACTGAGTTTTCTGCGGGGTCCGAAGGATCCGGCGGATGGGGTACCACTGCGCGGGTTCGGGAGCCTGCCGGTGGTGCAGAATGGGAGGCATCAGCCGATTGATTCGCTGGCGAGGAATTCGCTGCTGCTGCTGAGGAAGAAGCAGACTTTGAACACGGAGCCGTGGAAGGGTGAGTTTGGAGGGCCGAAGATCATCAGTGCGACGGCGTGGCTGGCGGAGCTGATGTTTGATGCGGCGGCGGCGGATCAGCAGCCGTGTTTCCGGATCGACAATGCGGATGTGATTGGGTTGCTAGGATTGCCGGCCGGGAAGAGCGAGGCTGGGCGGACGGACGGGAAGCATTATGCGTGGAATCAGATTGCGCCGGGGATGACGAGACTGCGGGCGGAAGTGTCGCGGGCGTCGGAGATCAAAGAAGATTTGCGGACGGCGTATGACAAAGGGTTGGTGAATCTCTGGGAGGGCTTGAGCCTTTATCAGACATTGCGAGCGGCGGTCGGGCCGGCTGCGGAGGGGAAGCTGGCGGAGGGGGTGACGGCGTTCCGGAAGCAACTGGAGCGGAGCCGTGCGGCGTTCAATGCGCAGATGGAAGGCCAGCCGTTTGAGGCGGCGGATCTGGAGTGGGTGAAGCCGCATTTGAATGCGCCGCTGATGGTGCCGACGGCGGCGAAGGGCGGGGAATGGGCTCGGGTGCTGCAGACGGTGGACCTGCCGGAGCCGCACTATGCGCTGACGGGTTATGCGGCGATGGCGGCGGCGTATCGTGCGAAGGATGCGGCGGGGTTTGGCAAGGCGGTGAATGATTACCGAGGGAAGCTGGAGGCTGCGGGGATTCATGAGGCGGATCTGAAGAAAGCGCCGCGGGAGCAATTGTTGAATTTCATCGAGCCGTTTTACCGCGGGATGGTGATTTCGGTGCTGGCGTTTCTGCTGTCGATTTTTGTGTGGTTTGCGCCCGAGCGGTTTGAGTGGGCGCGGAAGTCGGCGGTGTGGCTGATGGTGCTGGCGCTGGTGGTGATGTCGGCTGGGTTGGTGGCGCGGATGGTGCTGGAGGGGAGGCCACCGGTGACGAATCTGTATTCGTCGGCGTTGTTCATTGGTTGGGCGGCGGCGGCGCTGGGATTGGTGCTGGAGGTGATCTGGCCGCGGGCGATCGGGGTGGCGGTGTCTTCGATGCTAGGGTTCGGGACCCTGATGATTGCGCATTTTCTGTCCCTGGACGGGGACACGATGATCATGCTGAGGGCGGTGCTGGACACGAATTTCTGGCTGGCGACGCATGTGGTGATTGTGACCCTTGGTTATGCGGCGACTTTTGTGGCGGGGATCATCGGGATGATTTATGTGATTCGGGGGTTCTTCACGCGGCATGTGACGAAGGAGATGGGGAAGGCGTTTTCGAGCATGGTGTTTGCGATTGTGTGTTTCGGGGTGCTGTTCAGTTTTGTGGGGACGGTGCTAGGGGGGATCTGGGCTGACCAGAGCTGGGGACGGTTCTGGGGATGGGATCCGAAGGAGAACGGGGCGCTGATCATTGTGCTGTGGAATGCGCTGATTCTGCATGCGCGGATGGGAGGGCTGGTGCGGGAGCGCGGGCTGATGAATCTGGCGATTTTCGGGAATGTGGTGACGAGCTGGTCGTGGTTCGGGACGAACATGCTAGGGATCGGGCTGCACAGTTACGGATTCATGGGGGCGGCGTTCATGGCGTTGCTGGCGTGGGTGGGGGTGAATCTGCTGCTGATAGGGATCGGGATGATCCCGCAGCGGTACTGGGGGAGTTTTCGGGCGAAGGTGAAGGAGCCAGCGGGAGCGCCGGCGATGCCTGGGGCGACGGCTTGATGGGGGGAGCTGGCATGCGCATTGATATTGTGACGATCTTTCCGGAGATGTGTGCCGGGCCATTGGGTTTGAGCATGATGGGTCGTGCCCGGGAGAAGGGGTTATTGGATTTGCGGGTGCATGATTTGAGGGAGTGGGCGACGGACCGGCATCGGAGGGTGGATGACGAGCCGTATGGTGGGGGTCAGGGGATGGTGATGAAGTGCGAGCCGTGGTTTGCGGCGGTGGAGGGGCTGCGCGGGGAGGGGACGAGGACGGTGCTGATGACGCCGCAGGGTCGGCAGTTTTGTCAGGCCGAGGCGAAGGCGTTTGCGCAGTGCGGGCATCTGCTGGTGCTGTGCGGGCATTACGAGGGGATTGATCACCGGGTGGTGGAGGCGCTGGTGGACGACGAGATTTCGATCGGGGATTATGTGCTGACGAACGGGGCGATTGCGGCGAATGTGTTTACGGATGCGGTGGTGCGGCTGATTCCGGGCGTGCTGGGGGATGAGCGGTCGGCGGTGGAGGAATCGTTTTCTGATGGATTGCTGGAAGCGCCGTGCTACACGCGACCGCCGGAGTTTCGGGGGATGAAAGTGCCGTCGGTGCTGCTGGAGGGGAATCATGCGAAGATAGCGGCGTGGAAGCGGGAGATGGGGCGGGCGCGGACGGCGGCGGTGCGTCCGGATCTGCTGGCTGGGGAGGGTTGAGGGGAGGGGATAACGCCTTTGCGCTGGGGCGGGAAGGCGGTGATGTGGGGCGATGGCGACATTGCGCAGGATATTTGGATACACGTGGCGATACCCATGGCGTGCGGTGGCGACGCTGGTGCTGGCGGCGGTGTGTACGCTGCTGGTGCTGGTGCTGCCGGCGCTGAGCAAAGAGTTCACGGATGAGGTGATTCCGAAGGGGCAGACTGAGAGGATTTTGCCGCTGGCGCTGGTGGGGCTGGGAGCGATTGCGTTGCGGCAGGTGTTGTTCACGCTGCGGACGGTGTCGAACAACGTGTTCGAGCAGAAAGTGGTGCATGATTTGCGGACAGAGTTGTACGGGAAGATCCAGCGGTTGCCGCTGCGGTGGTTCGACAATCAGCCGACTGGGGACATCATGACGCGGGTGGCGAGTGATGTGCCTGCGATGGAGCGGGTGATCATCGAGGGATTGGACCAGGGGTTGAGCGGCGTGTTGCAGTTTGTGGTGGTGTTCGGGTATCTGCTGACACAGCACGCGGGGCTGACCCTGCTGACGGTGGCTCCGCTGCCGGTGGTGGCGCTGGCGGTGAGGATTTATCAGAAGCGGGTGGAGCCAAGGTACAAGGCGGCTAGCGAGGCGGGGAGTGCGTTGAATTCGCTGCTGCACGACAACATTGCGGGGATCCGGCAGATCAAGGCGTACACGGTGGAGCCGGAGGAACTGGAGCGGTTTGAAGGGCGGAGCCGGGACGTGCAGACGGCGCAGTTGTCGGTGGTGAAGGCGAATGCGGTGATCTGGCCGTTTGTGTCCCTTGTGGCGGAGAGCGGGATTGTGCTGACGATTGCGTTTGCAGCGTGGTGGATCTGCCGTGGGACGGCGACGTTAGGGACGCTGTCAGCGGTGCTGATGTCGTGGGGATTGCTGTATGATCCGGTGTCGAGGGTGAATCCGCTGACGCAGTTGTTCACGGCGGGGATTGTGGCTGGGAAGCGCGTGTTTGCGGTGCTGGACCAGACGGACGAGGCGAACTTTGCGGAGGGGAGGAGACTGGAGGAATTGAGGGGAGCGGTTCGGTTCGAGGGCGTGGCGTTTTCTTATGGCGGGGAGGTGCCGACGGTGGCTGGGGTGGATGTGGAGGCGCAGCCTGGGCAGACGATTGCGCTAGTGGGGCCGACGGGTGCGGGGAAGAGCACTCTGTTGAATCTGCTGACGAGGTTTTACGAGCCGGACAGCGGGAGGATTCTGCTGGATGGGGAGCCGGTGAGCGGGATGTCGAAGGAATGGCTGCGGGACCGGATCGGGTATGTGACGCAGGAGAGTTTTCTATTCAATGCATCGGTTAGGGAAAACCTGACGGTGGCGAAGCCTGGGGCTGAGGATGAGGAAATCTGGGCGGCGCTGGAGTCGGCGAACGCGGCGGAATTTGTGAGGCGGTTGCCGGAGGGATTGGAGACGGTGACGGGCGAGCGCGGGACGCGATTGAGTGGCGGGGAGCGGCAGCGTTTGTCGATTGCGCGGGCGTTATTGAAGAATCCGCCGATTCTGCTGCTGGACGAGGCGACGAGTGCGGTGGACAACGAGACCGAGCGATTGATTCAGGAGGCCTTGGAGCGGTTGCGGGCGGATAGGACGTGTTTTGTGATCGCGCATCGACTGAGCACGGTGGAGAAGGCGGACCGGATTTATGTGATGGAGCGCGGGCGCGTGGTGGAGTCCGGGCGGCACGGGGAACTGCTCGCGGACGGGGGCCTGTATGCGCGGTTATGCGCGGGCGGGCTGAAGGAGGAAGCGGCAGTCAGCGCGTGAAGAACCAGATGGCGGCGGCTGCGAGGGAGAGGGCGGCGAGAGCGGCGGCCGCGATGATTCTGCGGCGACGGCGGTCGTTGCCTTTGGGGAGAGAGTGGGGGGTGTCGACGAGGGGTTCGGCGCGGCGTGCCTGGACGCAGCATTCGGAGCCGAGGGAAGGGATGAGCGCGGCGGTGAATTGATTGGCGCGGACCCACCAGTGCCGGTTTTCGAGGCAATTGCCGGTGAGGCGGAGCGTGTGGCTGCCGGTGGCGAATTCGACGTTGAGCCCGGTGTCGTAGCAGAGTTGTTTCCAGCGGTCCGGGGAAAGGACGGTGATGTGGCCGCCGGGGACGATGCGGCCGGCGGCGAGTTCCTTGCGGTACCATTTTTCGCGGAGCCGGGCGATCCACTGAGGGAGGGTCGGGGCGGTGGCGAGGAAGATGCCGCCGGGTTTGAGGATGCGGCTGACTTCGGCGATGGTGAAGCCCGGGCGCGGGAGGTGCTCGAAGACGTGGGAGCAGACGACGACGTCAGCGGAGGCGTCGGGGAGCGGGAGAGTGACGTCGAAGTTGGCCTGATGGACGACATCGTAGCCGGCGACGGTGACGGCTTCGGATCGGGGGTTCCAGTCGAGACCGGTCCATGAGGCGACGGCTTCCGGTGAGGTGAACTGTTTCATCCAGCCGCGTTCCGAGCCGAGTTCGACGATGGCGAGGGGACGGCCCTGGCGTTTGGATTCGCGGGCGATGGCCTGAGCGGTCCACCAGTAGCGCAGCATGCGGACGGAGTAGCGTCCGGCGCGGAGGTGGTGGTCGAGTTTGGAGCCTGGTGCGACGCGGTTGGTCGTGGAGCGAAGCGGTTGGAGGGGGAAGGAGAGGAGCGGGAAGCGGGAAGATGACTGTGGCATGGCGCGGCGGGAGAGGACCTGCGGGGGGGCAGGACTATTCATTAACGCTTGATCCTGCCGGGTGGAGGCATGGAGGTCACGTGAAATGATGTGATGAATGCGGCGGAGAGGCTGGGGGATGCGGGCACCGGGCCTTCATGGCGTTCGGCGGAGGTGCCTTGCCGCGGTCAGGCTTCTGAGATTTCGGGGTCGCGGTGGCGGAGGTGGAGGGCGTCGCGCATGGCTTTGGGGAGCACCAGCCTGCCAGAACTGTCGATGGTGATGGAGGCGGTCATGGTTTTACATTTCCCATTTCGCCTGCCATTTTCAATGCCATTTCCTGAGCCATGATTCGCGCTGCTGTCTTTATTTCTCTTGTTTCGGCCCATGTGGTGATGGGTGCGCCGCGGCAGGTTTCGGGGATTTACCCGCATCTGGCGATGTTCAACAATGAGGGGGAGTGCGGGACTGGGGCGGTGGTGCCGTGGGCGGGGCGGTTGTGGGTGATCACGTATGGACCGCATTTGCCGAAGGGGTCGTCGGACAAGCTGTATGAGATCACGCCGGGTCTGGAGCAGGTGATCCGGCCGGAGAGCATTGGGGGGACGCCGGCGAACCGGATGATTCACGGGGAGAGCCAGCAGTTGTTCATCGGGCCGTATGTGATTGATGCAGAGCGGCGGGTGCGGACGATTCCGTACGGGAGCATGTTCGGGCGGCATACGGGATTGGCGCGGCATCTGGATGATCCTGCGGGGAAGATTGTTTATGCGACGATGGAGGAGGGGATCAATGAGGTGGATGTGAGGACACTGGCGGTGAAGAATCTGTGGGTGGACGAGCAGTTGAAGAAGGGAGGGGCGGCGAAGAAGGGTGTTGGGGAGGTATTGGAGGGTCGGGCGGCGGATCTGCCGGGGTATCACGGGAAAGGGTTCTATTCTGCGCAGGGGCGTTATATTTATGCGAACAATGGCGAGCACGGGCCGCAGGCGCAGAGTGATCCGAAGACGGCGAGCGGCGTGCTGGCGGAGTGGGACGGGAAGGCGGGGGAGTGGACGGTGGTGCGGCGCAATCAGTTTACGGAGGTGACGGGGCCCGGGGGGATTGGCGGCGGCAAGCCTAACGATCCGGTGTGGAGTGTGGGGTGGGATCACAAATCGCTGATTCTGATGCTGCTGGATGGCGGCAAGTGGATGAGTTTCCGGCTGCCGAAGGCGAGCAACAGTTATGACGGGGCGCACGGGTGGAACACGGAATGGCCGCGGATTCGGGAGGTGGGGGAGGGGCCATTGCTGATGACGATGCACGGGATGTTCTGGGAGTTTCCGAGGACGTTTTCTGCGGGGAACACGGTGGGCATCCGGCCGGTGAGCAGTTATATCAAAGTTGTCGGTGACTTCTGCGAATGGCAGGGGCAGGTGGTGTTCGGGTGTGATGATGCGGCGAAGAGCGAGTTTCTGAACAAGCGGGCGGCGAAGGGGAAGATTGCGCCGCCGCAGAGCCAGTCGAACCTGTGGTTTGTGAAGCGCGAGACGCTGCGGGAGCTGGGGCCGACGCTGAGCCAGGGGGCGGTGTGGCTGAATGAGGATGTGAAGGCGGGGGAAGTTAGTGATCCGTTTCTATATGGATCGTTCACGCGCAGCGGCGTCTATCTCTCGCATGCGAGCAAAGATGCGGTCACGGTGACGCTTGAATTGGATGAGGACGGGAAGGGGCAGTGGACAAAGTGGTTCGATGTTGCGCTGAAGCCGAACGAAGGGAAGTGGCTCGATATCACGGCAGCCGGATGGGAGAAGGTGGGAGGAGTCTGGAAGAAGCGTGCGGACGTGAGTGATTGGGGTGCGGGCCAACACGCGATGCCGTGGGTGCGTCTGCGGAGCGACGGGGCGTTGTCCCGGGCTACGGCGCTGTTTGCCACAGGGTTTTCTCACTATCCGGAGCCTGGGGAGAGTACGTTGTTCAACGGACTGGCGACTGGGGCGGTGGAGGGGGCGCTGGCGGCGACGGTGCGGGCGCGTGGGGAGAACAAAGGGACGCTGCATTACATGCCTGCCGACGGGAGTGCGCTTTATGAACTTGATGCCGGGTTGAAGCTGCAGCGTGTGGAGGATTCTGCGGGGCTGGCCTATCACAAGACGAACTGTGCGATTCCTGCGGGTGTGCTGAGTGCGGATGCGGCGTCGATCATTTACACGGATGATGCGGGGAAACGCTGGCGGCTGCCGGTGGGGGATCCTGGGTTTGAGAAGGATGGGGCGGCGGGGCCGGTGCGGGTGTGCCGTGAGGTTTGCACGGAGCGGGACTTGTTTAATGCCGGGGGGACGTTCTACGAATTGCCGGCCGAGAATGCGGGAGGGTTTGCGAAGGTGCGGCCGGTGTGCACGCACAACCGGCGGATTCACGATTACTGTTCGTGGCGTGGGTTGCTGGTGATGACGGGGATTGAGCGTGATGCGGCGGCGGGAGAGCACATTATCCGGAGCGAGGACGGGAAGGCGGCGGTGTGGTTGGGAGCGGTGGATGACCTGTGGAAACTGCCGCGGCCGAGCGGGCGCGGGGGGCCGTGGCAGGACAGTGCGGTGAAGGCTGGTGTGGCGAGTGATCCGTGTCTGATCTGGGGATTTGAGCGGAGGGAGTTGCGGTTGAAGCACCGGGCGGGGGAACCTGTGAACTTCAGGGTGGAGCTGGACCTGACGGGGGACGGCAAGTGGGTGACGTGGAAGACGGTCGGGGTGGCGGCGGGGCAGGAGTGGCGGGAAGCGCTGCCGGTGGAGGTTCAGGCTCGGTGGTTGAGGGTGACGAGTGACCGGGACACGGAGGCCACGGCGAGAATTGAGCACTAGGCTCTGTTTGAAAAAGCTGGAGCGTAAGGGACAAGGGCGGGGTTGATGTGGCCAGGGACGCAACGCCGGTTGGGGTTGGGCCACGTGCGGTGGAGACCCATGGTAGACCTGCGCTTTGCTTGGCGTTCTCGCGCCCCATTGGGGCGCATGGATTTAAAATCGCGGCATCCCAGGGCCTTCGCTTTGCTTCGTCCCTGGGCTTGGTTCTTGTGGCCCGTTGGGCCGGAAGGGGTGGGCGTGTGGGGATACGAGGGCGGGACGGCCTTGTCACGGTTGGAATCCGGTAGTGGCGGGTGTTCTTCAACCACGGCCTAGTGGGGAGTGGACAGCAGGCAGGGTGTGCGCTACATGTGGGTGTGCTGGCTCTTCATTTGGAAATGCGTTGGTAGTGTGCGCTGTAGTCCATGAGGACGTCGATGCTCTTTTCCAGTGTCAGCTTTCCGAGTTTCTTGTTACAAACTAAGCGATAGGGCCCAATGCGTGGCCCTGCTTCAATGGTGATCGTCCATGCACCTGCTGGAGTCCTTTCCGGCGGCACCAATTCCCACGAGCGGGAAAAGGATACGGTATCGGTCTCGTCCGGCATGCGTTCCACCGTCACGGTGGAATCGCTTTTGAAGATCAGTTTTGAGCTGAAGTCCCGGGAGTTCAACCCTGCGGTCCTGAGAAACTCAGGTGAAACATGATGGCACTCCCAAGTTCCCACAATTTCATCCATTGAGGGTGGCTCAGCCGTCATCTTCCCGGGGGCAGCCAACCAACGAAGCAACGCGATCACTCCCAAAGTGATTCCCAGGCAAAGAATCCCTCTTCCTCGAGTCTTCGCCCTGAAGCACAGAACCGCGCAATGAATGATCCAGGAGAGGAACGCAGAAAAGATGATTATGGAAACAAACATTGGCGATGCTGCTCAGGAGTGGAGTGGGCTTAGTTCCCGGTAATGCCCTTCCCAATCAGTCTTGAGTAGCCAATGAAATTCAGGATGAGTGCGGCGAAGATAATCAGCGCACCAATGATCGGCTTGGCCGTTGCCCATGAGGCTGTGGCTGGATCCCAGCGGGAGAGAACGAAGTTCAGGCCGACCGAGCTGGCGACAATGAACATCATCAGGCAAAGCAGGAAGTAGCGGGGATAGGTTTTCATGGGGGGGAATGGTTCGGATCAGGTGACGGTGAGCGGAAGACATTGCTGATATGATCGATAGCCTTCGAGCCGTTGCCGGCATTCGTTTTGTTCGCCCTTGGTCTTACGGTGATCGGACTCATGGCTGGGTTTTGAAATACTTCTGGATTAATTCACTCATCGACGCGGCGAGCACTGTGGGGTGTTCGTGGTCCGTGACACCCGGCCAATGAAGAACGATTGGCCACGGCTCAGGAGCCTCCATGTCATAGGCTATCAAGCGTCCGCCTCCGTCGGTGCCAAAAACAAAGAGCGTCGGAAACACTTCCGACAATGCTGTTTTCGTCTGGGCTATATGTCCGATGGAGTCCACCCGCAACATTTCAACGTCGGCGCTTTCAAAGGCAGCTTCCGCCCCATCCCACTGTCTGAAGAACTCTGCAAAATCGTCGGGCGTTCCAGAGGGCACTATAGATTTGAGGAGCCGGAGCGCCTCTGGAACTGCTGGCGCTTGAGGCCAAAGACCGATTCGTTTCATGGCGTTGGACTCTGTGTCTTGGGCGAACAGCGTAATGTTTCACTATATCTTTTGGAATATCCATTTGCAATCGGGGTGTGCCGACGGGTCGGGAAGCCTTGCAACTGCCTGAAATTCAGGGGATATGATTGACCGCAACCTGCCATATCCGGACCAACTGGATTGGCATGGGCGCCTCACGGATTGGGCGTGGCTGATGAGCAGGGAGGTGGCTTGTTTGGAGGGGGCGGGTTGGTAGGCGTGCTCCGCACGCAGGGAGAGCTGTGATTCTCCCAGCAGTCCAGAGCCTGCGGCGCGCGGGGGGATTTGAGATTTGAAATTTGAGATTTGAGATTTGAGATGGGGCGTGTTGGGAGAGGTCCGACCGGGAGGTCGGCGGGCCCGGGGCGTGTTGGGTGGGGCGGGTAGGCGCACTCCGTGCGCAGGGAGAGCTGTGATCCCCCCCGGCAGTCCAGAGCCTGCGGCTGCTTGTTCGGAGGGGGGCAACCCCGTACGGGGTTGGGGCATATGTTGATGGTGAACCCGGAGTATCGCTTTGCGCCACTCCGGGCTATTGACCGGTCGTCCCTACGGGACGGGGGCGCGTTGGGAGGGGGGTGGGAATCGAAACTTTTTGACAATTGCTTGGGTTTGTGGGAAATTTCACAAAACCTAAATGCTTATGAACATTATGAATCTTCGAGTGCTTGGGATGACGGTGGTGGTGGGCGTGTGTGGGATGGGGGAGGTGGAGGCTGGGTTGCAGATTGGGTTGGGGGCTGGGGCGTATAAGGGGACGGAGTTTGATGAGGAGGTGAAGATGGGGGTGGTGGGTGAGGCTGGGTGGTTGTTTGATGCGGCGCCGATTGATTTGTTTCTGGGTGGGAAGTTTGGGTATGTGAATGCGTTGTCGCTGGATCGGAGTGCGAGTGCTGGGTTTGCGAGTGCTGGGGCGACGGCGGATTTGGATTTGTTTGAGGGGGTGATTGCTGGGCGGGTGTTGTTTCCGCTGGGGGCGGATCTGATTAAGTTGTATGTGGAGGGCGGGGCGGGGACGGCGAATGTGAGGGTGTCGGGAGAATCGTCGGCGCGGGCGCGGATTGGGGGGCGGGATTTTTCGTTCAACCGTCGGTTTGAGAGTGATGCGTGGGTATTTGCGTGGACGGTGGGGGCTGGGGTGCAGTTTGATTTCAGCAGTAATTTCGGGTTGAGGGCTGGGTATGAGTTTCACGGGCTGGGCGATGCGGACATGTTTGATTTGCGGTCGAGCACGGGGAACATGCAGGGGCTTTCGGCGGCGTTGCTGCTGAAGTTCTGAGGGGAGATGGTTTGGGGGGATGGGTGCGGGGGACGGGGGTGACGGGGGAGAATTGGTGTGGGGAATGAAGCGGATGCAACTTGCGTGGCGGCTCGGAATGGCGAATGCTGGCAGACGAGAGACGAAGTTATGTCATCTGAGCCACCGACCTCCAGCCTGCCGCCGAAAGGAAGCGGATCGTTAGAGCAATTGCCGAATGCGTGGGGTCGGACTGGGGAGGAAGCGGAGGGGATTGTGGCGCGTGGTGAGGGATTTCCGAGGCCGAAGCGGGTGGGGGTGGCGGCGGACGGGGAGGTTGAGGAGCGGGTGAAGGCACCGTTTCCGTGGATGGCTGCTGGGGTGGTGGTGGCGTTGGCGGCTGGGGTGGGCGTGTGGGCGGGGACGCGTGGTGGGAGTGGCGGTGGGGAGGCCGTGGTGGCGGCGGGAGGTGGGCCGGAGCGGGTGGAGGAGGCGGTGGCGTCGGTGCCTGCGGTGGCGGTGCCGGTGAATGATCCTGCGGCGATGGTTTATGTGCAGCCGGGAGCGGAGCGGCCGGTGGTTTCGGGCGAGGCTGGTGAGGTGGAGAAGGTGGAGGTCAAGCCGGAGGCGAAGGTGGAGGCGAGACCGGCGGAGGTAGCGGCGGTGGAGGATGTGCCGTTTCGGAAGGAAGATGCGGGGATTTTCGAGATGGACGATGCGGAGGAGGTGAAGCCGGAGGTTGAGAAGCCGGAGGTGGAGGTGCCTTCGAAGGAGAAGCCTGTGGAGGGGAAGCCGAAGGTGGAGGTGGCGGAGGAGGATGGGGAGAAAGAGGCGGCGGAGGTGGAGTTGACGGCATTGGACCGGCAGTATGTGGCGGCGCTGGAGCGGGAGGCGGCGAAGGCGGGGGACAAGGGGCCGTGGTTGGAGGAAGTGAAGCGGGTGAAGACGGATGATTTGCTGAATGTGGACGTGGCGGCATTGCCGGCGGCGTTGCAGAAGATGCGTGGGATTTACATGGAGCGGCGGGGTGCGGCGGCGTCGGGTGGTGGCGGGGAAGCGGTGGCGGCGGGGTCGGGGGATCGGTCGGGGGCGCGGGCCTTTGAGATGCATGTGCTGGCGGATGACGGGGTGACGGTGTATTTGAATGGTGAGGAATTGAGTGGGACGTATCTGGTGGGAGGGAAGCGGACGCCTGGGGCGATCATCAAGTTTGCGGTGACGGCTGCGCCGGGGGACGTGCTAGGATTTCAGGTGAAGAACGAGGAAGGTCAGGCGTATTTTGCGGCGACGGCGAGCAGTGGGGTGCAGTGGTTGTTTGGGTCGAGTGCGCGGTGGGAGAGCATGGCTGGGGAGGCGGAGATGGGGTGGTTGAAGGGAGAGGGGAAGACTGGGGGGTGGTCTCGGGAGATGCGGCCGGGGATTGATTATGCGGGCGGGGTGGCGGAGTTGTTTGAGAAGAGGGCGGGGGTGAGATCGACGGCGTATCGGATCATCTGGCCGGGGGGGAATGCGGCGGCATTCCGATACAAATTGAGGCCTAACGATCTGCCGAAGAAGGCGAACCCGACGCGCTGATGACGATGAGCGTGGCACAGACGGCCGGGGCGATGGGCAAGCCGCTGGACACCCTGCAGCGGATTGAGCTGGCGGAGGGCGTGGACATTGAGCTGCGGCCGGCCGGGGTGATGGTTAGGGCGTGTGCGTTTTCGATCGATCTGGGGATTTTCATTGTGGCGGTGATTCTGCTGTCGGTGGCGGGGAATCTGCTGGCGGCGGTGACGGGCGAGGGATTTGCGGCGGGGACGATGAGTATCGTGGGGTTTGGGGTGTACTGGGGGTATCATGTGTTTTACGAGGCGGGGGTGCGGGGTGCGACGCCTGGGAAGCGGCGGATGGGGTTGCGGGTGGTGGCTGATGGGGGTGGGCCGGCGGGCTTGGGGGCGGTGATGCTGAGGAATGTGGTGCGGGTGGCGGATTTTCTGCCGTGGTGTTACCTGGGCGGACTGTTGAGCTGCCTGTTCACGAGGCGGTTTCAGCGGTTGGGGGATCTGGTGGCGCACACGCTAGTGGTGTATGAGACGCGCAAGGATGTGGTGGTGGAGCCGGTGGCGGGGATGCCGCCGCCGCTGCCGGTGGAGCCGGAGCCGCCGCCGGTGACGCTGAGCCGTGAGGAACGGGGGGCGGTGGTGCGGTTTCTGGAGCGGAGCGGGATGTGGTCGGGGCCGCGGCGGCGGGAGGTGGCGGATCATGCGTCCGGGCTGACGGGGACGGGTGGTGAGGATGGAGTGGCGCGGTTGCGTGCGATGGGGAGGTGGCTGAGGGATTCCTGACATTTGAGCCGACGATGACACAGCAGGCATTTACAGAGCAGAACCGTGAGCGGTGGGCGGAGACCGAGGCTTTGGCGTCGGCGCTGGAGAAGGGCGGGAAGACGGCGGAGGCGGTGCGGTTGCCGATGCTGTACCGGCAGTTGTGTGCGGATTCGGCGCTGGCGCAGCATCGGATTTACGGGGAGAAGCTTTGCGGGGAGCTGAATGCGTTAGTGATCCGGTGCCGGAATCTGCTGGCGCGGGAGGAGGGAGCGGCGGCGTGGCGGGTGGCAACTCTGCTGCTGCGGGATTTTCCGGTGGCGGTGCGGCGGGAGTGGCGGTTGTTTGCGCTGGCGATGCTGTTGTTTTTCGGGCCGATGGCGGGGATGGTGGCTGCGGCGAAGTATGATCCGCGGTGGATATTTGCGGTGTTAGGGCCTGGGGAGATGCGGATGCTGGACGGGATGTACGGGCCTGGGGACGAGAAGGAGTTTCTGCGCGGGGAGTTCGGGTCGGACTTCGGGATGTTCGGGCATTACATAGAGAACAACGTGTCGATCGGGTTGCGGATGGCGGGGGCGGGGGTGCTGGCGATGGTGGGGGCGCTGTTTGCGCTGGCGTATCAGGGCGTGGTGATCGGGGCGATGCAGGGGTATGTGCACTATGCGGGAGACACGGAGAAGTTCTATCGGTTTGTGTCAGGGCATGCGGCGTTCGAGCTGGTGGGGATCGTGATCTGCGGGACGGCGGGGTTGCGGTTAGGGCAGGCGGTGCTGAAGCCTGGGAGGATGAGTCGGGGTGATGCGCTGGCGGAGGCGGGGCGGCAGGCGTTGCCGCTGATTTACGGCGGGTGTCTGCTGGTGTTTTTTGCGGCGTTCATTGAGGGATTCTGGTCGGCGTCGCCGGGGCCTACGTCGGTGAAGTATGCGGTGGGGGCGATGAACTGGCTGCTGCTGGCGGTTTATTTGTGCGGGTGTGGCCGTGGTGGGAAGGAGGGTAGCGGTGCGGCTTGAGGAAGCGACAGCGGTGCTGCGGCCGAGGCGGTCGTGGGAGGCGGTGGATCTCGGGTGTGCGCTGGCGCGGCGGCACTGGGGGAGGATGATGCGTGGGTGGCTGATGGTGGCGGTGCCGTGCTGGGTGATGGTGTTCGGGTTGTTGTGGGACTATCCGGTGTGGACGTCGGTGGTGTTGTGGTGGATGAAGCCGCTGCTGACGCGGCAACCGGTGTATTATCTGAGCCGGGTGTTGTTCGGGAGCGAGCCGCGGCGCGGGGATTTCTGGAAGGACCGGAGGACCTCGTTGTGGCGGGGATTGGCGGCGTCGCTGACGTGGCTGAGGTTTTCGCCGGAGCGGGCGTTTCGGTTGCCGGTGGCGATGCTGGAAGGGTTGAGGGGGGCGCAGTACCGGACGCGTGGGAACGCGCTTGGGTTTCATGGTGGCGGGAGTGCATTTGCGCTGACGTATGTTTCGGCGAAGCTGGAGCTGGCGGCTAGTCTGGGGTTGTTTCTGTTTGTGAACAGTTTTCTGGTGGAGAGTCCGATTGATGAGGCCTTGGAAACGGCGATGGAGGGGAGTACGGCATTCGGGGAATTGCCGGTGTGGTCGCTGCAGATGGGAAATTTGTGTTATGTGGCGGCGGTGGCGCTGATGGAGCCGTTTTATGCGGCGTCAGGGTTTGCGTTGTACATCAACAGCCGGACGCATCTGGAGGGATGGGACATTGAGGTGGCGTTCCGGAGAATGAGTGAGCGGCTGCGGGGTCTGGGAGGAGCGGTGGTGGCGGTGATGGTGATGATGTTTGTAATGGGGAGTGAGGGCGTGATGGGGCAGGAGACGGGAGGAGCGGGGCGGTATCGGGAAGTGCCTGCGGAGGAAGTTGGAGAGGTGATGGAGGTTGAGGATGCTGAGACTGCTGGAGAAATGGCGGAAGTTGTTGAGACTGAGGGTTTTGAGCGGATTGAGACTATTGGTGGTGGGATGCGACCGGTGGGGGAGCGGGTGGAGGAGATCTTGAAGGGGCCGGAGTTTGCGCGGGAGGTGAGGCGTCAGCGGGTGAAGGAAGTGGATCTGGAGACTGGGGGGTGGAGTGGTGGCGGGTGGGGAACTGGGTTGGGGTGGTTGGGGTATGTGATCATTGCGATTGCGGTGGTGGTGCTGGTGATGGTGCTGAGTCGTGGGAGGTTTGCGGTGGCTGGGCCGATGCGGCGTGAGGAGAAAGTGGAGGGGCCTCGGGTGGTGATGGGGATGGAAGTGACGCCGGAGTCGTTGCCAGCGGATGTGGCTGGGGAAGCGCGGCGGTTGTGGGAGGCTGGAGAAGGGAGAGAGGCGATGCGGTTGCTGTATCGCGGGGCGCTGATGTGGATGGTTAGGGAAGCGAAGCTGCCGGTGGTGTCGAGTGATACGGAGGGGGATTGTGTGCGGCATGTGCGGGGGACGGGCGAGGCGGGGGTGATTGGTTATTTCGAGCGATTGAGCGGGGCGTGGATGGGAGCGGCGTATGCGGATGTGCTGCCGCGGGAGGAAGTGGCGGCGCGGTTGTTTGGGGAGTGGCCGTTCGGGGTGGCGCGGAGTGGGGAGAAGCGCGGGGTGGTGCCGGGTTTGGCGGTGGTGGCGGTGCTGGGGTTGGTGGTGCTGGTCGGGGGGTGCAACCGGGGTGAGACGAAGTACGAGGATGTGACGTTAGGGTACAAGGCGGAGGCGCGGTTTCAGCCGTGGCTGGCGGCATCGAAGCTGCTGGAGGAGAATTATGCGGTGGAGGTGCGGAGTGCGGCCGGGGCGATTCCTGAGGAGATGACGATGCTGGTGATTCCGCTGGGCGGGGCGAGTTCGGTGGGGGAAGCGCGGAGCATGCTGCGGTGGGCCCGGAAGGGGAATCATCTGGTGATTCTGGGGACGGCGACGGACCGGTTTCGGAATGACTGGGGGAGCAGTGCGGTGTCGGCTCCGGGGGCGGGCGAGCCGTTTCTGAAGGAACTGGGGGTGGTGATCCGGGAGACCGAGCTGAAGGAGATGGATACGGAGTGTCGGATAGCCGGAGAGAAGTACCGGGTAACGACGGCGGACGAGATGGTGGCGGATGTGAGGGCGATGGGTGCGGATGTGGTGGCGGGGGATGAGGAGGCGGCGGTGCTGGCGAGTGTGCGGCGTGGGTCTGGGCGGGTGACGCTGGTGACGAGTGCGCGGCCGTGGCGGAACCGGTGGATTGGGGATCTTGACCATGCGGGACTGCTGGAGGCGGTGGCTGGGTTGCAGCCGGTGACGCAGGTGATTTTTGTGAACAGCGGGCGGGTGACTTTCTGGCAGCTGCTGTGGCAGTACGGGTGGATGCCGGTGAGTGCGCTGGGGGTGCTGATTGTGCTGTGGCTGTGGCGGCACCTAACGAGGTTCGGGCCGGTGGTGCCGCGGGAGACGGGGGCGCTGCGGCGGATGGCGGCGCAGTTAGGGGATCAGGGAGGGTTTCTGTGGATGCGGCTGCCGGACCATGGTGCGCTGGTGGAGTCGATGCGGCATCGGGTGCGGCGGGCGGCTGGGGCGCGCGGGTTGAGTGAGGACGATGCGGGGATGCATGCGGCGCTGGCGGAGCGGAGCGGGTTGCCGGAGGAGCGGGTGGCGGCGGCGATGGGCGGGGGAGGGCTGGCGAAGCCTGAGGATTTCAGGGTGGTGGTGGCGGATCTTCAGGTGATCCTTGCGGCGTGCGGCGGGCGGTTTTGAGATTTGAACAATTCACCAATGACAATCATGAGCGACGAGAACACAGACGAGTTGAGTGTGGCCGGGGAACCGGAGGAAGCGGTGTCGGGAGCGAGTGCCGAGGCGGCGGGATTGCTGCAGCGGATTCGCGAAACGGTGGGGGCGGTATTTTTCGGGCAGGCGGAGGTGGTGGATCAGGTGCTGGCGGCATTTGTGTCCGGGGGGCATGTGCTGCTGGAGGGCAAGCCTGGGTTAGGGAAGACCCATCTGGTGCTGGCGCTGGCGCGGACGTTCGGCGGGGTGTTCCGGCGGATACAGTTCACGCCGGATCTGCTGCCGGGGGATGTGACCGGGCATACGCTTTATGACATGGGGCGTCAGGAATTCCGGCTGAGGAAAGGACCGGTGTTTACGAACCTGCTGCTGGCGGATGAGATCAACCGTGCGCCGGCGAAGACGCAGGCGGCGCTGCTGGAGGTGATGCAGGAGACGCAGGTGACGATTGACGGGGAGACCCTGCCATTGCCGCCGCCGTTCATGACGTTAGCGACGCAGAATCCGATCGAGCAGGAAGGGACGTATGCGTTGCCGGAGGCGCAACTGGACCGGTTTCTGATGAAGGTGCTGGTGGATTATCCTGAGCAGGCGGATGAGGAGCGGATTGTGGCGGCGGTGACGGCTGGGCAGGGGAGTGGGATGCTGGATACGGGGGAAGTGCAGCAGTTGTGCGGCGTGGAGGAAGTGATCCGATTGCAGGCGGTGGCGGCGGCGGTGGTGTGCAAGGCGGATGTGGTGGAGTATGCGGTGAGGATTGTGAGGGCGACGCGGGGGTGGCAGGGGTTGAGCCTGGGTGCGGGGACGCGCGGGGCGATCAGTCTGGTGAGGGTGGCGCGGGCGTTTGCGCTGCTGGATGGTCGGGACTATGCGGTGCCTGACGATGTGAAGCGGGCGGCGATACCGGTGTTGAGGCACCGGGTGTCGCTGTCGCCGGAGCTGCAGATCAGCGGGCAGGATGTGGATGGCGTGCTGGCGGCGCTGCTGCGGGCGATTCCGGCTCCGCGTTAGGATTGAACAAGGATTTATCGAATGGTACCCGGGCCCCGATTGCTGGTGATGGTGGCGGTTCTGCTGATGGCGGGGCTGGCGGCTTCGTTTGCGAAGGGGATGGAGAAGTGGTGGGTGGGGAGTTGTGTGGTGGTGGGGTTTGTGGCGGTGGTGGATGCGGTGCTGCTGGTGCTGGGGAGGCGGGTGACGGCGGAGCGCGGGGAGGCGGGGCGGATGGCGCTGGGGGTGGAGCATGAGGTTCCGGTGACCTTGAGGAATGCGGGGCGGCGCGGGGTGCGGGTGCGGGTGATTGATGGATTGCCGGTGGGATTGCCGAGTGGGGATTGGCCGTGGAGCGGGGAAGTTCCGGGGCGCGGGCATGTGACGGTGGGGGCGCGGGTGCGGCCGGTGGAGCGCGGGAGACTGGCGGTGGGGCGGACGAGGATTGAGGAGGAATCGGTGATGGGGTTGTGGCGGCGGCGTTATGAAGGTGGTGAGGAAGTGGAGGTGAAAGTGTTTCCGAATTACGAGCCGGTGCTGCGGTTTGCGCTGCTGGCGATGCAGCATCGGGAGTCGCAGATGGGAATTGTCAGGCGGAATCGGCCGGGGCAGAGCCGGGAGTTCCGGCAGTTGCGGGATTATGCGGAGGGGGATGCGATGAATGCGGTGGATTGGAAGGCGACGGCGCGGCGCGGGGTGATGACTAGTCGGGAGTATGAGGAGCAGCGGAATCAGACGGTGATCATGATGGCGGATTGCGGGCGGCGGTTGCGGTCGCTGGACGGGGAGTTGTCGCAGTTTGATCACACATTGAATGCGATGCTGCTGCTGAGCAGTATTGCGTTGCGGCAGGGGGATCGGGTGGGGGTGATGACGTTTGGGGGGGATGACCGGTGGTTGCCGCCGGTGAGCGGATTGCATGGGATGCCGGTGATTCTGGATCATCTGAGCGAGTGCCGGAGCACGGGAGCGCCGGGGGATTTCAGTGAGGCGGTGGAGCGGTTGATGCAGCGGCAGAGGCGGCGGTCGCTGGCGGTGTTCTGCACGAATCTGAGGAGTGAGGATCTGGAGGGAGTGCTGAGGCCGCTGCGGCTGCTGAGGCAGCGGCATCTGGTGGTGGTGGCGAGCCTGACGGAATCGGAGGTGCTGGAGCAGGCGGGGCGGGCGGTGGAGACCTTCGGGGATGCGCTGACGTGTGCGGCGACGGTGCAGTATCTGGAGGAGCGGCGATTGGTGACGGCGGCGCTGCACCGGGAGGGGATCCTGACAATTGATGCTCCGGCGGCGGAGTTGCCGGTGGCGCTGGGGAATCTTTATCTGGACATCAAGAAGGCGGGAACCCTGTGATGGGAGTTGTGAGGATCCGGTGAGTTGTCAGGGGACGCGGCCGGGGCGGAGGTCGAGACCGGCGCGGAGGTAGGTTTCGTAGAAGCGGTTTTCGAACGAGCTGTCGACGCCGAGGAAGTCGCGTTGCCAGCGGAGGATGAGGGTGGCGAGGCCGGAGCCGTTGCGCGGGTGGATGGTGGCGTTGCGGAGGGACGCGCGGAGGAGACGGGCGGTGGCGTCGTCGGGGACGTCCCGTGGCTTCTGGCCTGGAGGGATCCATGAGAGGAGCGGACTGAAGCCGCCGTCGTCGACGAGGGCGAGGTCGCCGCCTTTAGGGAGGTCGGGGATGGCGGCGTAGATGGGAGCGGGCGGCGGGCCGCCGTGGGGGGAGCTTGCGGAGCCTTGTTTTTTGAGGAGTGGGGGGAGACGGTTCCAGTGACCGGCGAGGGCAATGTAGACGGTAGAGAGGTGGCCGTTGAGACGGACGAAGCGATTGCGGTGGAATTCGGCTTCGTCGCGGAGACGGCGGGTGGCGGAGAGGAAGCGGAGGAATTTGGAGCGGTCGCGTTCGAGTTCGAGGAAGTAGGCGGTGACGAGGAGGGAGGAACGGTAGCAGAAGACGGTGCGGAGACCATCGTTAGGGGCGTTGGCGGAGCCGCCGACGGGCCACCATGGCGTGCCGAGGATGGAGTCGAGGGCGGCGTGGGAGAACGGGTGGATGGCGAGGTTAGGTCCGGCTTCGGTGCGGAGATCGACGGTGCGGCGGAGTCGTTCGGGGCCCATGGGGAGTTGGAAGTGGCCGCGGCGGAAGTCGAGCGAGCCAACGTATTCGGCGGTGCCTTCGGCGACCCAGAGCGGCAGGAATGTCAGGATTTCCTGCATGCACTGGTGGGTGCCCTCGTGGTGGAGCGTGCTTTCGACCTTGCCGCCGAGGGCGAGACTGCTGAAGGGGACGAGGAATTCGCGATGGGACATCATGAAGACGCCTGCGGAGCCTTTGGGGCCGCCGGCGGCGTGGTAGGCGTTCATGGTGTCGAAGATGCGGACCCGGTGGCGGCCGTTGACGGGGACTGGCCATGGGTGGCTCCAGTCGAGGACGGACATGAGTTTCCATGTGGCTTCGAAGGACATGCCGACGGCCTGGAGGTTCGCGCCTGACAAGTCGCGGGACGTCCAGAAGTCGTAGTGCGGGGTCGAGTAGGCGTGCATGTCGCGGTAGTCGCCGCGGTCGTCTTTTTCGCGGGCGACGCGTTGATTTCCGGCGGCTTCAGCCAGGGAGACTCCGACGGAGCGCGGGGGGAGTGGAGGGGTGAAGTCGTGGGATTCGAGCCAGCGGCGGACCATGATGGATTCGCGGAGGCCGAGGCGGTTGAGTGGGATGGTGAAGCGGTTGGAGGAATTGGGGCGCTGGAAGACGGCCTCGCGGGGATTGGCGGAGACGAGTGTGGCGCGGAACGAGTGGAGGCCTGAGGCGTCGAGCCAGAGCGTGTCGGTGTTTGGGGCGGCGGGGACGGGTGGGGGAGCTGGGGCGAGCCATGAGGACGGGCCGGAGGAGGCGGGTTCCCATGGGGGTGGAGGGGTGGCGTCGGTGAAGCGGCGCTGGCGGAGGGGATCCGGGGTGCCAGGGACGGGCAGGAGGATCTCGAGAGTGGAGGGGCCGGTGGGAGAGACGAGACGGACGATGGTTCCGGGAGGGGTGCCTTTTTCCGGGGTGGAGGTGGAGCGGGTGAACTGGCGGGTGCGGAGGAGCGCGTCCTGTTCGGTCCATGTGATGCCGTCGTTGGAGGACCAGATGGTTGGAGGGACCGGGTTGGGAGGAGGGGCGGCGATTTGAGAGGGGAGGGCGGCCGTGAGGGAGGCGAGGGCGGGTTCGGAGAAATCGCCGGAGATGAATTGCTGGAAGGCGGGGGGGGCGGCGCGGGAGGTGGCGACGAGAGTTGCGGAGAACCCAGCGAGGAGGAAGGCCTTGAGTAGCGGCGGAGGAGGCATGAGCGACGGCGGCGAGTCGAAGATGCCAGAGGTCGCGGTGGGGAGCAAAGGGAAAGGGAAGTGAGAAGTGAGAAGTGAGAAGTGAGAAGTGAGAAGTTGGAATGGTGAAGGTGGGCCCAGGCGGATGCCTGGGGGATTTGAGATTTGAGATTTGAGATTTGAGATGGGGCTGGTTTGGAGGGCGAGAATGGAGAGGGGGGCTCGGGGGGAGGGATGGGGGATGGCGAGGAAGAGGGGAGGTGAAGGGGGGTTGAACCACGGATTTAGCGGATGTGCACGGATGGGCACGGATGGTTGGGCGGTGGAGTCGGGGGATGGTTGGTGAGGGGTAAGACTGCGATGCGAAGGTCTGCTCGACAACTAGCCCACCGGCGTGCATGATGGGTTCATCATGAATCTGCCTGGTCCTGTCGTCCTCCGGCGTGCGAGTCAGAATGTGTTCCAACTCTATTCCAGCGGCGAGGATGTCCTGGAGCCGAACCGGAATGGAGCCGAGCCGACGTTAGTCAATGACGTCTTATTCCACGGAGTGAAAGTCTGGGTGGGCGGTGAAATGAAAAAGGGCACCATCACCAAAGCATTCGGGCAGGCCACCAGCGGCGATCTGAACGAATGGGGCTCCGGATGGAAATCGAGACGGGGCGGCTGGTCCTTCAACCGCAGCGCCTGGCCGGCCCCCAACCTGCCAACCACCACCGAGCAAAAAGTCGCTACTCCGCTATTCAAGCCTTTCAACGAAGGCGAGGGTGGCGAAAGCGTGCATGGCGCGCAGGGCTCCGCGCTCCTCGCAAACTCCCGCACTGCAGGAACCCCGGGCTACAGATACCGCGCTGCTCTTCTGGCTCAGGATATCCCCGCCCTTTCCTGGCCGGCCGGCAGTGTTCGAGTTGCGGCTTTTGGCACGCAAAGTATGGATCTTCAGGATTTGACGGCCAACGGGTGGGATCCGGAGCGGCGCACATTTGAGGAGATGGACTCTGCTCCACCAAATCGAAATCCTGAAGACCATTGCTGGCATCATTCAGACATCAAAAACGTCAGCTATTTTTTCAATTATCCTGTATTTGAGAAGATGGTGAATGTCGGAAATCTGAAAAACTAATAGCATGAAACCTAAGGCAATTTTATTTTTAAGTTTCATCAATATTGGATTTGCACAAGACCCATTTCCACTGGCAAAATTCACAATTCAAGTGATCGGCGAGGATCAACAGGCAATTCCCGATGCCAAATTGAAAATCGCTTCTTACGAAGACACGTCAACCGAAGCTGTTTTCCATAAAAAAAAGTCAGATTCCGCAGGCAAACATGTTTTTGAAAGACGCGTATGGCAGGAAGGTTGGGTTAGGTCCAGAAAGGATGGTTATTATGAGCGTGATTCTGGATATCATTTCACTGGTATCAAGGACGGTAAATGGCAACCTTTCGATAACATAATCACCGTGGTGCTCGCCAAAAAGATCAACCCGGTGCCGATGTATGCGATTAGTCGTCTCAAGACCGAACTTCACCGAGCTGAACCTACTGGGTTCGATCTGGTGCGGCATGATTGGGTGTTTCCGGAGGGAGAAAGAGTCAAACCAACTCCCGAGGAACTAAGCAGCGAGCCCATCACAGGGGTACTGACCCGCGGCCTTGGGATTGAGACCGACATTCTGTTCTCGGTGGAAAGGACCGGGGATGCGAAGAATGGAGCGGCGAAGCTGAAGCTGTCGTTTCCCCGTCCGGGTGACGGCATCATCCCCGTGAAAGACTGGCCAGTCACCAACTTGTTCCGGGAAGCCCCATTGGAAGGATATCTGCCGGAGTTTGTATGGGAAGAGGAATGGGAAACCTACGAAGGCACCAATTTAACCAAGGAGGGCTGGCAGAAGGGGGAGAACATTCGGGTAAAATCGCGTGAGGGAAATCCCCCTCCCGTGGCTTACTATTTCAGGGTCCGGACCGTTTTGGATGAGAAAGGGAAGGTGGTCAGTGCCCTTTACGGAAAGATACCACACGCCTTGCACTGGGGTGTGAAAGACATGGAGTGGAGAACCGACACGCAGACTGCATGCATTTCGATTGGATATTATTTGAATCCGGATGGAACCCGGAATCTGGAATTCGACCCGAAGAAGAATTTATTCAAGGACCTGACGGTAGACAATCAGACACCGAGTTTACCGTGAGTCGCTTTCGGGATCCCTGGCGTTTGCAAAATCCGGGGCTCATCGTCGGGAAAGATGAATTGAATTTGATAAGCGCCGGGACGCGGGTTTCGCTTTTCTGGAGGAGGTGGGCAGCAGAACGCCGTTCCCCGGGTGAGCGGGGAACGGCGTTGGAGGGGTGGTCAGGCTGGTGGGGCGCTGACCGAGGGAGGGAGGCGGCGGAGCGCCTCCGTGTCAGTTACTTCTTTTCGGCGTCGGCTGGGGCTGGTGCAGCTGGGGCGGCTGGGGCGTCGGCCTTGGGGCCGCCGGGTTTTTTGTCACCGCCTTTGCGAGGGCCGCGGGTTTTGAATTCTTCGAGGGTGAGTTTGCCGTCGGAGTCTTTGTCGAGCTTCTTGAAGAGTTCTTCGGCTTTGGCTGGGTCTTTTTTGCCCATTGGGCCGGCCTTGAATTCGTCGAGGGAGACGGCGCTGTCGGTGTTGGTGTCGAGCTTCTTGAATTGGGCTTCCGGGTCGGGGCGGTTGCCGCCTGGCTTGCCGGGCTTGGCTGGTTTGGCGGCGTCCTGAGCGAAGGCGAGGACTGGGGTGAGGAGGAGGGAGAGAACGAGTGTTTTCATGGGTGTTGCTTCTTTGTTATTAAGGGGAGGTGAGGTTGGCGCGAGGCCTTTCGGCCCTCCATGGTACATGGCGACGTTGGGCGGCGTGCAGTTACACGTGAATGCGGAGCCTGATGATTTTTCCCTGGAGAGGACGGGATTCAGGATTCGGGGGAATCGCGGAGCGTGCCGGAGGTGACGCCGAGTTGGGAGAGGGCTTTGAGGTCGCGCCAGAGGGATGAGCCGTCGGCGAGGCCCGAGAGGAGATGGGAGTAGGCGTTGAGGATGTGGAGGGATTCGTCTGGGGATTCGTCGAGGAGATCGATGCGGAAGTTGGCGAGGCCTGCGGCGCGGAGATCGGAGAAGTGGCGG
This sequence comes from Verrucomicrobiaceae bacterium, assembly GCA_027483175.1. Lineage (GTDB taxonomy): Bacteria > Verrucomicrobiota > Verrucomicrobiia > Verrucomicrobiales > V1-33 > V1-33. Next base: position 15,632 of record JAIXVE010000001.1, on the reverse strand, counting down.
GCGCCGGTTTGGGCGACGGCATTGAAGAGCGTGTTGCGGCAGCCGGCGTCTGCTTTGAGCGGGTGTTCCATGCCGACGCGGTCGCGGAGGGAGACCTTATGGTGATCGCAGGGTCGGCCGCAGTCGAGGAAGGAGGAGCCAGAGGACATGAAGGCGGCGAAGACACAGTGCTCCATATGGAACATGGGCATGTGCTGGTGGAGGATGAGCTCGAACCATGAGGGAGGAGCGGCGAGGAGGAGGTCGGTGACCTGGGGGGCGCTGAGGTCGCAGGAGATGGTGAGGCGGTTGAGGCCGAGCTGGTGGTACCACTGGGCGGTGAGGGGGTTGGCGACGTTGAGGGAGAAGTCGCCGACGGTTTCGAAGCCGGCGGAGGAGAAGTGGTCGACTGCGCCTGGGTTGCGGGCGAGGATGCCGTGAGGGTTGGCGCGTTCGATGAGTTTGAAGAAGCCCTGTTCGCCGGCTTTCTGGATGCGGGGGGTGGCGAGGAAGAGACGGAGATTGGATTCTGAGCGGGCCCATGCGACGGCGTCGGCGTAGCCGCGGATGTCTTCGAGGTCGAGGTAGGCGGTGGAGATGCCTGCGTTGGCGGCGGCGATGAGCTGGGCGCGGTTGCGGCAGAGGACGCGGAGATCGGGTGTCAGGGCCTGGTCGGTGGTGCGGGCGGTGGTGATGGGGCGGAGGAGATCGGTGAGGGAAGGTCGCGGGGTGGCTGGGGCGGCGGAGATTGGGTTAGAAGGGGTGGCGGTTTCGAGACTGGCGACGAGGGCGCGACGGAGACGATTGAGTTCGCTGACGGGGAGCATGACGTCGTCCGGGAGGTGGGAGACGAGGTCGGCGAGGTGCCAGCGAGTGCCGCCGAGACGGCCGAATTGTTCTGTGAGGGTGGCTGGGGAGAGCGGGCGTTTTTCGGCGGGCTGGAGCGGGATGGCGGAGGTGGCGCTGATGGGGGAGTTTGCGACGGCGACGACGAGTGGTTCGCCGGGTTGGCCGGAGACGACGAGGGAGAGGGGGATGGTGCGCTGGGGTTTGATATCGCCCTGCCATGACGAGCGGAGACGCCGTTCCATGGCTGGGTCGCTGGTTTTCCAGACCCGGGTGCCGGGAGGGACGAGGGAGAAGTTGATTTTGCCGCGCTGGAAGGAGAGACGGCGGTGGTCGACGGAGAAGACGAAGCCGCCTTGTTCGCGATTGGTGTCGCCTCCGGTGTCGAAGACGACCCCGTCGCCGGGTTTGAGGGCGGCTCCGACGCGGTCGAGTTCGACCCAGTCTGAGCCTGAGGCGGCGACGTGGCCGACGATGGGGCCGCGTTTTTTGGCGAAGCGACCGTCGACGAGCCGCTGGTGATCGACCCCGTGCATCCAGCCGCTGAAGAGACCGCGGCTGAAGGTCATCTGGAGATCGTACCAGTCGCTGCGGGTGATGGTTTCTGCGTGGTCGCGGCCGTCGAGGGCGGCGTCGATGGCCTTGCGGTAGACGCGGGTGACGGCGGCGACGTATTCGGGGGATTTGAGACGGCCTTCGATTTTGAAGCTGCGGATGCCGAGCTGGACGAGGTTAGGGATTTCGTCGACGGCGGCGAGGTCCTGAGGGGAGAGGAGATAGGAACGACCGCCGGTGTCGCGGGTCTGGCCGTCGACGACGAGTTGATAGGGCATGCGGCAGGCCTGGGCGCATTCGCCGCGATTGGCGCTGCGGTGGCCGAGACTTTCGCTGGTGAGACACTGACCGGAGTAGGCGACGCAGAGAGCGCCGTGGACGAAGACCTCGAGCGGGACGCCGGAGTTCCTGAAGCGTTCGAGTTCGCGGAGGGAGAGTTCGCGGGCGAGGACGGCGCGGTCGAGGCCGAGACGGTTCATGAGGGCGAGACTTTCCGGAGACGTGATGGTCATCTGGGTGCTCGCGTGGAGTTCGAGGTTAGGGGCGACGGCGCGGGCGAGGAGGGCGAGGCCGATGTCCTGGACGATGATGGCGTCGACGCCGGAGGCTTCGAGGAGACGGAGTTGGTCGGCGGCGGCGGGGAGTTCGCTGGTGAAGATGAGCGTGTTCATGGTCACGAAGCCGCGGACCCCGCGGTCGTGGAGGAACTGCATGACGGAGGGGAGATCGGCTTCGGTGAAGTTGTCGGCGCGGAGGCGTGCGTTGAAGCGCGGGAGGCCGAAGTAGACGGCGTCGGCGCCGTTGGCGACGGCGGCCCGGACGCATTCGAAGTTGCCGGCTGGGGCGAGCAGTTCGGGGAGGGCGGGAGCGGAGGAAGCCATGATGGGGTTCATGGATGCCGCTGGGGAGGAGTGCAAGCCGATGGGGCGAGCTGGTGTGGGGGATTGGGGAAGGAGGAGGGGCGAGAGGGAAGGTTGGGGGCAGTGGTGGGGAGCGGCTATGGAAGTTCCGAGGCTTCGACGAGTTGGGAGAGAGTGGAGGTGGCTTTTTTTGTGAGCTTCGGCGATGGGGTCACAGGTGGGAAGTCTGTGTCAGTGTGCTTGTTGGGAGAGGTCACAGGCGGGATGCCTGTGCCACTTTGCGGGGTGGTCAGGGTTCGGACCAGCGTTCGGAGACGCGGATGATGCTGAGGGCGCGGCCGGTGGTGGTATCGACGTCGATGCAGGCGCCGGAGACGCGGACGGGGCCCTGGGCGACGAAGAATCGGGCGGGCATGCTGGTGCGGAAGCGTTGGAGGACGGGTTCGACGCGGGAGCCGATGACACTGTCTTCCGGGCCGCACATGCCTGCGTCGGTGAGGTGAGCGGTGCCGTTGGGGAGGATGCGTTCGTCGGCGGTCTGGACGTGGGTGTGTGTGCCGACGACGGCGGAGACGACGCCATCGAGGTGCCAGCCCATGGCGATTTTTTCGCTAGTGGCTTCGGCGTGGAAGTCGAGGAAGATGACTGGGGTTTCCTCGCGGAGGCGTGCGGCTTCTGCGGCGGTGGCGAGGAAGGGGTTTTCGAGGGGCGGGTTGGTGAAGGTGCGGCCCTGGGCGTTCATGACGGCGACCTTGCCTTTGGCGGTTTCGAGGATGACGCTGCCCTGGCCGGGAGTGCCTGGTGGGTAGTTGAGAGGGCGGAGCATGCGGGGTTCACTGGCCATGTAGTCGATGATTTCGGATTGGTCCCAGATGTGGTCGCCGCTGGTGATGACGGCGGCTCCGGCGCGCATGAGGGCGATGGCGATTTTTGGGGTGACGCCGCGGCCGCCGGCGGAGTTTTCGGCATTGACGATGACGAAGTCGATGGCGGCGGATTCCTTGAGTTTAGGGATGAGATCGATGACGGCGCGGCGGCCTGGATCGCCGAAGATATCGCCGAGGAAGAGGAGGCGGATGACGCCGGGGGGTGGAGGAGAGAGCTTCACGTGGAGGTCGTTTGCGCAGGGCGCGGGGGTTGTCCACGGGATTCCGGGGGAAGCGGAGGGAGTGGAGGGGGAAGTCAGCGATTACGGAAGCGGCCGACCGAGGCGAGGCGGAGGGCGATGGCTTTGAGGTAGGCGGCTTCCGGGAAGGCGGCGGGGTGGTCTGGGGCGTGGGTGGAAGTCCAGAGTTCGCGGGCGTCGGGGAGGGCGCGGCGGACGGCGTTGAAGAATTCTTCGGCGGAGACGTGAGCGGAGCAGGACGAGCAGAGGAGGAGACCGCCGCCGCGGACGTGGCGGGAGGCGGTGATGGCGAGTTTGTGATAGGCGGCGATGGCGCTGGTGCGGTCGGATTCGCGGCGTGCGAGGGATGGGGGGTCGATGACGGCGGCGTCGAATGTGTGCTGTGGGTTGGCGAGCCACTGGAAGGCGTCGGCCTGGATGGAGTGGCGCTGGGTATTGGCGACGGTGGGATTGTCCTGATTGAGGGCGAAGTTGCGGTCGCCGGCGGCGAGGGCGTGGCGGCTGATGTCGATGTCGGTGACGGAGCGGGCACCGCCGCGGGCGGCCTGGAGGGAGAAGCCGCCGGAGAAGCTGAAGGCGTTGAGGACGTGGGCGCCGGTGGTGAAGCCAGCGAAGCGGCGGCGGTTTTCGCGCTGGTCGAGGTAGAAGCCGGTTTTCTGGCCTTTGAGGACCTCGGCTTCGAGGCGGAGATTGTCTTCGAGGAAGACGACGACCTCGGAGCATTGGCCGTGGCGGATGCCTTCGGTGATGTCGGCGGCGGCGAAGGCAGGGGCGGCGTTGCGGCTGAGGCGGAGGACGAGGGCGTCAGGTTTGAGGGAGTCGACGATGAGGGCCTGGATCATGTCGAGGTGGGGGAGCCAGACCTCGGAGTAGAGTTTGAGGACGAGAGTATTGTGATAGCGGTCGAGGACGAGGGCGGGGAAGCCGTCGCTTTCGCCGTTGATGAGGCGGATGCCGGTGGTGGCTGGGGAGACGAGGGAGGCGCGGGCGGCGACGGCGGTGTTGAGGCGTGCCTGCCACCAATCGGTGTTGATGGTGGTTTGCTGGGTGGAGGCGAGCATGCGGACGCGCATGGGGGAATTGGCGTCGTAGAAGCCGGTGCCGAGGTAGCGGTTGGATTCGCGCGTGTAGATGACGGCGAGTTCGCCGGATTGGCCGTCGCGGTTTTGTTCGCGGATGCTTTCGGCGAAGATCCATGGGTGGCCGGAGCGGACGGCGCGTTCACCGGCTGGGGTGAGCCTGAGCTTGAGCCGGGGGGTGGGAGAGGGAAGAGAAGAGGAGGACACGAAATGGGGAGGGAAGGGGAGGAAGCGGGCGGGTGCAACGGCGGTTCGGAGGGGTAATGGGAGACAGTCCGCGTTTGACACTGCTGGCGTGGCGCGAGTAATCCCGTCTGGGTATAAGGCAGTTGATCCCGCTGCTGGATTTCAAGCAATGAATGACGCGATACCTCTTGGCCTGAGTTTTGATGATGTGCTTCTGGTGCCACAACTCAGCGAGGTGCTGCCGAGTGAGACGGACATCGGGACGACGCTGGCGAGCGGGTTGCGATTGAACATTCCGGTGATTTCGTCGGCGATGGATACGGTGACGGAGGCGGAGCTGGCGATTGCGCTGGCGCGGGAGGGTGGGCTTGGGGTGGTGCACCGGAATCTGTCGATTGCGAAGCAGGCCGAGCATGTGGCGCGGGTGAAGCGGTCGGAGAACACGGTGATTGAGAATCCGTTCACGGTGCGGCCGGACGTGGCGTTGCGGGAGTTGCTGCGGATCATGGATGAGCGCGGGGTGGCGGGATTTCCGGTGGTGGGTGACGATGGGAGCCTGGCGGGAATGGTGACGTCGCGGGACGTGTGGCACATTGAGAATCCGGAGGGGACGGTGGCGGATGTGATGACGCCGCGGGATCGATTGATCACAGCACCGGAAACGACGTCGTTGGAGGAAGCGCGGGCGATTCTTTACCGGCACCGGATTGAGAAGCTGCCGCTGGTGAATGGGGCTGGCAAGCTGACGGGGATGATCACGACGCAGGACATCAAGAAGCGGGCGATGTTCACGAATGCGGCGAAGGATGCGCGGGGGCGGTTGCGGTGTGGCGGGGCGGTTGGGGTGGGCGAGGATTGTGCGGAGCGGGCGGCGGCCCTGGTGGAATCGGGCGCGGACGCGATTTTCATTGATGCGGCGACTGGGCACACGTCGCGGGTGATGGCCGTGATTGCGATGCTGCGGTCGAAGTTTCCGCAGGTGCCGGTGGTGGCTGGGAATGTGGTGACGGCGCAGGGGGCGAAGGATTTGATCGATGCGGGGGCGAGTGCGCTGAAGGTGGGGGTGGGTCCGGGGAGTATCTGTACGACGCGGGTGATCAGCGGGGTGGGCGTGCCGCAGTTTACGGCGATTCAGCAGGTGGCGTCGCATGCGCGGGAGCGCGGGGTGGCGGTGATTGCGGATGGGGGGATTCGGTACAGCGGGGACGTGGTGAAGGCGCTGGCGGCGGGTGCGGATTGTGTGATGCTGGGGAGTATTCTGGCGGGGACGAGTGAGAGTCCGGGGAACATGGTGAACTACCAGGGTCGGACGTTCAAAGAGTACCGGGGGATGGGGAGCCTGCGGGCGATGCGGCAGGGGAGCAGTGATCGATACGGGCAGAATGCGAGCGGCAAGCTGGTGGCGGAGGGGGTGGAGGCGCGGGTGCCGTACAAAGGGCATCTGCGGGATGTGGTGTTTCAGCTGACGGGTGGGTTGCGGAGCGGGATGGGGTATCTGGGGGCGCGGACGCTGGACGACTTGCGGACGAGGGCTGGGTTTGTGCGGATTACGGCTGGGGGATTGCGTGAAAGCCATGCGCACGATGTGGTTGTCACGGAGGAACCCGTGAATTATCAGACACTTTAACAACCGGGGTGATCCCGGCCGGCTCCCGGGTGACGGGGGCCGGTTTTTCTTTTTTCCCGTTATGCTTTCCAGACAGATTGCCATCATTGATTTCGGTTCGCAGTACACACAGCTGATTGTGCGGCGGATTCGCGAGCTCGGGTATTACTCCCGATTGTTTCAGCCTGAGGAATTGAAGGAGACCGGGCATCCGGCGGCGGTGATTCTGTCAGGCGGGCCGCGGTCGACGCGGGAGGAAGGGGCACCGGACATTGACTGGGAGTGGCTGTCTTCGTTAGGCGTGCCGGTGCTGGGGGTATGTTACGGGATGCAGCTTCTGAATCTGAAGCATGGCGGGCAGGTGAGTCCGGGGACGAAGCGGGAGTATGGTCCGGCGGTGATGACGCCGGAGGGCGGGAGTGCGTTGTTTGCGGGGGTGAATGCGAGTCAGGTGTGGATGAGTCACAGTGACACGTGCACGGCGCTGGCGGAGGAGACGAAGGTGATTGCGCGGAATGCTGATGGGGTGCCGGTGGCCTTGCAGTTCGGGCCGCGGGTATTCGGGATTCAGTTTCATCCGGAGGTGAGTCACAGCCATGAGGGATCGCAGATGCTGGCGAATTTCATTGCGCTGGCGGATGATCCGCCGCGGTTTGAGATGGCGTCGTTCAAGGATCACCTGATCGGGGAGATCCGGAAGCAGGTGGGGGATCGGAAAGTGGTGTGCGGGGTGAGTGGCGGGGTGGACAGCACGGTGTTAGCGGTGCTGCTGCACGAGGCGAAGGTGCCGCTGCGGGCGGTGTTTGTGGATCACGGGTTGCTGAGGAAGGACGAGGCGGCGGAGGTGCAGGCGAATTTTGCGCGATTGGGGGTGCCGATTGAGACGGTGTATTGTGCGGATCGTTTTCTGGGGGCGCTGGCTGGGGAGACGGATCCTGAGAAGAAGCGGAAGATCATCGGGAACCTGTTCCTTGATGTGTTCTGGGATGCGATTGGTGAGGAAGTGGAGTTGTTTGCGCAGGGGACGCTGTATCCTGACGTGATTGAGAGTGCGAGCAGTGGGAGCATTGCGAGCAAGATCAAGACGCATCACAACCGAGTGGACCGGATTCTTGATCTGCAGAAGGAGGGTCGGGTGCTGGAGCCGCTAGCGGATTTGTTCAAGGACGAGGTGCGGGCGCTGGGGGCGGTGCTGGGGATTGATCATGACATTCTGTGGCGCCATCCGTTTCCGGGGCCCGGGCTGGCGGTGCGGTGTCCGGGGGAGGTGACGGAGGAGAAGCTGAGGATTATCCGGGAGTGCGATGCGATTTACATGGAGCGGCTGCGGGAGACGGGATGGTATGAGAAGGTCTGGCAGGCATATGCGGCGCTGATTCCGGTGAAGACGGTGGGCGTGAAGGGGGATGAGCGGAGTTACGAGTGGGCGATCAGTATTCGGGCGGTGACGAGCGAGGACGCGATGACGGCGGACTGGGCGCGGCTGCCGTTTGAGGTGCTGGCGTCGATTTCGAATGAGATTCTGAATAATGTGAAGGGGATCAACCGGGTGCTGTATGACATCAGCACGAAGCCGCCGGCGAGCATTGAGTGGGAGTGATCGGGAATTGAACGAAACGAACGCAACCAGAGCAGACATGAACAAGAACGACCTAGCGATTGGCATTGATATGGGCGGGACGACCGTGAAGTACGGTGTGGTGCGGGGGCATGAGATCATTCATGAGTGCGAGGCGCTCGAGACGAAGCGTTTTGACGGGGCGAAGGGGTTGCTGCCGAAGCTGATCGAGGAGATCAATGCGTTGCAGAAGCAGTGGGCGATTCGGGCGGTGGGGATGGGTGTGCCTGGTTTCACGGATATCCGGACTGGTTATGTGCATGAGCTGACGAACGTGCCGGGATGGCTGCGGGTGAAGGCCGGGGTGGTGCTGACAAAAGGGACGGGGTTGCCGGTGACGGTGGAGAACGATGCGAATGCGATGTGCTATGCCGAATTGGCGCACGGGGCGGGGAAGGGAGCGGAGAACATGATTGCGGTGACTCTGGGGACGGGGGTGGGCGGCGCGCTGGTGATCAACGGGCAGTTGTACCGGGGGTCGGCGTTCGGGGCGGGGGAGATCGGGCAGATGAGCATTGATTACCGCGGGGTGATGGGGGAGCACGGGAATGCAGGGGCTCTGGAGAAGTATGTGGGGAACCGGGAGACGGCGGCGCGCGCGGCGGCGTTGTACCGGAAGGCGGGGCAGAAGGTGAAGGCGGAGGAATGTCCGCCGCACGTGCTGGCGGCGGCGGCGCGGAAGGGGGATCCGGTGGCGGTGGCGGTGTGGGATGAATTCACGACGCGGCTGGCAGCGGGATTGAGTGCGTGTGTCTGGCTGCTGAATCCTGATCGGATTGTGGTGGGTGGCGGGGTGGCGCGGGCTGGGTCGATCGTGTTCGAGCCGTTGCGGCGGAAGATTCGCGAGCAGGTGGCGGAGCCGTTTCACAAGCAGCTCAAAATTGTGCCTGCGAAGTTCAGCAATGATGCGGGGATTATTGGTGCGGCGGCGGTGGCGCTGTCGCGGTTGCCGTGAGTGGGAGGGGCTGAGGTTTGGACGAGGCGTCTTGTGGGGCTGATGGAACCGGGGAGCTCTATTTTTCGGCGAAACACCCGCTGGTAGAATGAAGGAGAAACTCACGTGCTGGTTTTTGGGCGCTGTGATTTTGCTATTAGGGCTTGCCGCGTTGGTGGGCGGAAATCGGTCGATAAATTTTTATGCTAAGTGCATCGATCAATTCGGACAGCCAGCAGCGGGATTGAAAGTGGAAATCACAATCCTTGGGAACGGGTCTTCGATTGCCAATCTTATCGGAGGCGTTGCGGCTTCAAGGCAAAGCAAAGAAATCATCCCAGTCACCGTTGGTGCGGATGGGATGATTGTTGTTGAAGGTAAACGCGGGAGTAGCGTGCAGGTAGGAGTGCCTTACACGGAGGAGTTTTCGCCCGGCCGGGGAGAGGGGAGCTTTACTGATGGAGGTTTGGTGGCTACTGGGGACTCAAAGCGGTTCCACAAGGCGGATAAGGACAACCCAGTGATCTACAAGTTCTGGAGATGTGGCCCGAAGCAAGCGATTTACTATTGGAGTCAGAAAGGCGGGCGGGTTTCAGTGGAGTCGCCAGAACAATTCACGACATTGATAAACATGGTGGAGACACCGATTCGCAGCGTTCCTCCACCTCCTCGGGAAACCAGCGTGTTGCTTGATTGGACCCGACTGCCTGACGCTGGCGGAAAGACCCGCCGGTGGAGTATGACGGTGGACGCCGGCGGCGGAGGCGTCATCCAGTCTGACCTCAGTGAGGAGTACGGATGCCTTGCTCCCGAAGACGGTTACAGTCCGGTGATCGAACTGGATTCCGATTCCTACTCGGAAGAGACCGATAGAGGCCGCCACTGGTTTTACCGGAGTGCCGATAGAAAGATCCATGCGACCTTCATGTTGCTGGTGGAACCAAACGCGGATGGCGACATCCCCATCATCCGCCTTGAGAATGTTAAATCAAACCTCACCGGATCCAGAAACCTCGAGTATTTTCCTGACAAAACACTTAATACCTATTGATTCCTGCTCGCTTTGACACCGCGCGTGTCCGAGCTGGCAGGTATGGCTTTGGGTAAGGCGTGGTTCGGGAGTGCGGGGTGATGGGACGGAAAAACGGAACACACAATGAAAAGCCAAACTGATTACAATTTCTTCGACGATTCGTTGAGAACAATTAGGAAGCTGCAGGGATCTCATTACCCCATTTTCCAAGGCTCGCTGGAAATCAGGGGTGAAAACTCGCCATCACCACCGGCCCGAATCATTCGTGAGGAAGTTGGGATTGCAGACTGCATCTTTGAGGCAACCAGTTATGCCACAATGCCTGGCCATGGGCTGAGTCGGCTGCAGGAACTGGTGCGCTATCCGCTGCCCCCGGAATTCATCGCATTCTACGAGAAATACGAAAAGGCGCTCGCCGTCACCTTGACATCCCCGCTGTATTTCTGGTCTGAAGATAAAATCATAGAAGAAATAAACGACCGCAGGGATTTTTTGGATCGCCCCATGCGTACATTCCGCTTTGGTGAAGAGTATGACCGGGAAGCGGCTCAATATGGGCTTTGGCTTGAAGAACCGGGGACGATGAAGTGGCAGGTGATTGTCATGGACGCGGGAGTCATCGACGAGGATGCAGATGCCTATGTGCCGCCCTATCGCAGGACCGGTGCATCCTTTTACGAATGGTTCAGAGAGTGGATGAAAACAGATGGTGCATTCGATTTCTCGAAGGATTGGGTGTTTTTCAAAGCCGTGCCGTGATGGCAATCCCGTTGGGATTGGGGGCGGGGGGGAGAGGTGCGAGTGGTGTAGATGTTCGAGATCTGGGGCGGGTGGGGAGAGTGGTGTCTCGGGCGAAGGCGCGAAGAGTGTGGGGTCGCGCCCTTTCAGGGCTCTGGTGTTATGTTATGGTGTGCCTGGGGCGTTGCCCCAGTCTATCGCATTTTGCCCCTTTGGGACTGGGAGATGGTTGGAAGGCGGGAGGGGCGGGAACGGAGCTCTCGCGTTTTCGGGGTTGGGGTGGCATCCGCGTGCTGTGCACGGAGAGAGTTGTGATTCCTGCACGCAGAGTGGAGCTTGGCGAGGGGTTGGCGCGCTTGAATGGAGTCGGGCCCGGAGATGATTCACAATGTGGACGTGCGGACAGGACTCTCCGAGAATTAGAGATCGGATCGTCGGCAATCTAACCTAGCAGTTAAAAACTCTTGGCGGCGTCCCGCCTTTCAGCGTGGATTGTTTCGCCGGGTTTCCATGCGCGCCAACATTTGCAGGTTTTTGGTTCGAATCTGCTGATCAACGATTGACTCGGCCCAGCGTTGTGCGGCATTCAGATCGACCGCGGCGATCGAAGGCATCGTCCGGTCGAGGAAGCGATCACGCGTAGGTTGATCCTCGACTTGGTTCACCCATGAGAGGGCGGCGTTCATATCGTGCGAAATGAAAGAGCGGAGGAATGCAACCTGAGCATCAGGAACAACGTCAGGCGGTAGATGGTCGAGGACTTCGAAGCTGGCGACATTGTCTCTCTGGAAGGCCACCTCGACGATGGTGGCGGCGGCATCGCTACGAATCCTCGTCTCTCTGGATGAAGCGAACAGCTCGGCCAGTTTGTCAGGATACAGGGAACACAACTTAAGGAATGAACGCTTCTGAATCAGAGTGGACAACGGACTCGATCTGTCGGAGAGAATGCGATCAAGGAGAGGGAGTCTGCTCTCTTCCTTTAGACCGCTCAAGAACGCTGCTAAGCCCGTCTCCGTCGCGGAAAGTGATCTGTAAATGTCGCTCAACGGAGCATGTGAAGGGTCTTTCGCCAACTCACTGGCTGCCTCATGAACTAAATTGACCCAGCAATTCGCTGGCAGCACCTGCATGAGGGTTTCCTGGTTGCTGAAAACCGTCCTGGGATGAGATCTTGCGAACTGGACGGTGAGTCGAAGGATTTCCTGTTGCGATACGTCGCCAACTGGAAGTTTCGATACGGTGTCCAGAAAGGCCTTCAAAGCCGCGGCTTCATCCTGGGCGTTGTGAATGACGCCATCCGGGGGGAGCCTCGAATCGTCAGCTCCGGAGGCATGCATTTGCGGCCTCTTCAAGGTGGGGCGGCTGACAGAAGTGTTTGTGTGGGCCTTAACTGTCGGGGGGGCATCAATACCATCAACCGGCTTTGGCGGTGTGCCATGCCTCATGGACAGCCAAGTAGCAATTGACGAGACAAGCGCTATCGCAATCGCACTGCAAATCTGTTTCATGGATCAGCTATCTTGCCGGCATCAAAATCGCTTCAGCCATTGGTCGGCGGCGGCTTTGTCCCAGTTGGCGATTCTTGCGTAGTTGCTCTTGATCAGGCTTCGTTTGAATTCGGCGTTGTATTCGGATTTCTCGAGCCACCTCAATGCTCCATTCACATCACGCTTAACAAAGTCGGAAAAATTGGTCTCGATGTAGGCTTTTTGCCTCCGCGCCGGCAGTGACGATGCTGCCTCAAGCCGCACTTGGGGAGAGTCTTTCGCCTTCTGAGCAATCATGTCGCGGATGACTGGCAATTCACTCTCTTTGACGTAACCCATGAGTGTGTTTCTGAAGCCCGGATCCGCGGCAGCTGCCAAGATCGCATCTTCGGAATTTGCCACCGCCGCCGCCTCATCCGTGCCGGGGCTCAAACTCTGGAGACAGCGACGCAGATCAAAACCCTTTTTCCCGGCCTCATAAATGGCACCATGAAGCAACATTGCTTTTCGGGTATACTCGAGCTTCCTTACGCGCTCATCAGGAAAAAGCCTTTCAATGTTCGGGTTCACTCTTCCAAGCTGCTTTCCTATTCGGTAAAGCACTACGTGCTTCGGACCTTCGGGAAGCAGATCAAGCAAGGCACCCAAGTTGCTGAGGCATTGCTCCACATCTGATTGGAGGTAGGCTGCTATGGCAGCCTCGATCTTGAGATCGCTGTCGCGCCCAGGGGGTAAGGACTGCAGCTTGGCTATCTGATCCGTGAATGTATCCGGATCACTGCTGAGGGACTCGCGATCCGGCGCAATTTGGGGCGGCAATTGACTCGTAGCGGTTTTGGTACTGGTTTTGGTGCCGGTTTCGGACGTTGTGTGGGTGTGAGTTTCGGTGGCCGTTCCGGAACTTAGCTTTCGCAGCAGGGCTATATCGCCCGCGGTGGTGATGACCACAAGCACGGCAAGCATCGGCGCCAACTTGGTTTTACTCATTTTTGAGGGCCGGTTCGTTTTGGGAAACTATCGTTTCTGTTTGGGCAGACTTCAAGGATTTCTTCGACAGAATCCGAAGAATCCGAAGGAGGGGGACTGCCGGTGCGATGTGGTGGGAATGCCGGAAGGGGCCTGGTGTTTTTATTTCCAGTGGTATGGAGCTGCGCCGTTGGCGCGTGGGAAGGCGGGTTTGAAGCTGGCGACATTGTCTCTCTGGAAGGCCACCTCGACGAGGGCGGAGGCGGTCATGGCGAGCAGGAGGAGAAGTGGGCGCATGGCTGAGCGGGAGCGTGCGTGGCGGGGAAGGGTGGTGCAATGAGATTCCGTCCCGCGGGTGCGCAGGGTGGGGGTGGGGGGAGTGAATGGAGGTGTGGGAATTGGAGGGGGAGAGGGTGTGAGGTGGCCTGCATGGGCGCGGCCGTGATCGGAGGGAGCAATCGGCGAGTGGCGAGATGAGGGTTGAAAATAGAATCGGAACCCGCTAAATTTGGAGGGAAGCGCTGCCGAAACTGCTCATGCACCCACAGATCCCAGCGCTCACTTCCACCCCAGTAGCGATAGGGATTAGTTGTCCACAAATAAGCTAAAACTGCCGATGAGCCTATCAGTTTACATTGTCCGACAGATGGCGGATGGCCAAGAGACACCGATATCTCTGGATGAATGGAACGAATACATCGAGACGGACTCGGATCTGAAGCGCCCTGACTTCACGCACCAGAACTACGGGGAGACAACAGTGCTTCTTTTTGATGAAGATGCTAGTTATGAAGACTGGCAGTGGCTCCTTTGGACATCTGGCAGCATTTCTTCGGATTACCCACAGCAGCCAATGCTCAGAAAGATCGGTCAGATTGCGCGCCACTTTGGCGCTGTCGTGAAGAGCGACGAAGGGGAGATATGGACTATCGATGACGATGGGCGAGTTTCTATACCGGGAAGGTTTGGGTGCGGTTCAAGTGACATGTCGGCTATTGCGACTCCAACACGAATCAACGCACCAAACTCATCGCCTTCCCAACCTCCACCCCTCCCGACAGCATCGATAGAGGTCGCACCGCAACCTTGGTTTCTCTTCATCAAGTGTTTTGGTTCTCGCGGCATTTCGGAATCTGCAGCGCAGCGATTTGTTGAGGCCGTTGTCACATCCCTTCAGCATTATCCCGTATCTTTGCGCATCGCAGATCTTGAACAAGCGTGTGGAATCGCGGAGGCTTTGGTCAAGCTCGGGTTTGAGGCGGATGTCTCAGGCTACGACCGAACCAACGACGAACGAGGTGGTGGTGGACAACCGGGTGCGCGTCCCGAATCAAGATGACCCTCGTGATTGCAACCCTTAAACCTGTGGAGGAGTGGCGCTCCCGATAGTCGGTGCGACACCGCTACCTTCTTCGAGAAATGAGCTCGCCAGAAAGCACTGTGGATCACTACCTTGGCGAGTTTCGCGCGGGACGCTGGGCGGAGGCTTTTCATGGCCTGATCGAGTCGGGTCCGGCGGTTATAGCGGATCTCATTGCGGCTTACGAGGGTGCGACCGACCATGATTGCGAGGTGTTCGTGATTGAGGTGATCTCGGAGTTTCGTCTTGATTCGTCTCTCGGATTTCTTCGCCACGCTTTACGCCGAGACGACCCGCGAATCTGGAAGGCCGCCCTCAATGGAATGGTCATGGTTGAATCTCGTGAGGCAGTGGATGCGATGGATCATGTGCTGTCATCCATTCGGGATTCTGAAAAGAAGGAGTGGATTGAGGAAGCGATCACTGATACCAATGCGGCGATGATGGAGAAGGCAGAGCAGGTGGGGGTGGAAGCGGGGGGTGAGTTCCCTCGTTTGGTTCGCTCTATGAGTTCTGAGTCGCCGTACCCATGCGATTAATGTCCGCCCCCGTGAATGCGCCGTGCCATAGCCATCCCGAATGTCGATGAGTGAGGACGAGATCATCCAGTGTTTGCGAGGCCTTCTGCTGGTGCCGAGGCGGGAATTCAAGCTCGCCGGTGCTCCTCCGCCCTGGTTTCCGCCTGCGACAGCCGAGCAACTATCGCGCACGGAGATGGAGTTGGGGTTTGCGCTGCCGCCGTTTCTGAAGCGGATGTATTCGGAGATAGCAAACGGTGGGTTCGGGCCGGCTTATGGATTCATGTCGGCGACTGACGACGAGTATGCTTCTCATCTGGACGATGTATACATCGTAGCGTATCACAGGATGGTTGGCGGCTCTGACTTGAGCGAGGCATGGCGATGGCCGGACAAACTGATTTCGATCGCTGACAACGGCTGTGGAATGCGATGGTGCTTGGACTGTGATAGCGGAGAGATCGTGTATTTTGCCGGGGATACCATTGATGAAGACGACGCAAACACATTCAAGGAAGCCTTCATCCGGACTGGTCGAAGTCTTCGGGAAGGGGTTGAAGACTGGCTTGCCGGGAAGGACTGGAATGAACTGATTGCATCGTGATGAGAGGAGTCCGCCTTCTGGCGAACGATCTGGGGTGCATGGTTGCGGGGAGTGAGGCGGCCCATGCATCTGTGGTTGAATGGGCCCGGCGGGAGGGATAGGGCGGATAGGGCGGATAGGGCGGGATGGACGAG
>JAIXVE010000297.1 GCA_027483175.1 Verrucomicrobiaceae bacterium | reverse complement strand
GGACGGGGATGCGTTCGTCGGGGGTGACGGAGATGGCCCATTCGATGCCGTTGTCGGCGACGATCATGCCGTAGCGCTGGAGTGCGGTGAGGATGGTGCGGGCTTCTGGCGAGAAGCGGCTTGAGTCGAAGTCGGCGCGGAGGCGGAAGCGTTCGCCCATGCGCGGCAATTCGGGATCGGTGAGGGAGCTGGCGAAGTGGGTGGCGGGGGCGACGTAGGCTCTGCGGGAGCGTTTGACGGTGACGCGGAGTGCGTGGTCGATGCGACCGCGCTGGAGTTCGTCCCAGCGGACGACTGCGGGGAAGAGAGGGAGGCCGGCGGCGTCGCTGGAGGTCCAGCCATCGGGGCGCAAGCGGTTGGTTTTAAGGTCGAAGATGGATGCCTGTTTTGCTTCCCAGCCCGTGTCGGTTTTGAGCAGGGCATAGAATTCGTAGAGCAGACCGGCGGCGGGATCGACGACGATGGCGTGGCGGTCGCCGCCGAGCTTCTGGAGGTCGCGCTGGACGCTGTCGAGGGTGGCGGTGCGATGTTCCTCGCTGCGTTTGAAGAAGGCGGGCCAGCCTTCGATGGGAGTGTTAGTGGGGACGGGATATGGACCGGGATCGCTTTCGTCGGTGTAGTCGGTGATTTTCACGGCGACGCGCGGTTGGCCCGGGGGGACGATGACGAAGGCCATGTCCGGATTGTAGCGGAGCGGTTTGTCGTTGCCGACGGAGGCGACGATTCTGGCGGAATCGGGATGGAGAGGCCAGTCGCTGACTGGTTGGTGCCATGGATTGTCGGCGGGAAAGACCTGCAGGTTAGCGAGGATGGCGTCGGCGGCTGGTGTGTTGAAGAGGACGGGAGCGGAGAGAGCAGGGGGTTTGGCGCTGAAGGATGGAGGGACGAAGGCGAGGAGGGCGGAAGTGAGGCAGATGGCGAGGCGGGCGGGCTTCATGGGGAAGGATGAGAGAAACGCGCGTGGCAGCCGAGTTGTTCAAGTGGAGTGCGGATGGACAGTGGAGCGGGTTGGATTTCACGGAGCGGCCAGTGAGGCTCGGTCGGCGTCGCTGAGGTTCTGTCGATTCAGCCATGCGGTGGCGGCGTTGCTGTCGCGTTGCTGCCATTTTGGGAAGAGTTCGGCCAGTCGGCGTTGTCGCTTTGCGTCGTCGGCGATTTCGACTGTCCATGTGAGGGCGGCTTCCGGTTCGGTGTCGAAGGTGCCCCTGACGAATTCGCCGACGAAGGCATCGCGGTTCGGGCCTGCGGGCTGAGTGGCGATCCATTGGCTTGCGCCGGGGGCATCGTGTTCGCTCCAGCGGGTTCCGGCTTCGCGGAATACGGCAGACTGGGCCTCGCCGGCGGGGAGTTCGGCGGCGAGCCGGAGGGCATCGAGCGGACGCGGGTGGTCGGCGGTGCGCAGGTGACTGTGGGCGAGAGCGGCGAGCCATGTTTCGCGGGTGGGGGCGTCCGTCATGGTGTCGAGGAGTGCTTCGGCGCGTTTGTGGTCTGACAATACTGCACCCATGGCGACATCTGCGAGCAGTTCGTCGCGTGCTTCGCCTGCGGGGAGAGCAAGTACGGCTGCGGCGGGGGCTTCGATTTGGAAGCTCCAGCCGTTGAGGATGTTTCTGAGGAGAAGGCGGTCGTCTGGAGATGCGAGGTCGACGAAGGCGGCGGCTTCGGCCCATGCCTGATCTTTGGGGAGAGCGGAGAGGGCGCCTTGGAGCAGTTCGGCGCGCTGGCGCGGATCGGGTTCTGCGCGGGCGAAGGCGAGGGCTTCCTGGGGTCGGGCGGCGGCCCATGTCTGGAGGACGGAGCTAGTGAGATTGCTTCGTTCGGAGCGATTCTTCCATTCCCTTGCGCGGGCGAGTGCTGCCTGAGGGTCTGATTCGGCGAGCACTGAGAACACGACCTGTGGACCGAAGCGCCGGGCGAAACCGGGTTCGGCGGATTCGAGGAAATCGAGAGCAGCCTTTGGATCGCGGCGAGCCCAGATGCGGCAGACCTCGCGGGCGAGCTGATGTTTCAGCTGATGGGATTGAATCCGGTCTGCGCCGAGCGCGGCGGCTTTCGGGTCCGACTGTGCCCAGCGGGTGAAGGCGGCGATGGCGATCGGTTCGATGAGGGTGTCCGAGGGGACGGTGTTGAGCAGGTCGACGAGACGAAGAAAATCGTCAGGGGTTCGAGCGGTGTGGAGGAGGCGTTCGGCTGCGGCGAGGAGGTCGTGTTCCGGCGTGTTGCCTTTGAGGGCGGCGCGCATCTGTTCGGCGGCGTCGGCGAAGTCGGCATCTGTGAGAGGCTGAGATGTGTCAGGGGTGGCCTTTGCGGTTAGGGACTGTTTGGTGAGGGACGGCGGGTTGAGGATGGCTGCAGTGGATGCCTTGTGGGGGTTGCCGGGGGCCCAGCGGCTGAGGAGGCAGCCGAGGGCGAAGGCTGAGCCGATAGTGAATCCGGCCGCGAGCCAGCGGGCGGGGCCGGGAGATGTGAGGAGCCTTGCGTTCATCGGGTGCCGGAGGGGTTTTCGGCGTTTATCTTGTCGAAGTCGGCGAGGACGCGGGTTCGGATGGCGGCGCTCACGGTTGGCGAGGTGGAGAGCCATTCCCGACAGGTTTCCGGGTCCTGTTCCCACCAACCGCGGGCCACGTGTTCGGTGTAAGCGTCGCGCTGAGGGCCTTCGGGGATCCGGTTGGCGGCGTCGGCGGCGATGTGAGGGTCACCTGCGGCGATGAAGAGAGCCGAGTGCCGCAGGAGGTCGGGCGTCTTCATATCTTGAGGGAGGCTGAGCAGGGAATCCACGGCAGACTTGGGGTCGTGCGGAGCGATCTGCATGATTGCGAACTGGGCGGCGTCGCGGCGAGCGTGGGGATTCTCCAGCGTCTGCGCTAGTTTGACGGCGGCGTGTGGGTTGGTGCCGGCCATCTGATTCATGATCTTTCCGACTGCGTCAGCCTGATGGTCGGGTGGGGTGTTGTCGATGGCCCATCGCAGGGCGGCAGCGGGATCGCTTTGGGTCCATGCCTGCCGCACGAGCGTTTCCGCGAGGTCTCGGATCGGACCGGCGGGAAGTGTGAGGACACGATTCATGGCGTCGAGCGGGCGGACTGCGGCGATGTGTGCGAGCAGGGAGGGGACTTCTGCTGTCTGTCTGTCGTCGGGTGAAGTGAAGTTGCTATCATAGGCCTGAGCGGCTGCGAGGGCGGCGGTGGTGTCGTGGAGGGCCCATGACTGGAAGAGCCCAAGGGTGCTGGAGTGGGAGATTCCGGCCTCCTGGGAGCGGGTGTTGCGCCATTTACGGAACGCTGGGTCGCGGGCGACGGCGAGGGCTTCGAGGGGCGCGGTTTCGCCCCAGCGCGTGAAGACTGATTCGGACAAGCTGAGGGAGAGCGCGGGACGATTCACGGTCCTGACAAGATTGAGGGCTCCATGAAGTTCTCCGGCGGGAAGTTCGAGGATGAGGCGCTTTACTTTCAGGAAACCGATGGGGTCGTCTGGGGATTTGATCTGGGCGATGGCGGTGGCGAGTGCGGCGAGGCGCGGGCTCAGGGAATCGGCCGGGGCGGCGGCGGTGCGGGGATCCGCCGGGCGCTG
>JAIXVE010000016.1 GCA_027483175.1 Verrucomicrobiaceae bacterium | reverse complement strand
TCCGGCGACGAAAAAGAACTCAAGCGCTTCACCGACCGCTGGCAGCAGAAGCAGTTCTCCACCGAAGACGTCGAAGGCCGCTGGCACGACCTCCTCTCCATCGCCGCCGCCCTCTCCGCCAAAGAAGCCGAGGCCCGACCCAAATGGCAGGAGAAAATGAAGGCCTCCACCGATGCCGCTGCCGCCGCAGAAAAAGAAGCCGAGCTCTACGGCACCAAAATCAAAGCCCGGAAACTCGGAGCCGTCCTCGACAGCAGCCCGAGCATGTCGAAATACCTCCCAGCCCTCCGCAAGGAAATCGCTCACCAGTTCGAAGACTACCCCGCCATCGAAATCTGGGGATCCTTCCTGACCTCCCAACCGGAATACCGCATCAACAGTACCCCCCGCAAAGGCCACGAACTTATCGAACCCATCGACACCCGCTGGTACTTCCTCTCACCCGGCGAAGCCGAAGACCCCTTCGATCCCGCATGGCACTTCCCCCACGCCCTCCCCATCGACGAAGACAAACTCCACCTCTACAACACCATCGCCCGCAGAGACAACGTCTCAGCCATCCTCGGTCTCGTCGAACTCCACAAAGTCGACGCCATCTACTGGTTCTGCGACCTCAAAGATGCTATCGACGACGACGCCGTCCAGCGCCTCGACCGCGCGCTCACCAGAAATCACGTCACCCTCTACATCCATACCGTCGGCCGAAAACCCAAAGACTTGCTCGATGCCCTCGTCAAAAAATCCGGCGGCCATGTCATCACCAAGAAACCCCGCGTCATCCCCCCGGAAAAACCCGCCAAACCCTGAAAGGGCGCAATGCCCCCTGCTTCAGGGACTCAACCCGGCACCGACTAACAGATAACCCCCTCCTCCAACAGCATCCCACTTGCCATCCCACCACCCCGCATCAAACACCGCCGACCACGACAGCCCCGTTCAAGCCTCACCCATCCGCTCCATTCACCTCTCTGGAACGCTTGCGAAACCACCTCAGCACCACACTCGCCATCGCCATCGTCACAAAGAACAGTACCACTCCCGGAACCCACCCGACAATCACCGCGAACGCATTCGCGGCACCATTGGTGCCAAGCCCCTGCATCTCCTGCTGATCAGACAACTCCCGGTTCCAGATGCTCATCAGAATGCGAACCAGCAGGCTGCTCCACCAAGCCAGCCCTGAAATGCCCGCAAAGAGATACTTCCATCCCGACTCCGGAAAGAAACCGCGGATCAGTCCCAGCATCACCGGCACCAGCACGCCAAGCATGCTCGCCACACTGATCGCCGTTTCAGAATGAGGTAGTGCCATCTTCAGAAGAACGTTCATGCCTCAGACGACCACAAGCGCCATCCCCAGTTCACCCACCCCCGCCCGTCGCAACATCCCTCACCTTCCCCCCGATCTCCCATAACGGACGATCACCGCACGCCCGCCATAACCGGAACGCTCGATCTCCTCACGAATCATTCCCTCGACCTTATCCGGACTTCCACCCCCCGTCCCCGCTCCAATCAGAGGAAAACCGATCGACTCGAACCCATGTTCCTGCGCCTTCGCCAAGGCCGACCGCACCGAGCCCCGAATCGACGCCTCCGACGATCTCCAAAGGTGCCCGATTCCCGCAACATGGATGATCGCCTTGAACGGAAGCCTGCCAGCACTTGTGACCGCCGCCCCGCCAAGCGGCAGAACCCCGAACTTCCTCAACTCCCGGAACGGCCCCACTCCCCCTCGCTTCTTGATCGCTCCCGACACGCCCTGAGGTAGCAGCAGCCACCATGGAATCAGATTCCGGTTCCACGCGTTGACAATCACCTCAACGTCTTGCTCCAGCAAATCACCACTGACTTGAATGATAGGCATTGTTCAGAAAAACAGATGGTTGTCGACGCGCAGCCCGGAGCCCCACCAATCTCACCAATGCCAGCAATTGCGACCCCTGCATCCGGAAATCCGTGCCCCTCCGCGTCGTCCGTGGCCCGAAACACCATCCCCAGAACTGCCCTCAGTAGTCTGAAACTTGAAGACTCAGCAAACCTCAGCACTGCTGTTCCACCCGCCTCGCCAACCCCGACCTCTCGCCTACATTTGCGAGACATCCGGCTCGTCGAGCGATCCCCTCAAGTGGTGTACCCCAAGGAAGTGTGCAGGAATCGCGTACCGAGCAGCCTGGACGTCACCAGGCACCACGAACGCATGCCCGCACAACTTGCAATGAACTCGGTGCCCACGCCGCCCACCCGGGACTTCAACCGTCCCCCCTGAAATCTCGACGCCGTATCCACAGCACGAGTAAAACTCGGCATTCATGTCGGGCATTACTCAATCCCCTCCTTTCGCTCGCCTACCGATCCCAAGCGGAACGCCGACGAAGGCTCGTTCGATGGCGACTTCGCCTGCCGAGTGCCTGGTCGAACACCATCAGCATTCAAGGCAGATACCCAGCCCGCCCGGCCTCCCCCTATGACAGCCCCGTCGTACAGAATTCCCTCACCCGGCGCGTCCGAGTGACGCGCATGCCGAACGACGACAGGAACGGGCTGTTTCATGATAGACAGAATCATGCCTGTTTGGGGGCGGTTTGTCCAGCAGGAACCGGACTGCAGTCAGCATTACCACTCTCAGGACACGCTGCCGTTCGCCGGGTCGCATAATTAGTCCTCCCCATTTTTCCTGTCCTTCCGGAAATCATAAAAGCACAATCCAACCGCGCATCCTACGACCGCGAGCGGGATACCAATGAACGGCCAAACCAATGGCCCGCCCGTATCACCTGCGGCTGCCGCCATGAAAAACAGAACCATCGGAATCAGACAACCGCCTGCTGATGCACCCATACAGCCGAACGACCACCGCGGCCGAGGCTCTAACTCGGCGGGAGAGGGCGGAATCTTCGGCGGGATGTACATTGCCATGACGCCCGACGGTTCCGGGGATTCACGGAG
>JAIXVE010000024.1 GCA_027483175.1 Verrucomicrobiaceae bacterium | reverse complement strand
TTCATGGGGAGAGGGTGGGGACGCGAGCGGAGCAGGGGGCGATGTAGGAGGTTCGCGTGTGCAGCATTGGCAGATGCTGGTGAGCGAGGCAAATAATGATCAGGAACTGTGCCATGGTGATTTGGCCTGTGGGCGGGGTGGTGGAGCGACACGGTGGCGCAGTTTTGGGGGTCGGAATGTCCCGGGTTGCCCAATTGAAATGAGCGTTGCAAGAATGGCGGGAGATGAACCCGCCAAGATTTCGCCGACCAGATCCGATGCAACGTCCGAGCCAGCCAGCGGTGGAGGCTGGTGATGAGGTGGAGGATCGTTGGGAGGATGGGCGTGGGGATGGGCGCGAAGAGGAGGATCGGCGGCCGGTGAGTCCGTCGTCGGAGTGGCCAGCGCCGTGGGTGCAGCTGAAGTATTTCACGTTTCATCCGGCGGTGTATCCGAGGATGATTGCGGCGACGTCGCCGAACATTGCGCCGGGGTCATTGGTGACGGTGTATGACCGGAATGGGGACTGTTTCGGGAGTGGGTTTTTCAATGGGCGGGCGCGGGTGCCGCTGCGGGTGGTGCACCATGGGTCGGTGCCGGTGGGTGAGGAGTGGTTTCCGGAGGCGCTGGCGAGGTCGGTGGGGTTGCGGCGGGAGATTCTGAAGCTGGATGCAACGACGGAGGCGTGGCGAGCGGTGAGTTCGGATGGGGACAGCTTGAGCGGGCTGACGATTGATCGTTATGGGGATGTGCTGATGGCGGAGGTGCACAGCCTGGGGATCTGGCAGCGGTTGCCGGGATGGATGCCGCAGCTGCATGAACTGGCGGGGACGAAGCGTCAGATTATCCGGGTGGATCCTGACATTGCGAGGATTGAGGGGATTCGGATGGTGGCACCGGATCCGGCGGCTCCGAGGACGGTGAGGATCCGGGAGAATGGGGTGCGTTATGAAGTGAACTTCGAGGAGGGGCACAAGACCGGGTTTTTCTGTGACCAGCGGGACAACCGGAAGAAGCTGACGGAGTTTACAGCGGGGCGGCGGGTGCTGGATTTGTGCTGTTACACGGGAGGATTTGCATTGTCGGCGAAGCTGCCGGGGGGTGCTGCGGAGGTGACGGCGGTGGATCTGGATGAGAAGGCGATCGCGCAGGCGAAGCACAATGCGAATCTGAATCAGTGCCGCGGGATTGACTGGGTGCATTCCGACGCGTTTTCGTGGAATCGGACGATGATCAAGAACGGTGCGAAGTGGGACGTGATTGTGCTGGATCCGCCGAAGCTGGTGCACAGCCGGGATGAGGAGATGGATGACGGGCGGAGGCGTTATGAGGACTTGAACGGACTGTCGCTGCAGTTGCTAGAGCCGGGCGGGATTTTTGTGACGTGCTCGTGTTCGGGGCTGCTCGGGATGGAGGAATTCGAGCGGATTGTGATCAAGGCGGGGCACCGGAACCGGCGGCGGCTGCAGATTCTGGATCGGACGGGAGCGGGAGCGGATCACCCGGTGATGTCGAACTGTCTGGAGAGCCGCTATCTGAAAGTGATCTGGGCTCGGGTGTTCTGAGGGCACTATCCTAGCTTTTCTTCTTCTTTTTGGAGGAAGACGAGCTGGATTTGGAGGAGGAGGACTTTGGCTTGGGCTTGGAAGACGATTTGGCTGCGGGTTTCGCGGCCGGCTTTGGTTTGGTTTCCTCCTTGGGCGTTTCGGTCGGCTTGGCGTCCTCTTTGGGGGCCTCGGACGGCTTAGCGTCTTCCTTGGGAGCTGGGCCGTCGGCGGGTTTGGGAGCTTCGGCTGGTTTAGCGTCGTCGTTAGGCATAGAGCCTTCGGACGGTTTGGGCGCTTCTTTAGGAGGTGAGCCATCTGCGGGTTTGGGCTCGTCCTTGGACGCTGGGGCGTCGGCTGGTTTGGTCTCGGCCTTTGGGGCTTCGGCTGGTTTGGCGTCCTCCTTGGGCATGGAGCCGTCGGCGGGTTTGGGTTCCGCTGTTGGGGCGGGTGCATCTGCCGGCTTAGGCTCTTCTTTGGGGGCTTCGGACGGTTTGGCGTCGTCCTTGGGCATGGAGCCTTCGGCGGGCTTGGGTTCCGCTTTGGGGGCCGCGCCATCTGTCGGTTTGGGCTCTTCCTTGGACGTTGAGCCTTCGGCGGGCTTGGGTGTTTCCTTGGGCGTTTCGGACGATTTGGCGTCTTCCTTGGGCATGGAGCCTTCGGCGGGTTTGGGTTCCTCTTTGGGAGATGGGGCGGCGGCTGGTTTGGGATCTTCTTTGGGGGAGTCTTTGGGAGATTCCTTTTTGGGGGATTTGGCGTCGGATTTTTCGGCCTTTTTGGGGATGGGGATGGGTTTTGATTCTGGCGGGGGGCTACCGGCGACGCCTGCGCGGAGGGGGACGCGGGTGGATCCGCCGGAGCGGCCGCGGAGGAGGGCTTTTCGGTAATTCTGGATGCCGCCGAGGATGGCTTCGGCGAGGTTTTCGCGGTATTCGGGGCGATGGATTTTGGCTCCTTCGGCTGGATTGCTGACGAAGCCGCCTTCGACGAGGATGCCTGGTCGGAGGATGCCGGTGAGGACGTCGAAGCGGTCGCGTTTGACGCCGCGGTCGATGCCGCGGAGGCGGGCGAGGCAGTTCGCGTGGACGGCGGTGGCGAGGGCGATGTTTTCGGAGTCGCGTTCGTTGCCGCGGCGCATGCTGAAGTCTGATTCCTTAAGGGCCTTGTCGGTATTGGCGGTGCCTGCCGGTGCGAGGGCGAAGGTTTCGAGGCCGGCGGCTGAGGAGCCGAAGGAATTGAAGTGGATGCTGACGAAGATGGCGGTGGGGTATTTGTTGGCGATGGCGACGCGGCCTGGGCGGGTGATGAAGACGTCGGTGGAGCGGGTGAGGACGGTTTTGTAGCCGGCGGCTTCGAGGCGTTTTTTGAGACGGAAGGCGGTGTCGAGCGTGTAATTCTTTTCCGCGCCGTAGGGGCCGACGGCTCCGCTGTCTTCGCCGCCGTGACCGGCGTCGATGACGACGGTGTTGAAGGGGACGGCGTTCTGGATGTGGGAGGGTCGGATGATGGGGTGGAGGAGCTTGGCGAGGTCGACGCGGGAGACCATGGCTTCGCCGTTTCTGTCTTCGATGGGGAAGGAGAGGCAGAATTTGACGTTATTGATGAAGATGTCGTCTGCGCCTGGGCTCCATTTCATGATGAGGGCCTGGGAGCGGAACCAGATGGCGCGGCCTTCGCGGCGGAGGCTGGGGAAGCCGTAGAATTTTTTGACGTCGGAGGCGCTGACGTAGTCTCGGCCGTCGATGGAGACGACCTTCCATTCGAAGGCGGCGGCGGCGTGTGAGGAGGAGGCGGCGAGGAAGGAGGCGGCGAGTGGCCAGAGGGGTTGGATGCGCCTGAGAGGGGAGCAGAGCAGGAGCAGGGCTGAGAGGGCGCGGAGCATGCGGCTGGCTGGGTGGCGCTTCGGAAGGGAAAGGGGGAGGTGAATACGGTAGTCAGCGGGAGGCGCAACCGTTGGTGAGAGGATAATCGTGGAGTGGGGGCGGCGGCATTGAAACTGCTGTGGAGGTGGATGCCTCGCGGATGTCGTTTGTTTGGCGGACGGCAATTGAGGTTACGTGAAACATCTTTTCGGAATTCTTGCCCTGTGCGATGCGTTCCTATAGAGAATCTCTGATTACCAAGGCATGAACTCTTTAATGAAACCCATGGTCTGCGCGTTGAGTGCGGTGGCAATGACGATGAGCGCGGTGCCTGCGAGGGCGGAGACGATCCAGGATTTGGAGGCGCGGGAGGTGCAGGTGCGGGAGATGGTGAAGAAAGTGTCTGGGAGTGTGGTGGCGATTACGTCAGCGGATCCGAAGCGGCCGGGTTCCGGGAGCGGGGTGATTGTGGGGAAGGACGGGTTGATTCTGACGGCGGCGCACGTGACGGAGGCGACGGGGAATGATCTGATCATCACGTTTCCTGATGGGAAGCGAGTGAAGGGGGAGGCGTTGGGAGGGAATCGGTCGACGGATGCTGGGATGGCGCGGATTACGGATGCCGGGGAGTGGCCTGCGGCGGAGATTGGGAGCAGTGACCGGATGCGGCTGGGGGATTGGGTGGTGGCGCTGGGGCATCCAGGAGGTTTCAGTTATGAACGGAGGCCGCCGGTGCGACTGGGGCGGATCTGGAGGCGGGATCTGGACGGGGCGATTTTCAGCAGCTGCCCGCTGATTGGCGGGGATTCGGGGGGCCCGTTGTTTGATTTGCAGGGGCGGGTGATTGGGATCAACAGTTCGATTCACGGGAGTGTGGAGATGAACCGGCATGTGGCGGTGGACACGCTGAGGGCGGACTGGGATGGGATGATGAAGGACAAGACGTGGGGGACGAAGGGTTTTCGGGTGGATGAGCGGAAGCGGCCGCGGACAGGGGCGACTTTTGACCGTGACAGCCAGGAGGGCGTGAAGATTGAGGAAGTGGGAGCGGGGACGCCTGCGGCGGCGATTGGGTGGCAGGCTGGGGATGTGCTGATTCGTTTTGACGGGGAGGACGTGGCGACGTTCCATGCGTTGCAGCGGATCATTGCGAAGAAGAAGGCTGGGGAGAAAGTGAAGGTGGCGGTGCGGCGGGGTGGAGACGTGATGGAGGCGGAGCTTGAGTTGGCGAAGGCGCCGGTGGCACCGCCGCCGACTGAGAATGGCGATGGGGAGGGTAAGGAAGGACCGTCGGAGCCGAAGGTGCCTGCGCCTGCCGGGCCGGGGCCATTTTTCGGGGTTGAGGTGGAGGCTGGTGACGGGCCTGGGGTGAAGATTACGGCGGTGAAGGAGGGGAGTCCTGCGGCGAAGGCGGGGTTGGTGGTGGGAGATATGCTATTCAAGTGCAACGACCGGGATATTGCGACGCCTGCGGATGCGGCGGAGTTTCTGCGGTCGATGAAGCCTGGTGACAAGCTGACGGTGAAGGCGCGGCGAGGCGACACTGAGTTCAGCGGCGAGGCCGCACTGGAATCGAAACCCTGACAGAAAGATTTTTTATGAAGACCAAAGGTTCACTGCTTGTCGTGCTTGCTGGGTTGGTGTTGCCGCTGGCTGCGGAGGATAAGGCGGCTGAGAAGCCGGCCGAAAAGCCAGCTGAGAAGAAGGCTGAGGCTGCTCCTGAGAATCGGGCGCAGGACAAGTTCAGTCGGGAGACGCCGGAATTGATGAAGGGTTGGGAGCCTGCGTTGGAGGAGGCGCGGCGTGCGACGGTGAGGATTATGAAGGATGGGAAGCAGGTGGCGCTGGGGTGTGCGGTGCACGAGGGCGGTTATCTGGTGACGAAGTGGAGTGAGCTGCACGACAAGAAGGGCGTGGCGATTGAGGGATTGGAGGCGCAGTTTCCTGAGGGATTGAGGATGCCGGTGAAGATTGTGGATTCGCATCGGTCGTTTGATCTGGCGTTGATCAAGGTCGAGGCGCGTGGTTTGAGGACGATGAAGTGGGAGACGAGTGTGGCGGTGGAACCGGGGACATTTCTGGCGGCTGGGGCGACCGAGCGGCTGCCGATTGCGTCCGGGGTGGTGAGTGTGCTGCCGCGGAGTCTCGATGGGTCGCACAAAGGGTTTCTGGGGGTTAATCTTGATTCTGCGGGTGAGGGGGCGATCAAGGTGGTGGGAGTGACGCCGGACACGCCTGCGGCGAAGGCTGGGCTGGTGCTGGACGATGTGATCAAGAGTGTGAATGGGGAGCCGGTGCGGTCGGTTTCCGAGTTCATCCAGACGATTGCGGCGAATCGGCCGTATCAGACGATCAAGCTGACGATTGTGAGGGGGATGGAGGAGAAAGAAGTGGCTGCGGTGCTGGGGCGGCGGCCGCCTGGGGCGGGTCAGCTGGCGGAGGATGTGAGGAACACGATGGGGGGCAGTGTGAGCAGGAATCGGAGCGGGTATCCTGGGGCTTTGCAGCACGATATGTTTCTGGAGCCGAACGAGGTGGGTGGGCCGGTGGTGGATTTGAAGGGCCACGTGGTGGGGATGAACATTGCGCGGTCCGGGCGGATTGAGTGTTTTGCGATTCCGTCGGCGGCGATTGAGCGGCTGGTGAGCACGGCCGGGGAGGGGAAGTTTTTCCATCCTGAACTGGATGCGCTGATGGAGGAGCGGAAGGGTGCGGAGGCTGCGGCGGAGCGGCTGAAGAAGGATATTGAGGAATTGAGTCAGCGGATCAAGGAGGCTGAGGGGGATGCGCCGAAGGCGGAAGAAGAGAAGAAGTGAGAAGTGAGAAGTGAGAAGTGAGAAGTGAGAAGTGAGAAATGGGATGGCTTGCGATGGCTGTTCTAGTGCTTCGGCGTGGAGTTCTTAGGGTGGCTGTTCGCCCTATAACAACGCGCAATGCCTGATTCCGGCAATAAGCCATCCAGATTCACCATTCCTCCGGAGGATATCGTTGCCTCTTTCGTTATCATTTTGGTTCTGGCCGGATTGACAACTCTTATCCTACGGTGGCTGCGATGACGCGGGACGATTTCAGACGCCAGACGGTGAGTGCCACACAGAGCAGACGCAGCATCTGGGGCAGACTCCTGTTTGCTGCCAGCATCCCGCTCGTTGTTCCATTGTTTCTCGGTGATATTTTGGCGGCTCCGTTTGTCGCCCGCAGGCATGAGAGCGGATTCCGCTGGTCGTTGTTTATGGTTGCCCGGTTCCTCGGCCCTGTCATTGCTATCGGTGCATTTGTCGGCTACCTCATCAGACGCTTGCGATGACCGATCCGCAACCAAGGGCGATCATGCGCTGCAGCGAACTCGGCAAGCCACCCGCGGAAGGCCTCGCAAAAGAGGATGAGGAGACCCTGCGCCCGCAGCGGCTCAGTCCAACGGCAGTGTATCCGGGCGGAGGGCGGGTCACGCGCGACCCACAAAACAAGTCTTGCCCCCGCCTCCTGACCGCATACACTGCTTCACGTTCGGCAGAAAATTGCTATCATGCCCCAAGACCCACAAGAGAGCATATTGCTGGCAAAGGCACTTTACGAGATTCGCGTATTGTTGAGTCCTTATCTCGGAAGCAATTGCGAAGCCGATCTGCCAATCCGTGAGGCGGCACATCTTGCATTCGCATTACACAACGAAGCACTCGCAGCTATCGAAGCGCGTGGATTTGACCTGCAAGCTGCGGCAGCAAAGGTTGCTGCTATCAAGAATGTGTTGCTGGATAGCCTTGTTTCGTCGAGGATTCTTTGAACAGAGAAACCGCCAGAATAAGAAGCCGAACAAGCCGCATCATACAACCGCTAGAAGCCGCCCTGTTTCCATGACTATCCGTAACTACAACCCAAACCCAGCGATCGAGCTCCGCCCCCGCTTCTAGTGGTGGACGTGCTAATCGTTCCGCCTCACCGTGTCTTTACTCGAATTGATGATCCGTGTAGTATCACTCTCCGCTGTGACAGGTGCCATTTGGGGTGCGATCGCTGCATCTCCACTACTACTGAATGATCCCGCTGGGATGAACGCTGGCATTTCGATTGACACGGCTCTTCTCTCGGGCGCCACTACCGGTGTCGTTGTTGGATTGATCAGTCTCCCCGTTTATCGCAGCCTTTCCGGCAGGCATCTCATTTGGCTGGCACCCATCTCTCTCTATCTTGCTATCGCTGTTTTTTCAGGACTTGTCTGTGCCTTCTTCCCGCCGAAAGGCTCCCGGGGATTTCTTCAACTCACTTTCGGAGCCTGGTGGGCGCTGACACTTTGGTTTACTCTCTGGCCACTTTTCGCTTTGGCATTTGCAAATCATGCATGGCTTCGAAGCTTCCTCCGCAAGGCCTAGCATTCCAGGGTGCATGGCTGCGAGGGACGTGCCGGCCGATGCCCCTGTGGTTGAGCAAGCCTGGCGATCGCGGGCGGGGTGGCGGTAGCGGTCATGGCGTGCGGCTTTCGGGGCGGAGGGGCGATTGGTTGGTCGGGTTTGGGGACGCAACCCACGTTGGGGTTGGGGATTTGTTGGGGGTGGACCCAAGGTAGGCCTTCGTGCCTCAGGCCAACCTTGGGCTTTGGGACGCAATCCCGTTGGGATTGGCGGGGGAGGGGGAAGGCGAAGTATGGACAGAATGGACAGAATGGACGGGGTGGACGGGATGGACGAATGGGCGGGATGGACGGGATGGATTGGGCGGATAGGGCGGATAGGACGAATAGGGCAGATAGGGCAGATAGGGTGGATAGGGCGGATGGGGCGGATGGGGCGGATGGGCGGATGGGCGGATGGGCGGATGGGGCGGGACGATAGGACGTCTAGAAAGGAAGGGCAGGATGGAGAGCTGAGAGTACGAGCGTGAAGATGTGGGGCTTGTGGAGGGAGGGGTGGATCTCGGTCAGAGAGCGGGAAGGTGAAATGAGATGTGACGATTGGTGGAGGGAGGGGCGAGTACGGAGCCTCGCGGTCCCGGGCTGGTTCGGAGGGGTGGAGAGCTTGAG
>JAIXVE010000230.1 GCA_027483175.1 Verrucomicrobiaceae bacterium | reverse complement strand
CCGCCGACCCATCGCAGCGCCAGAACCGCGCCGCAGCCGAACCCGACCGACTCAAGGCCATGCGCGAGCGCCTGAAGGAACTAACTTCCCCTGACCCGACCCGCGGCACCTGACAAAACCAGCACACCACCCGCGATCACGCCTTGGCACGCGGCACCGGTGCCGGCCCGATCGTGCCACCCGGAATGAATCGGGAAGGTGTCAGAGACTGCCGGATGTCCGGCCTGCCGTGACTGATGTTGTGCGCCCACTTGAGGATGCGCCGGATGACCGGACCGCTGTCCCAGGCAATGCGGGCAACCGGCGGATGGCAGCACTGCAGCGTCGGATGGTCGTCGGTTGACACCAGCGACACATCGTCAGGAACCCGCAGCCCCAGCCGCAGCAGATGGTTCATGGCGGCGATGAACCACGCCGTCTCGTCGACAATCAGGGCCGTGGGCGGCGTGAGCCGGAAGAGGGCGTCGAGACAATCATGAAATCCCCCGGGCGTCTCCTCCCAATCCGGCAGGTTGTAGTCGCCAGCAGGAATCCCACCCTCATGCAGGGCAGCAAGGAACGCCTTCTCGCTGGTGCCGGGCGTGGGCAACCGTCGAAGCTTCCGGCACATGAGCACGATGCGCCGGTGCCCCAGCGCCACGAGTCGTCGCGTGACCTCAACAAGTGCCGGCGGCTTGTCAGGACCGACGGCCGCCATGAGCAGGCCGACGCGCTGACCGAAGAGAGCGAACGTCGGCAGCGGCTGACGCGCAAACCATTCCAGCACCCCGCGCGATCCAGCGCAGACGATCCATGCATCCGCCTTGGTCCGGCCCACCACCGCGGCGACCCGCTTCACCTCGAACTGCATGTCCGTTAGGGTCTGCTGGGCGCTCAGAACCTGATGGCCAGCCTCTTCGAGGGCATGCCACAGCTGGATGAGATGTTCGTCGCGCTGCTCTTCATGCCTTTCCAGATGGAGAAATCCAATGCGGAGTTCCCGGATGGCTTCGGCCGGCCTCACATGAATGAGGCGCGGGCGACCGGCTCCCTGCGGCACAAGCACGCCAGTCTTCTCCAACTGCCGCAGCGCCGCCTCCACGGTCTTGCTATTGACCCCGAACTCGGCGGCCAGCTGATGCCGCCCGGGAATGGCCGTCGTCCACCGGCCACGCAGGATTTCAGCGTGCAGATGGGCAGCGATCTGATCAGCGATGGACAGAAAATTCATGCCTTGCGTCCCCCAGTCTGCCCACATCATGGGCAAGCGCCACCACCAACTCACACCGCGGGTGCGCCACCCTTCCAATGCATCCGGCGCGCCAGAAAACCGCAAGACCCTGACCGGCACAACGGTCCACGGAAAACGCCGCGCCCGGCGTCAATGTCTCCGTCTGCGGCACTCAAGGTGACCTGCTCATTCCCCATGCCGCTCACCATCCCGCAGTTCATCCTCCTCAGGCTCACCGCCCTAGGAAGTCCATGGCCCGCCCTGTCATGCAACCCTTCGCCTGCCCGGTTTTCGGGCAACCAACCCAAAGCGCTCAAGTTTGCGCGCGTCTCGCAATGCCACGATCAACCTTGTGCCATGGAGCGGACTGCCACTCGATACTCAGACGTGAAGTGCGCCAGATTTGCCGCGGACCTTGGATGGTGCCCATGGCACCCCACCCGCCGCTCGCACGCCAGAGGTCTCCTCGACTCGTATCCACCGAAAGTCTGCCGGACCTCCGCCAAATGCAGCGGATCATTGGCAGTGAAGTTTCACCCCAACCCTGCTCAACTCATCCTGAAACCATGAACATCCCCAAAACAACCAGACGACCCTTCGCCACCTCGTCCATAGCGGTCCTGTCGCTCTTCGCCACGGTCGCAGCATCCTATGCGCAGAGCAACGCGACGCTCTCCGGCCTGGTCTCCAGCACCGGTCCGCTGTCCCCAGCTTTCACCAGCGATAATGAAACCTATACGGCCACCGCACCGCCCGGCAGCGACACCGTGACCGTGACACCCACCGCGACAGAGGCCGGCGCAACCATCACAGTGAACGGCATCGCGGTCCCCTCCGGCACGCCCTCCGGTCCGATCAGCCTCAACTTCGGCAACAACGTCATCTCAACGGTCGTCGTTTCCCCAGACACCACCGCGACGAAGACCTACACGCTCACCATCGCCCGCAATGGTCCAATTCGGGTCGCCAACACCGCCACCTTCAACCTCAACAGCGTCAGCGGAAACACTTTCACCGTGTTCAGCGCTTACCCGGTCACCGACGTGGACAAGCTGGTGGTGACAATCTCCGGGGAACACGGTTTCCCCAATGGCCTCGGCGCCATCACTAACGTGACCTTCGCCGGCCAACCCCTCACACCCGCCATCAAGCTGGAAAACGGCCAGACGGCCTACCGCGAAGGGGTCGTCGGCATCTACTACCTCGACAACCCGAGTCAGTTCGGCGAATCGGGCGACGTTGTCTTCACGAATAACGGAAGCTGGAACAGCTTCGCAGTGTCAGCCATGTCCCTCGTGGGCACCGCCCCGGGCGTCGGCAATACCAATTCCTCCCAGACCATCATCCCTTCCACCAGCTCCTCCGTCAGCGTCAATACCAGCACCGAATTCAACATCGTCATCGCCGCCACCGTGAACGGCGTCGGCAACACCGCGACGCAGCCCACTGCCGCGGCCCCGCAGACTTCCGTGCTCAGCTGGCGCAAAACACCCGCCAACTTCTGGTGCGCCGGCGGATCCGGATACCAGTTCATCCAGGGACTGGCCAGTGCCACCTCCACCTTCACCTACGCCAGCACCAACGCCGTTTCTAACGTCTCCGCATCCTTCGGCGTCGCGGTGCCAACCCTCGCATGGGACCTCGACGGCGCCATTCCAGGTGCCGGTGGAGCCGGCGCCCCCTCTGGAACCTGGGACGCACTCTCCCCCAACTGGAATCCAAGCTTCGAAGGCACGGGATCCGGCTTTCCCTGGATCAATGGCCGCATGGCCACTTTCGCCGCCGGCACAGACGCCACCGGCAATTACACAGTCACGCTGGACGGCACCCGCGACATCACCGGCCTCAACTTCGAGGAAGGCGAAGTCACCATCACCGGCAGCTCCGCCCTCCGCCTGAGCGGCTTTTCAGTGCTGAACGCCGCCGCCGGAATCTCGGCCACAGTCGTCCCGCCCCTGAGCCAGGATGCCACCGGCCGCCGCCTGACAAAAGCAGGACCCGGCAGAGTGACCCTCGTCGGCAACAGCAGCTACACCGGCGACACCACCGTGGCACCCGGCGGAGGAACCCTCGTTCTCTCCGGCACCAACTCCGCAGCCACCGGCGGCATGAACCTCAACGGCGGCGTCACCCGCTTCGAATCTCCAGCCTCCATCAATGGCACCGCGCGCAATGTCTCCGTCAATGCCGGCGGCGCTGTGGAATTCGGCCCGACCTTCGGTGCCGCCAACATCCCCGTGGCCATGGCCAACCGCATCGCCACCACCTCCACCGGCGCCATCGCCGCAGACAACTATCCGACCACCGCCTTCGACTTCAGCACTCCGGGCCTCACCGCCGCCTCGCTCGGCGCAGTCGGCGTCGTGGACTACACCGGCATCCTGACGCCCAACGGTACCACCTACCGCCTCGGCGGCGGCGGCGGCACCCTGAACATGGTCAATGCCAACGCCATCTCCGGCGCGGGCAGCTCCCTTGTCATTAGCGGCAATGTCTCCCCGCAGAACGCCAACAATTTCGCCGGCGGCACCACCCTCAACACCGGGAATCTTGCCATCGGAAACAATGCCGGCCTCGGCACCGGCCCCCTGACAGTCAACGGCGGCTCGATCTCCTCCACCGGCATGGACGACCGGTCGCTTCCGAACAACCTCGTCCTCGCAGCCACCACCAACCTCGGCGACCCCGCCAACTTCGGCAAACTCACCTTCACCGGCACCACCCAGCTCGGCACCGCCAACCGCGTCATCAACCTGAACAGCGATGCGGAATTCGCAGGAGCCGTGACCGGCACAGGCTTCGGATTCACCAAGAACGGAGTCGGCGTCCTGACACTTTCCGGACCCAACACCTACACCGGCACCACCACCGTCAATTCAGGATTCCTCATCCTGAACGGCAGCAACAACTCCACCGGAGCCACCACCATCAACAACGGCGGCATCTGGCTCGGCGGCGCAATCAACGGAGGTCTCGCCACAGGAACCCTGACATTCGGAGCGCTCCTCGAAACCGTGATCCAGCCCACCGGCGGCGACCGCACGATCTCCAACAACGTCGTCCTGACCTACAACGCATCGGCAGGCGGCACCGGCGCGGTCTACGGCGGCCACAACCTGACAATCAATGGCAACTTCACCTTCGCCAGCGGCGGCGGCGGCAACCGGACGCTCAACAGCAGCCTCGACGCCGGAAAAGCCCTCACGCTCGCCGGCCAGGTCCGGCTCACGGACAATGCCACGGCACGCAACCAGACCATCACCGGAACCGGCGTCACCACCATCACCGGGCCAGTCGTCAACGGCGGCACCGGAGCCGGCAGCCTGACCAAAAACGGCACCGGCACCGTGATCCTGAGCAACACCAGCACCTACACCGGCACCACGACAGTGAGCGGCGGCACGCTGGCAGTCTCCGGCGCAGGCACTCTAGCCAACACCAGCGGCATCACCGTCAATGGCGCCACCGCAGCGTTCATGCAGAACAGCAGCGCACCCAACACCCGGAACTTCACCCTGACCAGAGGCACCCTCGGCGGCACCGGTACCCTCACAGGCCCCATCGTCGCCAACACCAGTGTCACCATCGCCCCGGGCGACCGCACTCTCGAATCGCCCGCAAAGGGCACCCTCACGGTCAACAACAGCGTGACCCTCCTGCCAGGCTCCACAGTGGCCATGCGCCTCTTCAGCTCCGCCACCAACGACAGCGACAAACTCGTGCAGAACACCACGGGCACCATGACCTTCGACGGCACCCTCGACGTAACCTCCGCAGCAGCCTTCAACCCCGTCGCCGGTGCCAGCTACGACCTCTTCGACTGGATCGATTCGCCAACCGGAACCTTCGCCGTCATCAATCTGCCCGAATTGCCGGAAGGCCTCGCATGGCAGGACTTCGGCGGCGGCGTTCGCTTCGACTACTCCACCGGCCAGATCAGGATCGTGTCCAACACGACCTACGCCTCATGGCTCGCCGCCAACGCCCCAGCCACCGGTTTCACCACGGACTCCGACAACGACGGCGTCCCCAATGGCGTCGAGCATGTCCTCGGCACCAACCCGAACACCCCCAGCGCCGGCCTCACCCAGGTCTCCGCCACGCCGAATTCCTTCACCTTCCGCCATCAGCTGAATCCGGCCCTCGCCAGCGATGTCGCCTACACCTACCAGTGGTCAACCGACCTGACAGAATGGAAAACGAGCGGCCAGTCCAACTCCGGGGGCGTCCAGACCGCCATCTCCGCGTCCGCTCCCGATG
>JAIXVE010000077.1 GCA_027483175.1 Verrucomicrobiaceae bacterium | reverse complement strand
GGCGGGTGGTAATTGAATTCGGAGATGACGACCGGGCCGACGGCGGGGATGTTATTGGGGGTGGCGGGCGAGGGGAGGATGGGGACGAAGACGGAGGAGACGGGGAGAGAGACGCGGCCCCATGGGCGGCCGTCGAAGGGGCCGTAGGGCTGACGGCTGCGGTGGGTGCCGTCGTGTTGGAGGAAGAGATCGCCGCCGCGGATTGGGTCGAGGGTGAAGGGGAGGGATGCGGCGCTGAGGGAGAAGGTTGCGCCTGGGGCGAGGGCGGGGGAATCGGGCGGGAAGGAGAAGGCGAGAGGGCTGTTGATGGCTGGGGAGAGCGACCAGTTGGCTAGGGAGACCGGTTGGGAGCTGGCGTTGAAGAGTTCGATGTCCGGGTAGAGACGGCTGATGACGACATCGGTGATGGCGAGGGCATTGGGATCGCCGGGGGAATCGCTGGAGGGGAAGGCGGTGGGTGGGCCAGAGGCGTCGGGGAGACGGCCTTCGGAGATACCGGAGAGCTGCGGGCCGAATGTTAGGGAGTCGATGGGTTCTCCGGAGGACGTGGAGAGGGACAGGGAAGCGCCGCTGGCGCTGAGTTTGAAGTTGAGGTGGTGAGGGCCGGGATTGCGGTCGGCGATGAACTGCTGGAAGCCGCGCGGGCCGATGAAGGAGAGAGCGGGGAGGGAAGAGATGGAGGGACTGTTGGTGATGCGGAGGCCGGCGAGCGGGACGGGGAGAGTGGATGGGTTGGCGAGTTCGAGCCAGTCCGGGCCGTCCGGGTTGGAGGCCATCCATTCGTTGAAGCGGAGAGCGGATGGGCTGCCGAGAGCGGTGGTGGTGTTAGGGTTTCCGGGGGATGGGTTGGCGAGTTGCCAGCCGGTGGGGGAGCGTGCGAGGGAGAAGTCGGGGGCCTGGGGGCCGAAGGAGACCGAGTCGGCGAGCGAGCCGTCGGGATTGAGGAGGAGGACGGTTTGGCCGTCGCCGTCGAGGCGGAAGGCGGCGCGGGAGTCGAGGGTGATGGTTAGGAGAGCGCCGGGTGCGAGGACCGAGGCTGGGGGGAAGGTGAATTTGGGTGGAGCGGCGGGGTCATCGGTGAGAGACATGCCGGAGAGTTCGGCTGGGGAGGTGCTGGTGTTGAGGAGTTCGATGAAATCGGGGGAGGAGCCGCGGGCGAAGATTTCGTTGAGTTGGATAACGGGAGCGGAGGTTGGGGGAGAGCCGAAGGAGAACGTGCGTTCCGGGGATTCGAAGGACGGGTGGCCGTCGCGGTCGGTGAATAAGCATTTCCAGAAGTAGGTGGTGCCGAAGGTCAGGGCGTCGAAGGGGATGGGGAGATCGGTGAGGGAAGAGGAGCTGGTGATGCGTGCGACCGGGCGATTCCATGGTGAGCCCGAGGCGCGGATGAGCCATGTGGTGGAGGCGTGGGGTGGAGCGGGAGCGGGGGCGGAGTGGGAGTAGGGAGCGGTGAGGAGACGAGCGCCGGGGAGGACCGAGGCGAGTGGTGCGGGGGAGGCAGGGATGGGAGTGGCGGGTCGGTGGAACGTGCCGAGGGCGAGCTGGGAGTTGACGCTCGTGTGGCGGGCGGTGGCGAAGGACTGGAGCCCGTTGTAGCCTGAGGGGCCGAAGGCGGCGGGGAGGAGCACGGTGTTATTGAGGAGCCAGAGCCGCTGGCGGAATTCGTTGCGGAAGGCTTTGAGGAACGAGTCCTTGATCCAGTGGGGGCCGCGGAGAGTGTCGGGCTGGGGGATGGCGTATTCGTCCCAGTAGATGTGCTGGGTGGTGTTGGAGAGTTCGCCGTCGACGTCCCATGGGAGCATGGCCCAGCGGCCATTGGCGCGGCGCCAGAGGAAGTAGTTGTGGGTGACGTTGTCGATGGGCGAGCACCAGTTGCGGATGGCGATGTAGTCGAGCGTGGCGTTGACGTCGAAGCGGGCGGTTAGGAAGAAGCGGAGGGCGGCGAGGTCCGGGGCGGGGGCGAGGGGGGAGTCGCCGCGGGCGGCCCAGAGACCGGTGATGAGGGATTCGGTGTCACGGCCGCCGATCCATGAGTGCATCTGCGGGCCGTAGGTGTATTCGTAGCGCTGGCGGGTTAACCAGCCTTGTTTCGGGGGGATGGGGGAGGCGTTGCCGATGAAGTAGGGGCCTTCGCCGCTGGCAGAGTAGATGTTAGTTGTGCCGATGCCTGCGGCGGTTTCGAAGGGGACGGTGCCGGTGGATTTGTAGAATTCGCCGGTGGGTTCGGTGGGGGAGCCGGGGAAGCGGAGGGCTTCGGAGGCGGCGAAGGCTTCGAAGTGGCGTTCGTCCATTTCGGGGACCTCGAGCCTCTGGAGGAGGGCATTGGAATTGAGATAGAGGTCGGCGTAGCGGGCGGAGAAGGCGGGGAGGCCGGCGGCGCGGTAGAGGAGAGAGGCGACCCGGTGTTCCTCGCCTTTGTCCTTGAAGAAGATGGCTTCGCGGGAGTCGAGCCGGGCGTAGCGAGGGAACTGGATTTTGTAGGAAGCGCGTGCGGGGTCGCGGCGGTAGCGGCTGCCGTGGTGGCGCATGCGGACATCGATGACGATGCCGTCGCGGATGAGGACGGCGGGTTCGGTGGCGGTCCACGAGGCGCGGGGGAGCCCTGGGGGGTCCGGGTAGACGATGCGGCGCGGGGATTGGGAGATGTTGGTGGTGAGTCTTGATAGGGAGGCGGAGGAGATGAAGAGATCGTAGATGGGGCGCGGGCTGCTGCGGATTGGGGAGACGAAGCAGGCGTGGAATGGGAACGGGTCGTCGGTGCGCGGGGAGATGGTGGTGGGCGTGGGAGGTGAGGAGGAAAGGATGCGGTAGCGGATGATGGAGCGGGAGGCCTGGCCGGGGAGGATGGCGCGCCAGAGCCCGGGTTCGGCGGGGACTGGGGCCATGGGGAGGGACGAGCGGGTTTCGGAGGAGATATTGATGTCGTCGCGGAAGTACTCGACGGAGGGAGGCGAGGATGGGGCGGAGGAGAAGCGGGCGTCGATGCGGATGGGTTCGGCGGCGCGGATGAGGATGGAGTTAGTGGAGTGCTGGACGGCGGAGACGGAGGTGGCGATGAGGATGGGTGAGGGGAGGGAGATGGAGTTAGGGCGTCCGGGGGAGGGGCCGGCGGGGAGCGGGGATGCGATCCAGTTGGCGGGGTCGTTGGCGGGGGAGGAGAAGGCGATGCGTTCGAGGGAGCGGCCGCGGTACTGGAGGAGGGATTCGTCGAGGCCGGTCCAGTCGGATTCCGCGCCGAGGGCGTGTGCGGAGACGGGCCATGGAGGCGAGCTGGAGTAGGAGACGGCGTCGATGGTGTTGCCGGAGATGGATTCGAGGCGGATGGAGTCGCCGGAGTTGGAGAGCTGGCCGGACCATGGGCCGAGGACTGAGTTGGGGGCGAGGGAGTAGGCGGGGAGGGCGGCGAGGCGGTCGGGTTGGCTAGCGATGACGGTGAAGCCGCCAGGGGGGATGGAGGCGGAGGGGGGGAAGTCGAAGCGGATGCCGCCGCGGAGCTTCCAGCCGGCGAGGGAGACGGGGGAAGGGCCGGAGTTGTGGAGTTCGATGAATTCGTGGACGTCGTCGGAGAGGTCGAGGACGGGGTCGCCTGCGGGGGTGAAGGCGGGGCGCTCGACTGGGTGGTACATGATTTCGCTGATGACGACGTCTGCGGGGAGCGGGGCGGCGAGGGCGAGGGCCAGGGTGAAGAAGAGCGGGCGCATGGAGGCGGGAGTTGGGGTGTGCAAAAGAAACCCCACTGCCCAGCGTGGGGCAGTGGGGGCGAGAGAGGAGAGGGATCGTGTCAGCGGGTGAGGCGGAAGAATTCCGGGGAATCGGAGGCAGGAGTGGTGAAGCCGCTGGTGGCGGAAGGGAGGAAGTCCCATGGGCCTGCGGAGAGATTGCGGGAGCGTTCGAGGATGCCGGTGGGGTCGGACCAATTGAGTCTGATGGAACCGTCCGGGTTGCGGGAGATGGTGAGGTTGGCTGGGGGGACGTCCGGGGAGAAGATGAACGAGCCGGCGGCGTAGCGGTTAGCGGGGCCGCCGTCGGCGGTATCGGCCATGGCGGTGGCGTCGACGCTGTAGAAGCTGCGGCCGACGAAGGAGAGACAGCCGCCTGAGAAGGTGGTTAGGCCGAGAGGGGTGCTGCCGGCGTTGCCGTTGGGTTCGAGGTCGCCGTAGCCACTGGCGACGATCATGCCTTTGAAGCCGGCAGGGAGAGCGAGGGGCGTGGCGAGCGGGAGGAAGCGGGAGCCGTCGATGAGATTGCCATCGTTGCCTGGCTCGAAGGTGGCCGAGGCGAGGACCTTGTAGGCGTCGCGTTCGTAGAGACGAACGGAGATGGGTTGCTGGATGCCATCGCCTGAGCTGTCGAAGGCGCCGAGGCTGGTGATGAGGACTGGGCGTTCGACATCGAAGGCCATGCCGAGCGCGCCGCCGAAGATCTGGTTGCCGATGGTGCCTGCGGGGACGGAGTAGGCGACGCCACCGGCGCGAGGGGCGGGGGTGGCGCTGACGATATTGGAGACGAGACTGGATTGTCCGGCGGCGGCGACGGCGGTGACCGAGTAGAATTGCTCTATGCCGTTAGGGAGGGCGGAGTCGACGAAGCCTGCGGAAGGGGATTCGCCGATGGGGAGTAAGGGACCGTCGATGGTTGCGCTGCGGGCGATGATGTATTTAGCGGCTGGGAGCGGTTGGGTGACGGCGGGCCATGTGAGGCGGACCGCGTGGTTTTCGGGTCGGGCGGCGATGGTCGGGGTGCCGGGGACGACTGGTGCGGTGATTTCGAAGACGAACGTGCCTGCGGCGTACTGAGCGGGGAGTGTGTCAGGGGTTTCCGGGAAGGCACCGGGGACGATGGGGAAGTTGAAGCGGGAGTTGCCGGTGAAGACGAGCGAGCCGCGGCCGGCGTTGGTGGTCCATGATATGTTAGAAGGGATGGCGAACGAGTTTCTGACACGTTCCATGGCGTTGTAGCCTTCGGCGACGATGACCCCGCGGAAGCCGAGGGGGAGGTTGACGGGGGTGTCGAGCGGTTTGAAGCGCATGCCGCCGATGGGTTCGCCGTCTTCGCGGGCTGGGGTGCCGGGGTCGTCGGGAGGGAAGGTTCGGGAGGCGACGACTTCCTGGGTATCGCGGTTGTAGATGCGGACGGAGATTTCGGCGAAGAGCCCGTCGGAATTGTCGTCGAAGCAGCCGAGCTGGCGGACGATGATGGGGTTGGTGACGTCGAAGTCCATGCCGAGGGAGCCGCTGAAGTCCTGAGTGCCGGCGATGCCCCATGGGGTGTCGTAGGCGATGAAGCGGTCAGGGCCGAGATTGAAGGGACGGGCGCAGACGACGG
>JAIXVE010000263.1 GCA_027483175.1 Verrucomicrobiaceae bacterium | reverse complement strand
GAGACTGTTCTGGGCGACGAACGGACCCGCGATCTCGGGGCGGTGGTTCTGGTTAGTGATGGACAAACCGACGATCCCGAGGCGGCCCGTCGTGCGGCGCGTCTTTACCAGCAGGCGGCTGTGCCGCTCTACACTGTTCTGGTCGGAACGCCGGAAGAATCCCCCGATCTGGCGCTCTCCGGTCTTAGTGGAGCCCAGGAATCGCTCTATGGCAGGAGACTCCGTTTGAAGGGAACTCTGAAAGCTCCCGGCTTCACAGGACGCGAGGTGACGATGCGTGTTCAGTGTGAGGGTCGGGTGGTGCATGAATCGGTGGAAACGGTGGTCCGCGATGCCCAACCCTTTGAATTCATCTTTGACACCCCGTTCACTGGCTTTCACCGATACCATGTGGAGGTGCTCCCACTCAACGGTGAGCGCCTCGCTACCAACAATACGGGCGTGATCGGTGCGGAGGTCGTCGAGCGGAAGATCCGCGTCATCAACATGGAAGGCACGCCTAACGCCGGGCACTGGCTGGAGAACGCGCTGGAGAGCGATCCGGACATGGAGGTCACGAGTCTGTTTTTCCCGCAGTCCGAGTCTTTCGAAACCTCCCGCCAGATCCCTTTCACGATCGATGCCGACGGCCGCAAAGTTTACAACATTGCCCATCCGATCAAGGGATACCCGCGCACGCTGCAGGACATGTTGAACTACGATGTGATCATCAACAGTGATATCTACAAAGAAGCCTTCACTCCCGAGCAACTTGCTCTGACCGTGGCGCTGGTGGAGGAACACGGCGGTGGTTTCGTGATGGTGGGTGGCACGACGGCCTTCGGGGCCGGCCACTACGACGAGACGGTGATCGACAAGCTGATGCCGGTGGATGTTTACGGCAACGAGGACATCAAATATGGAGGTTTCAAGCTGCAAGTCCCCCCGGAGATGTTCGACCACCCGGTGATGCAACTCGGCACCACCCGCGAGGAGACCGCGCAGATCTGGAACGAGCGATTCCCGGGATTCAGCGGACTCAATTCCGTGAACCGGGTCAAGCCGGGAGCCCGCGCGCTGGCATTCAACGAGAATGAATCCAACAAATACGGCCCGCTAGTCGTTTTCGCCGTGCAGCAGATCGGGCGGGGCCGCACGATGGCGTTCACTTCCGACACAACCCAGAGCTGGGGCAGCCAATTCCACACCAGCTTCGGCACCGCTGAGGACAGAACCCTTTACTACCGGCGATTCTGGAACCAGGCCGTGCGCTGGTTGGCCGCGGACCGCATCCGCCGCAAGAGTGGGGAACTCAAGCTATCGGTTGATCGCAATGTGGCGGTGCCGGGCCAGAGTGTGGATGTGCGCATTCCGTTTTCGCCCACCTATCCGGATGCGGTGGTTGCGCTGAAACGCGCTAGGCCTGGAGAGGAAGCGGTGCCTGTGGAATTGATCCGCGACGAGGTGACCCGCACATGGCACGCGAGTGTTGCGCTGCAGGATCAGGGCGAATGGACCTTTACCGCCAGCCTGCCGCGCGCCGGGTTGGATCCGGTGTTTTCTTATGCCCTCGTCGATGTGACTCCGGACACCCGCGAGTTTGCATCCACGGCGGCCAACCGCGGGTTGATGGTCGAACTCGCGCAACTCGGAGGAGGAAAGTTGCTGGAAGGCGATCCCGGAAGCTGGTCGATCGCCGTGGATCCGCGCGGCAGTCGCATCATCGAATATGGCCGTCGGGCTATCTGGGATCGCTGGTGGGTCATGGCCCTGATGGTCCTTTTACTCACTATGGAATGGGGCCTGCGCCGCCGCTGGATCGGTGGCGGAATCAACTGAAGACTAACGAATGGTCCGGGAAGCACGGGGCAATCGGAGCTGCCTCTTGTTGAAACTGCGGGCACATCTGTGTGAGGAGGCAGAGATCGGTTAATCAATGCCCACATTAGCTGAGGGGATCAATGGGCCGATGCTGCCGCCGGGGACGAATTCGGCAGGGATGTTGAGGATCCTTCGGTCGGGATTGCCTTTTCGGACGGCGTCCACCCAGCGTACAATCCGGCGCACGATGAGCCGGTTGTCCCAGCGCATCTGGGCAAGTCGCGGCGAGCACATGTCCAGCAAGGGGACACTTTCTCCAGCGACCATGGAGACCTGTTCGGGAACACAAATGCCGCGCCGGACCATGAATGCCAGTGCTGCAATGAACCAGCATGGCTCATCGACGATCACGGCGGTGGGGGGTGTTGTTCTGAACAAGCTATCCAGCAGTTGCTCGAATCCCGCGGGAGTTTCATTCCATTCGGGCAAATTATAGGCACCTGCTGGGATGCCATGCGTCTCCAGTTCTGTGAGGAATGCGAGCTCGCAGCCTCCAACCGGTGG
The DNA here is from genome assembly GCA_027483175.1 of Verrucomicrobiaceae bacterium. Taxonomy (GTDB): domain Bacteria; phylum Verrucomicrobiota; class Verrucomicrobiia; order Verrucomicrobiales; family V1-33; genus V1-33. The sequence continues at coordinate 38,806 of JAIXVE010000263.1, read as the reverse complement.
CCTGCGGAATTCCTCGCGGACGATGAGCACGATGCGGCGATGTCCGAGCGCAATGAGCGCGCGCGTGGCTGCTGCATAGGCTGATACCGTGTCCGGGCCGGTCCGGGCGATCTGCAGGCCCTGGGTGCGGCCATACAATGCAAGGCAGGGCGTCTGCTGGGAGGCGCACCACTCCAACAGAGGGCGTGAGCCAGCCTCGATCACCCACGCATCTGCACCCGCAGCGATCAACTGTCGTGTCATCTGGGGGACGTCATGCCTGAGTTCAACCTGGGTCTTTCTGCATTCAAATGCGTCATATCCCGCAGCTTCAAGTGAGCGCAATACGTTGGCCAGGATGAGTGCGGTCTGCGGATTGTCCACGAGGAGTGAGTCGTTGCGTAGTATCGCGACACGCAGTGGCCGATGGGATGCCATGGCGGTCCCCGCGGGAGTGATGCTGCGGCTGCGACCGAGTCCACGTCTGACGACGAGGCCTTCCTTTTCCAGAATCTGAAGCGCTCGCCTTGCAGTGTTGCGCGACACGTCCAACTCGGTGGCGAGCTGAATTTCGCCGGGAAACTGATCGCCCCAGCGCCCCCCCTGGATACCCTCGCGCAGGCAGGCGGCAACCTGTTCGGGGAGGGAGAGGCGATGGACTGGACGCACGCGGCTGCTTGTACTTTTCTGGAACAGGTTGTCAAGAATTCAACTCGTTCAGGGACCTGTTTCCGAACGTAGCTTCTACTGACTCTCCGTTCGATAACGCCGAAGGCACTTTGCGCGCGTCGGGGTTAACGGTCACCGCTCCTCAGGCACCCACTCCAGATCAGTTTCCCGGCATGAAAATTCCCAGTTTGTCACTCCTGAGAGTCAGGTCCCGGGTGCTTGCGCTGACTTTCTCCGTCGCAGGTGCCTGTTCCGCGGAGGGGGCGCCTCCGGTGGGGCCTGATGCTTCGGAGGAATCGGTACCCGCCCCGACGTCTCAGACTCGTCCTGACGCGGCGGGGGATGCAGCACCTCCATCGGCCTCCCGGGGCGAACCCGTTCCTGAACTCAAAATCCCCGGACTGACGATCAATGCCAGAGAACGCTGCATCGATGTCGAGGCGACTGTCTGCCTGTCGGAAGGCGCGCTGGAGCTGATTGCCTGCAACATCGGGGGGAAGGTTCATGAATCGATTGTCGCCGTCGAGGCGAGGCCCTCCCTCATTCATACGGCGCTACTTCTGATAGGAGCAAAGAGCGGTTCCCCCGCCATGCGGCGGCCGGCGAATGAGGAGCAGACCCGTTGGGTAGACATTCCTCCCACGGGCGACCTGATCGACGTGTTCCTCGAATTCAGGGATGCCGAGGGCAAACCGGTTGAACGTCCGATCAGTGATTTCATCCGGCGAAGGAACCGTGATGGCATTGAGCGTCCGAAGAGCGGAACGGAGTCCGACAAGGCGCAGAGCATACCCCACGAGTTCATTTTCGCGGGGTCACACCTTAAGGACGATGGTGATGGGCCCAGAGGTTACCTTGCCGACATTAGCGGGCATGTGATTTCGATGAGTACCTTCGGCGACGAGTTACTGTGTCTCACTGAACTGCACAGCCACCAGCAGGGGGCGCTGGAGTGGGAAATCGATCCCACCCATCTGCCAAAGAAGGGTACTGCCGTCACACTGCGCCTCCGCCTGAAGAAGAGTTCCGAGCCCGAGCCCAAATCCAAGCCATGAATCGATCCGTCATTGTCCTGATGTTTTTTGCGCTCATTGCCCAACTCCGAGTAGGAGCCGAGGGCAAAGCCGGTGAGGGGTATTACACGGAAAGACCGTTGTACCAGTTGCGCCCCGATCCGACCCGCGAGAGGTATTTCGGCGGCATCGGCACAACCGGAATCAAGGCGCGAGTTTATCCGGGCGTGGTGATAAAGGTTGAGGAACTGGTAGTGGGTTCGCCGTCCGAGGGCAAGTTTTCCAAGGGCGAGATCCTCAGCGGAGTCAATGGAACCGCGCTCAAGGGATTGAACCCGTTTGTTGTGATGGGGAACGCCCTCACCAAAGCCGAGGCGACGGACGGGCGAATGGCTTTCGATGTGACCTCGGCAGACGGCAAGACCCAGCGCAAGGAAACCGTGATCATTCCGGTGCTTGGCGCTTACAGCAAGACGTGGCCGCTGAATTGCCCGAAGTCAAAACGGATCATCGAGGAGGCCGCTGCCTTTTATTCCACTCCGGAGAAGTTCAACCAGGATGGGATTCCCGGTGCGCTCGTCTGTCTCTTTCTGCTTTCGACTGGAGATGACAAGTATCTGCCGCGAGTTAAGGCGTATTTTGATGCCTTTCCCAAGGATGTCAAAGCCATTGGAGACAATACGTGGAACAACGGCTACAACGGCATCGCCTGCTGTGAGTACTACCTGCGCACTGGAGACAAGTCGGTCCTGCCCATCATGCAGCACTACTGCGATGACGCGAAGACCCGCCAGAAGTTCGGCTGCGGCTGGACGCATTGGAGCAATGGCATCAGTCCCGGTTATGTGGCGGGCGGTCTGCTGCATGCAGCAGGTGCGCAGGTGCTCACTACCCTGCTGCTGGGCAAGGAATGCGGTGTCAATGTGGATGAGCAGACCTTGCTAGGTTCGCTCCGTCACTTCTACCGGTTCGCGGGCCACGGCGGAGTGGCCTACGGCGATCACCGCGCAGAGGGCGGGTTTGGCTCGAATGGCAAGGATGGAATGATCGCCGCTGCCATGCAGATTGCCGCTGGCGCCCAAGGTGATGTCACCATCTACCAGCAAGCCGCGAAATGTCTGTCCATGACGATGCTGGACAGCTACCCGGGCTTGGCGATGGGGCATGGCGATGAAGGTCGGGGCGATGGCATCTGGCGCGGCATCAACACGGCCTATCTGATGAAGGAGAAGCCTGCGCTTTACCGCGAGTGCATGGATCGGCTCACCTGGTGGCATGATCTCAGTCGCGAGCACGGCGGCAGTATCGGGTTCGGGACACTCGATTACGGGAACGGCGAAGTCGGCAGTTCGGGCCCGGGCATCGGCCTCTCCTACACCGCACCCCTGCGAACTCTGCGCATCACCGGTGCGCCGCGAACGAAGTTCTCGCAAAACTTCATCCTCCCTGAAACCCTCTGGGGTACCAAGGCGGATCTGGCATTCCTATCGATCGAACACCATCCCAAGTACCTCGAGTACGGCCCGGAGGATCCCGCCCACGTGGCCTTTCTGGCACTGGGTGATGCCTATCAGAAGCCTGAGAAAGACCTCAACAGCCTCCCCCGGGAGTTTCTGCTGAAGAACATGCACCACCGGCGCTACGTTGTTCGCACTCAGGCCGCCGTGGCGCTGCGCAAGGTGGGCGCATTGGATGAACTTGAGAAGTTCCTCAGCAACCCCGATCCACGCCTGCGGCGTGCGGCGCTCGACGGCCTCATTGACTGGAACTACTGGTTCGGACCTGGTGACAGTCCCATCTCCACCGAGCAGTTCACTCCCGGGATGTTGGCAGCCATCACGAGGATGCTTTCGGAGCCTGCGGAGTCCTTGTACGTGGTGCAGGGTGCCCTGATTGCTCTAAAGCTGGCCCCGGCCAAGGAGATCCAACAGCGCCACGAACTCATCCGGCCGTGGATCAAACACTCGGACTGGTGGATGCGCGACGCCGCCTTCACGGCTCTCACCGGGCTCCAGAAGGATGATGCCCTTTACGTCAAAATCCTTCCAGCAATTCTGGATATGTTGACTGAGGAATACCACACTATGCCCCGCGAGTGGATGATGCAGCATTTCAATCAGTCACTCCAACAAAGGAAAGCGGACAGCGAGGCGGGCACGCTCATCCTTGCGGGCCTGAAGAAGGCAACTACGGCGTCTGAAATCAAGAGTGGGCCGCGTTCCGGCGAGGGTGCCCACAACGTCATGGAAACCGTGAAGGTTTGCCTGCAGAACGACCCCACGCTGGCAGTGCCGCTTGCGACCGCTCTCCGCCTGCGATTCAACGATCTGCAAACCAGTGATCTCGTCGGTATCGTGGCAGCTCCCGGTGGCAATCCTGGTGGAGATCCGTTCGGATTGTTTACCTTGCTCGAAAAGCTCGATCCGGCACAACGCAAGGAACTCACCGAAATCCTCTATGCGGTTTACCGCCCGGAGATCGCGAAGCGCCTCCGCGCCGACAAGGACTATGAACAGGATCATAAGGCGGGCATCGTGAATACCATTATCGACCTCGCGAAGCTCCGGAATCCCAGTGCTGGTTGGAAACCGATCGGCAAGCTGCCGCCATCGGAGAGGGTCTGGAGATTCAAGTCCTTTGATCCCATCGTGGAGAAAGATCAGCTACCCACCCGCGAGAGAAGGCGCATGCGCGACCTTCAGTTGCCGGAGGATCTCAAGGACTGGTTCAAGCCTGAGTATGACGACAGCAAGTGGAGTGCGGGGCGCGCCCCCGTCGGTACGGCTCTCTACAGGGGACAGAGTCCCGCTTTCGCGAATCAGTCCGACTGGGGCAAAGGCGAGTTCATCGTCATGCGTACCAGCTTCGAGGTGGATGCCCTCGACTTCGATTCCTACCGCCTCAGTGTGCTCACACCGCAGGGCTTCAAGGTTTACCTGAACGGTCATGAAATTGCGGGCTACGGCTGGTGGTTTGACAAACCTCACTACGCGCCATGGGACGCCGATATCCGCCAGCACCTGAAAAAGGGCATCAATGTTCTGGCGGTCTATGCCAACCTTGAGTACGATGAGCAAACGAGGAAGCCGTTCGGCCAGATGGATTGTTTGATCGAGGGCCTGAAGCACTCTGACCTTGAGTGATGAATTGGAGTTGCAAGCTCAGTTCTGAATGAACAGGCGGATTTGGAAAACTGGAGGGATCAATCAAGGGGTGAGCCTCCCCCAAATGTGAGGCGCGAACGGACAGTATAACTGGATACTTTAAAACATTGAAAACACTCAATCTAGATGATTCGGTCAGAGACACTCTGAAGCAACTCAGCCGCGTCTGGGCGATGGGTTTGGCAATTGTTTCCGTGCTGTCACCAGCCAGCGCCGCACCACCCGCCTCCGCCGACCTCGCCTTGTGGCTTGATGCAAGCAAGGATAGGACCATGATGCTATCAGGACCCACGGTCAACGAGTGGCGCGACGAGAACGGAGGCGAGGCCATGGTGACGCTCCAGGCCGGAGCACCAGCCGTGGAGGCTTCGGGGATCAGCGGAATCCCGACCGTGCGTCTCGACACCTCGTCCCGGATGAATGGAGGCGTCGATCACGCGGCACCTGTCACTTTTCTCCACGAATCATGTCAAACCGAAAGAGCCAACGCGCGGGTGCTCACCTCTACCAGCAAAAGCGACGCCATACGAATTTCCCCGACCGCCCTAAAGGATACTGCAGGCGACAGTTTTGCGGGAATCACCAACGACTCGGCGGGGAACTCCAGCACTCCCGAGCTTTTCCCCTATAAATCATGGGGCTTTTCCGGCTCGTTGTTCATCCTGACCACCCCGGATGGGGCCAACATCGCCACCGGACCTGCGGAGAGCAATTTTCCGCTGCTGCTACGGTTTAACTCCGGCAGCTTTCCGTTCAATGAGGCGGCATCCGACGGGCGGGACATCCGGTTTGCGAACGCGACGGGAACTGCCCTTGCCTATCAGATTGAGCAATGGGATTCCGTCACCGGCAGCGCCGCCGTCTGGGTCAGGATCCCGAGCATTGCCGCCAATGAAAGGCAGGAAATCAAAATGTACTGGGGCAAGACCGGGGTGACGAGCGAATCAAGCGGCACCTCAGTATTTAACCCAGCCAACGGCTACGCGAGTGTCCACCACCTTGGAGAGACGCTTGCGGACGCTGTCGGCACGACCTCGCCAACCAATATTAACACCACGGTCAGCAATGGTCTGATCGGAAGGTCAAGGACATTTGCCTCAGGTCAGGGCATCCAGTGCGGCAAAGAGATCACCGGCCTGCCGAGCGGAACTGCACCGTTCTCTACGGGTGTCTGGATACGACCCGCCACTACCGGCGACGACGTGTTCGGATGGGGACTCCAAGAGACACAGGGCGGCAAGGCGGTCATGAGTCTCATGACTCCGCCGCGCATCAACGTGGATTGCAACTTTGGCGCGGCGGACATCAGGGGCACCGCTGCGATTCCACTCTCCGAGTGGTCGTACGTCGTCCAAACGTTTGAAAGCAATGATTGCAGACTCTACGTCAATGGTGTGCTTGATGCGTCCACTGCCGGCGGTACGATGAACATGTCCAAACCCTGCCGTTTGGACATTGGTGGCTTTGTGCCTACGTATGGCTTCAAATACGTTGGCGATATGGACGAGCTTCGCATCTCGAGCGTCGTGCGCTCTGCCAATTGGGTGAAGCTGGAGTACGAGAACCAGAAGCCTCTGCAGACCCTCGTCGGCGGCATCGTGCGAACCGGTTCGAGCTTCTCTGTTTCGCCCACCTCTGTGAAGATGAACGAGCGTGCCAGTGCCACCCTGACCGCAGAGGCAGGCGGTGCGCAGAAGGTTTACTGGATCTATAAGAGGAACGGCCGGGAGACACTGCTGGCCACCGATCAGTTCTCGTTCAAATACGCGGCTCCGCGCGTTTCTGAAGATGACTCGGGGGTCATCCAGTTCAGGGCCGTGTTCGCTGGAGGAACTAAGACGATCGACGTGCCGCTTATCGTCATCGACACCGCACCCGATCCGGTGTTCACTCTCGTTCCCTCGGCGACCGCGTGGGACGGCCGGAGCACAATGACCGTGGCCGCGAGCATTTCGAACCTCACTGCCATGCAGAAGGCGGGGGTCGGGACCCTCAGCTACAAATGGGCGGTCAGCGGCGTGGCCGTCACGAAGCAAACGACTGACGGCACGCTCACGCTCATCCGGGCGCAAGGCAGCGGCCCGATGAATGTCAGTCTCACCATGGGCAATGGTGGCACCGCTATTTCACGAAACGTCGTCATCCAGGTGAAGGAACCCGCGAGCGACCCGTGGGTCGAGCGCACCCCGGCTACCACGGAGAAACCGGTGAACGGTCAGTTCTTCGCGCGTGACCCCGGCACCGGGCTCGGGACGATTTTCTACAACGGCACTGAGACCGGCACGCCCGACACGGTTTTCCTTAAGGTCTACAAGACACCTGATGGCGGATCCGAAAGCCTAGAAACGACCCGTCGCCAGGCTCTTGTCAACGGTGCCTACGCTTTCAGCGCGCCCATCACTGCGGGCCTCAACACTTACCGTGTCGTGTATGGTACGACCACCGGCGGCGTGGATTCGGACGTCGCCACCGTCAGCGACCTCGTCTGTGGCGATGCCTTTATCATCGAAGGCCAATCGAATGCACTGGCCACCGACAATTCTGCGCCCAATGACACGACCACCACCAACAAGTGGGTCCGCACCTACGGCCTCACTTCAGGCTGGGGTTATGCCATCAGCAAGGGCAACGACCTGCAATTGGGCCTCTGGGGATGGTATCTTGCCAACCGCCTCGTCGCGAACAACAAGGTGCCCGTCTGCATCATCAACGGCGCGGCCGGCGGCACGCGCATCGACATGCACAGGCCGAATCCTGCCGACCATTCCTTGAAACTGGGCTCCGGCTGGAGCGAAGACATTTATGCCAATCTGTACAACCGTGTGACCGGCGCGAAGCTCACCCACGGCATTCGCGGCCTACTCTGGCACCAGGGCGAGCAGGATCAGGGGGCCATAGGCCCGGATGGGGACTATAACTACAAGTTCTACCAACAGTACTTCGTGGATATTTCCGCGGCCTGGAAACAGGACTTTCCGAACCTGCGCAATTACTATATCTATCAGATCTGGCCGGCCGCCTGCGGCGAGACCTCGCGGAACGACCAACTCCGTGAGGTTCAGCGGACACTACCGTATCTCTTCTCGAACATGAAGATCATGAGCACCCACGGAATCGTGCCCGGATCGGGGTGCCATTATGAGCCACTCGGCTACCAGGTGTTCTCGGATCTGATCGGACCATTGGTTGAACAGGATGTGTATGGAGTCATACCCACCGCAAAACTCACTGCGCCCAATCTCCAGCAGGCTTACTTCACCACCCCGGCGAAAAATGAGATCGCCCTCGTGTTCGACCAGGAGATCTCCTGGAATCCGGGAGCGCCCACGATGCTCTTCCTTGCGAACGCCGACGGAGCCGCATCTGGTTCCGTAACGTCCGGCAGCGCGACTGGGAACACCATCAGACTGCAGGTCTCCGAAGCCGCTTCCACCACCACCATCACCTACCTCAAGGGACTCGTTGCGTGGCAGCAGCCCGACCTTCTTTACGGAAGGAACGGCATTGCCGCGCTCACCTTCGCCGATGTGCCTGTCGCAACCCCGGTTCCTACGAAGTAGACAAAAGGGCGACTTATCCCAATTACGAGAACTCAATCCAGCCACCTCCAATGAAGCAAACAACCAGTCTGGCAGTAGCACTGCTCTGCGTCATCTCGCCGCTGTCATATGCCAAGCCGCTCAAGGTGTTCATCCTTGCTGGCCAGTCGAACATGGAGGGACATGCCGAGGTGAAGACGTTTGATTACATCGGGAAGGATCCGAAGACGGCGCCTCTTCTGAAGGAGATGCGGAATCCTGACGGAACGGCACGGGTGTGTGACAAGGTCTGGATGTCGTATTTGACGGGTCCTTATGATGGCAGTGCGAACGGCGAGGGCCTTGGGAAGCTGACGGCTGGCTTTGGGGAGCGAGGCGATAACCCAACCCAGCTAAGCAAGAAGATCGGGCCTGAATTCACCTTCGGAATCTTCATGGAGAAGGAATTGAAGGAACCGATTCTGATTATCAAGACCGCGTGGGGCGGGAGGTCACTGAACACCGAGTTCCGTCCGCCGAGTGCGGGGCAATACAAACTGCCCAAGGAGGTTCAGGAGGTGTGGGACAAGCATCCCGAGGGGGCGCACGGGGTTCCCAAGCTTGAGGAGCGGAAGAAATGGCAGGAGGACAAGGACGCGGCCTCGGGTGTGTTCTACCGGATGATGGTGGAGCATGTGAAGAAGGTGCTGGCGGATCCCAAGCGGGTCTGTCCGGAGTACGACGAGAAGGCTGGCTATGAAATGGCGGGTTTTGTGTGGCTCCAGGGTTTCAATGATCTGGTCGACGGGACGACTTACCCCAATGGGAATTACGATGAATACTCGCGCCTGTTGGCTCACTTCATCCGCGACGTCCGCAAGGAGCTTTCCGCCCCGGCGATGCCGTTCGTGATTGGCGTGCTGGGCGTGGATGGTGAGAAGAACGTCAATTTCCGCAAGGCGATGGCCGCGCCCGCTGCGATGCCTGAGTTCAAGGGCAACGTGGTGGCGGTCGATACGGCGCCTTTCTGGGACTATGATATTGCCGCCGCGGAGCCCAAGCAGGGTCAGTATAATGAGATTGTCGGAACGGCGCACACCCTGAAGCCGGATGGGGTGTTGGACAGGGATTCGAAATGGGAGAATTACTGGAAGCCTGTGGGCAAGCCGCTGCCAGAGGAACGGAACTGGCGGTTCACTGCGGTGGATGCTGCGGAGAAGAAGGACAAGATTGAGGAATACACAGAGAGGCGGTTCCGTGACATCACGCTTCCAGCCGGGATGGAGAACTGGTTCATGCCGGAGTTTGATGACAGCAAATGGACGGAAGGCAAAGCTCCTATCGGAAAGGGAGTTTGGAAACACAACGGAGTCACTCTGGACAAGTTCCCCTCAAAGTGGGGTGAGGGTGAGTTTCTGCTGATGCGCACCGCCTTTGAAGTGGAGGACCTTGACTTCGAGTCCTACCGCATCGCGATTCTGGCCAGACAGGGGTTCCACGTCTATTTGAATGGCCACAAGATTCACACCTACATCTGGTGGCAGGACAATGCGCGTTACGGTTCCATCGTGCTTGAGGCTGACCAGGTGAAGCATCTGAAGAAGGGCAAGAACGTGTTGGCTGCCTATTCAAATGACCAGTACGACCCGAGCGCGCCGGAACACTATGCCGGGATAGACGTGAGGATTGAGGGCATCACCAAAGCTGACCAGAAGAAGCTTGATCTGGCCCTTGAGGAGGTGCTTTCGCCCAAGGACCGGGAGGCACTGAAAGGTGCGTCCAATGGTGGGTACCACTATTTTGGCAGTGCGAAGATTTTTGCTCAGATGGGCAAGGCGTTTGCAGAGGCGTTATTGCCTTTGCAGAAGTAGGCGTCGGGTCGCCGCAGTGTGTGGGCTGGGGCGGAGAGAGGGGGAGCCCTGACGGGGTTCTGTGTTATTCTGTTGGGAACCGGGGGTGCCGCGAGTGGATCGCGGCACCCGTGGGTATTGACCGGTCGTCCCTACGGGACGGGGGAGGGAAGTGAGAAGTGAGAAGTGAGAAGTCAGAAGTCAGAAGTCAGATGGGCGTGTGGGAAGAGGGGTGAGGGCGGTTAGGGTTTTGGTTTATCTGTGGGGGGAGTGGTGGAGGGGAACTGGAGTTGTTTGAGGAAGTGGTAGAGAGCTTGTTTCCATTCGGGGGCGTCGTGGGCGTGGTCGGTGACGTGCCATGTGTGAGGGATGGTGAGGTCTTTGAGGCGGGCGTGCATGGCCTGACTGATGCCGAGGAGGCCGTCTTTGGAGCCGCAGGAGAGCCAGATGAGTCTGGCGGATTTGAGGGCGGTGGCGTCGGGGATGAGGGCTTCTGGTTTTTTGGTGTTCGGGGCGGAGGAGAAGCCGCCGATCCATGAGAACGTGTCGAGGTGGGAGAGGCCGAAGTTGAGGGATTGGCCGCCGCCCATGGAGAGACCGGCGAGGGCGCGGTGGTCTTTGTCTGTGAGGGTGCTGTAGCGCGCGTCGATGGTTGGGATGACGTCGTCGAGGAGGTCTTTTTCGAACGTGGCGAAGGCAGGGGCGGATTTGAAGACATCGCCATCGGCGCGGTCGTTTTTCTGGGCGCGGCCGTTGGGCATGACGATGATCATGGGGACGGCCTTGCCGTTGGCGATGAGGTTATCGAGGAGATTGCCTGGGTTGGCGAAGCGTTGCCATTCGGATTCGTCGCCGCCGATGCCGTGGAGGAGGTAGAGGACGGGGTAGCGTTGGGCGGTGGAGTAGCCTGGAGGCGTGTAGACGTTGAGTTTGCGGGTGGTGCCGACGGTTTTGGATTCGTAGGAGATGAGTTCGAGTTTGCCGTGGGGGAGGGAGTCGCGGACGGCGTCCCAGCCTTGGTCGGGAGGAGGGAAGGCGGGTTTATCGTCCTCTTTGAGCTCGGCTTTGCCGCGGGGGATGCGGGGTTCGGCGGGGGGAGCGCCTTTGGGTCGTGGGGTGGAATCCTGGGCGTAGGCGGAGAGGGCGGCGGCGATGATGAGGGGCAGGGCGAGGGGGCGGATCATGGCGTGGAGTGGGTGGATGGGGGGATGGGACGAGAGGTGTCCGGGGATTGCTTCCGGTTTCGTGTGGGGGCGGACAGGGGAAAGGCGGGCTTTGCCGTTGAGGGTGCGGGAGGTGGTGTTATCGCCGGGTAGATGAGACCATGGATACTGACTGGATGCGCGGTACTGGCGGCATGCCGTGGCCCGCAGCCGCTGGTGGAGCCGCTGGATGAATGGCGTGAGCGCGATGAAGCCTGCGCGGCTGCGTTCCGGCGGGAGTATGCGCGGTGGGAAGCGGTTGGCGAGAGCGGCGGTGTGCTGACGGAGGCGGTGTTGCGCGGCGGGTTGAGGCAGCGGAATGTGCTGGTGACGGCGGACGGGTGGCGTCTTGAGCTTGTATTAGGTGATCGGTACAAGTCTGCGACAGGCCTCCGTACGGAGTCCCGGTACCGGCTGGTGGACAGGACCGGTGGCGTGCTGGCGACGGCGGAGAGCGTGATGGCGAGTGATGACGCGGGCGATTCCGAAGTTCCGGAGCACGTGCGGGTGTGGGTAGATCCAGTGGACGGCGGGGTGCTGATCGACGAGGAACACAACTGGTCGACGAGGAGGTTTGTGGCGATGACCCCCGGGGAGGACGGGGCGTGGCGGACCCGGGTGTTTCTCCTGCCGGATCGGGAAAGGGTGGGGCCCCCTTCGCCTCGCTCCACGTGCACTGGTTTCTCGGGCGGGCGGGTGTGGTTCGAGTGTGCGGACCGTACTTATGCGATTCCGGTGGAGCAACTGCCGGAGGATCCGGATCTTGGTTACGGGATGGGTTGAGTCAGGCGTCGGCGGATTTTTTGGAGCGGGTGCGGCGCCATGCGGTGCGGGTTGAGCTGACCCAGTCGAGGAGGGCGGCTTCGAAGCCGACGTCGTGGCCTGCGGCTTCGCTGAGGATCCATTTATGGCGGAGGATTTCCTCGCGTTCGGCGAGGTAGTCGCGGTAGGCGGCGGCGCTGCGGCGAGCGGAGTCGCGGTCTTCGTCGGAGTGCTGGTCTGGGGGCATGGTCGGGGGGGCGGCATGGATGACCGGGGGTGCGGGTTTGCCAATGGTGTTTCTTTCCATTGAGAAACCGTCGGGTGGGCCCTAGAGGCGAGGCGAGTTCCTGCGCTGGACGCCCTGTCTGGCGCGGGATGTCCAGTTTCCACCGGTAGACATGTCTGTTTCCACCCTGCTTCATTCCGAACGCCTCAGTGATCGAGGTGTTCTGTTCCTGTGTTCGCAAAGTCATCCGGCGGCGCTGACGCGGCTGTTGAAGGGATTGAATGGGAGGAAGGCGGTGCTGCTGACGGAGACGGATGCGGTGCTGGGTGCGGAGATGAGGCAGGCCGTGGGGTCGAGCGGGTTGCCGCGATTGATTCGGACGGAGACGTCATCGCACGCGGCGGTGCCGCAGGCGGTGGCGGCGGGAGCGGCGGTGATTGCGGTGACGCCGGCGGTGGCGTCGCTGCGGGCGACGAATGTGCGGGTGCCGCATGCGGTGATTGAGGATTTGTGCGGGTTTGGGGTGCCGGTGCAGCCGATCGGGGTGGATCTGCCGCAGGAGCATTGTCTGAGTGTGGAGTCGCCGGGGTCGTTTCCGGAGGTTGTGTTGTGTGTGATGCCGGTGATTCCGGCGGGTCGGGCGGCGCATCCGCTGGTGCAGGCGGCGTTGATTGAGGGGGCGGCGGAGGCGTATGCGACGCGTGCGAGTTTCGGGGAGCACCTTGGGCGATTGCTAGTGGCTGGGTTGAAGCGGCATGCGGCGGGTGCGGTGCTGCATGACGGGCTGGATGGATCGGAGATGAGTTTTGCGCGGTTGTTTGCGGCGGCGGCGTGTCTGGCGGGAGTGATCCGGAAGGAGACGAAGGAATCGCGGGTGGGGATTGTGCTGCCTCCGGGGCGGGCGGGGATGATTGCGAATCTGGCGGTGGTGCTGGCTGGGAAGGTGCCGGTGAATCTGAATTTCACGGCTGGGAAGGATGCGATTGAGAGTGCGATCCGGCAGAGCGGGATTGATCGGTTTGTGACGGTGGATCAGATTGTGAGGAAGGTGCAGACCTTTCCGTGGCCATCGACGCGGGACATTATCTTTGTGGAGCGATTGCTGCCGCGGATGAAGATGGGGATATTGAAGTGGGAGCTGCTGCTGCGGTTGCTGCCGGTGCCGGCGTTGTGTTCGCTGCTGAAGCTGCCGTCGTCGGGCGGGGATGCGGAGGCGGCCTTGCTGTTCACGAGCGGGAGTTCCGGGGAGCCGAAGGGAGTGGTGCTGACGCACCGGAATCTGATTTCGAATGTGACGCAGTTTGCGGCGCGATTGGATCTGGCGGGGACGAGCAAGCTGCTAGGGTGTCTGCCGCTGTTTCATTCGTTCGGGTGCACGGTGACGCTGTGGTATCCGCTGATTGAGGGATTGTCGCTGGTGACGTATCCGACGCCGCTGGAGCCGCCGAAGCTGGCGGAATTGATAGAGAAGCATGGGGTGGAGCTGCTGCTGGCGACGCCGACGTTTCTGAGGGGCTATCTGCGGCGGGTGAAGGTCGAGCAACTGGCGACGCTGAAGTATGTGGTGACGGGGGCGGAGAAGCTGCCTTTGAATTTGGAGGAGGAATTCCGACGGAAGTTCGGGAAGCCGGTGATGGAGGGGTATGGGCTGACGGAGACGAGTCCGGTGACGAACGTGAATCTGCCGGATCCTGCGTCGAACGGGAAGCAGCCGGTGCTGGCGTCGCGGCGGTTAGGATCGACGGGGCAGCTGATGCCTGGGCTGGCGGTGCGGATTACGGATGCGATTACGGGTGATGCGCTGCCGGTGGACCGGAGCGGGATCATCTGGATGAAGGGGCCGAATGTGTTTACGGGTTATCTGAAGCAGCCGCGGAAGACGGAGGAAGTGCTGCGGGACGGGTGGTTCAGCACGGGTGATGTTGGGAGGCTGGATGCGGATGGTTTTCTGCACATTGAGGGGCGCTTGAGCCGGTTTTCGAAGATCGGGGGCGAGATGGTGCCGCACGAGACGGTGGAGGATTACATCATCCGGGCGCTGGAGCTGGAGAGTGACAGCGAGCGGCGGATTGCGGTGGTGGGGGTGCCTGATCCTGACAAGGGAGAGGCGCTGGTGCTGCTGTCGACGGTGGCTGGGGAGACGGTGAAGCAGGAACTGATTCAGCTGCGGTATACGCTGCTGGAGCAGGGCGTGCCGAGTTTGTGGATTCCGCGGCGGCTGGTGCCGGTGGCTCAGATTCCGATTCTGGCGAGCGGGAAGCTGGACATCAAGGCGTGCGAGAAGCTGGCGACGTCGGCGGCTGGCTAGGGGGTCAGGCGGCGGCGGGGCGGATGTGGCTAGGGACGCAACCGCGGTTGGGGGTGGAGGGTGGTGTTGGAGAGACCCAGGGTAGGCCTGCGTGCCGCAGTCCAACCCTGGGCTTTGGGACGCAATCCCGTTGGGATTGGGGGATTTTGGTGTTAGGTAAGAGGCGGGATGCCTGTGCCACTTTGCTGGTTAGGGAGTCAGGCGGCGGCGGGGGCGGGGATGCCGTAGGGGAGGGAGTCGGGGATGGGGGCGAATTCGCGGATTTTTTCCCAGAGGGCGGAGAAGTCGCGGTTTACGTCCCCGGAGAGACAGTCGGTGATTTCGCCGGCGAGTTCCGGGTATTTCATGACGACGTCTTTGAAGGAGAAGTCGTGGTGGTAGAAGGCGTAGACGAGCTTGCGCATGTTTTCGATGCCTTCGCGGAGCGTGGCACCGTAGGCTTCGAAGCGTGAGGGGCTGAGGTCGTTGGCGACGAGGGCTTCGTGGACGGCTTCTGCGCCGAGGACACCGCTCTTGAGGGCGAGCATGACGCCGCTGCTGAAGACCGGGTCGAGGAAGGCGAAGGCGTCGCCGACGAGGAGGAGGCCGGTGCAGGCGCAGTGGCGGGAGTGGTGGGAGTATTCGCTGGTGACGTGATAGGGACCGGTCTGGGTGCCGGTGCTGAGACGTTCCTTGATCCACGCGTTGCGGGTGACCTCGCGGTCGAAGATTTCCTTGAGGTCGCGGACTCCGTCGCGGGTGAGGTATTTGCCTTCGGCGACGATGCCGACGCTAACCATGTCATTGTGCTGGGGGATGTGCCAGAACCAGCCTTTTTCGGGGACGAAGGCGATGGTGGTGGCACCTTCGTCGTCGCCGGTGCCGCGCTGGGAGCCCTTGTAGTAGGTCCAGACGGCGACCTTGTTGAGGAAGGGGTCGCGTTCGCGCCAGCCGAGACGGACGGAGGCGAAGGATTCCTTGCCGGAGGCATCGAGGGTGATGGCGGCGTGGATTTCGCGGAGGTGGCCGTCTTTGTCCTTCACTTCGATGCCGGTGACGCGGTCGCCGTCGCGGAGGAGACGAGTGACGGTGAGTTCTTCGAGGACTTCGACGCCGCGCTCGCGGGCGTGGTCGACGAGCATCTGGTCGAAGTCCGAGCGGAGGACCTGCCATGTCTGGGCGATGGTATTGCGGTCGTAGCGGGTGTGGAAGTAGAAGGGAGCGGACTGGCGGCCGTCTGGTTGGACGAAGGAGACGCTGTATTTTTTCTGGAAGGCGGAGGCGCGCATTTTGGGGATGAGGCCGAGGCGTTCGAGGGAGTGGTAGGTGAAGGGGATGAGGGATTCGCCGACGCGGTAGCGAGGGAAGCGGTCGCGGTCGACGACGATGACCTTGTGACCGTATTCCGCGAGGATGGCGGCGGCGCTGAGGCCGGCTGGGCCGGCGCCGATGACGACGACTTCTGGAGAGGCGGAAGAAACCATGGGTGAAGATGCCATGGATTGGTGATGCCGGAAATCGCATTTCAGAATCACTCTGATCGCGGATGGTGATCAGGGTGGTTCGAGAAGCTGGCGGATGTCTGCTGGGGAGAGCCCGTTCTGGCGGAGGGATTGGAGGGAGCGGGCACCGTCGCGTTTGGCGAGACGGCGGCCGAGGTCGTCGCGGATGAGGCGGTGGTGGCGGTAGAGCGGGACGGGGAGATTGAGGAGTGCCTGGAGGAGGCGGTGGAGGTGAGTGCTGGCGAAGAGGTCATCGCCGCGGGTGACGACGGAGATGTGCTGGGCGGCGTCGTCGACGACGACGGCGAGATGATAGGAAGTGCGGATGTCCTTGCGGGCGAGGACGGCGTCGCCGAGGAGGGCGGGGTTGGCGGATTGGGGGCCGGCGGTGAGATCGGTCCATGTGAGGGGACCGGCGAGGGAGATGGCGCGGGTGGAGTCGAGACGGAGCGCGAAGGGTTTGCCTGAGGCGATGAGGTCATCGCGCTGCATGGGTGAGAGAGTGCGGCAGGTGCCGGGGTAGAGCGGGCCGTCGGGGCCCTGGGGTGCGTCGATGGCGAGGAGGTCGTGGCGCGTGCAGAAGCAGGGGTAGAGGAGGCCGAGGCGGTCGAGAGTTGTCAGGGCGTCGGCGTAGGCTGGCATGCGCTGGCTTTGGAGCCAGACTGGGGTGGGCCATGAGAGACCTAGCCATGCGAGGTCGGCGAAGATGGCGTCAGTGAATTCGGGGCGGGTGCGGGAGACGTCGATGTCTTCGAGTCTGAGGAGACAGGAGGTGCTGGAGCGGGCGGCTTCTTCCCATGCCATGAAGGCGGCGAAGGCGTGGCCGAGGTGGAGGAGGCCGGTGGGGCTGGGCGCGAAGCGCGTGGCCATGGCGTGGTGTCAGCGCGGGGCGAGGGCGTCCCATGACGGGAGACCGGTGGCGGGGAGGAACGGTTTGGCGGCGGCGTCCCATTCGGGGGTGCCGGCCTTGCGGAAGAGGTCCCAGATGAGTTTTTTGGAATGGGGTGTGGCGACGGAGTTAGGGGCATTGCGCCAGAGGCCGAGGCGGAGACCGCCTTCGTGGGCGTGGTCGACGTGGCGGTGGTAGATGAAGGCGTCGACGGTGGGGAGGCGTCGGCATTTTTCCCATGCGTAGGCGTAGGCGGCGGCCTGGAGTTGTTCGCCGTCGGGTGTTAGGAGCGTGTGGAAGCCCTGTTCGGAGAGGATGACGCGGCGGGGTTTTCCGGCGAGGAGGAGGTTGGGTTTTTCGAGATGGCGGGTGAGGACCTCGAGGTTTTTGAAGGTGACCTTGGGGGAATCGTCGGTGGTGTTGATGGACTTGTCGGCCCATGCGCGGGGATTGCCGAGGTCTTCCGGGTAGGGATGCCATGCGACGTGCCATGGGAGGTCGCCGTTGGAGTGGATGCGGGCGGCGAAGGCGTCGAGGAAGTCGCGGCCGGGGGTGGCTTCGTCAGGGCTGATGCCTGCCATGCTGATGGCCCAGTGGTGGTCGAAAGGGATGTAGAGCCGATCGTTGGGTGACTCTGCGAGGACGGCGGAGGCGACGGTGCGGAAGGCGCGTTCGTAGGCGGCGACGGCGTTAGGGAGAGAGGCGAGGCCGAGGTTGTACCAGAGCCAGTGGGAATTGACCTCGTTGCCGACGATCCAGCCGCGGACGGTGCCGTGTTCCGGGTGTTTGCCGTTCCAGCGGGCGGCGAGCATGCGCATCGTGGCTGCGAGACAGCTTTTGCCTTCGTCGGTTTCGGCGTTGAAGGCGCCGACAGTGTATTTGTAGTCTTTGCGGGCTCCGGGGTGGATGAGGACGGCGTCGCGGGCGGCGTCCTTGGTTGGGTAGACGAGGAGGATGGCGTAGACGACGATGCCCTTGGCGGAAAGCGGGTGGATCTGGGCGTCGAGGGATTGGAGGTAGGCCTCGTTGAAGGCCCACTGGCGGGAAGGGCCTGAGGTTTTGCTGGCGGCGAAGTCGACGATGCCGCTGAGATTGACGTTGATGCCAGCGTGGTGGATGCCGAGGGCGAGGGCGTCGTCGTTCATCTGGACCTGGAGGCCCTTGATGGATGGCGGCTGGGGGAAGGGATCGGCTAGGGAGTGGAGGCCGGAGAGGGCGAGTGCGGCGAGGGTGGCGGCCAGGTGGCGGAACGAAGGCATGGTGGGCCGTAGGCGCAGTCGGGGCGCGGGGCGAACGGAGAAGTTTCCGTGTTCAGCGGGAGCGGCGGCGGCGGAGCAGGGCGAGCGCGGAGATTGCGGCGAGCGAGGCGGCTCCGGGTTCCGGGATGGGGGCGAAGGAGAGGTTTGTGCCGTCCCAGATGGTGTCGAAGGTGGTGGTGCCGCCGGGGGAGAGGACCCGGTAGAGGGCCTGGCCGCTGCTGACGTAGTGGATGTTGCCGGCGGCGTCGAAGGTGATGTCGCGACCGGAATTGATGTCGGTGCCGGTGTTGACGAGGAGGCGGTTGGCAAGGTCCGGGACGCCATTGGTCATGGGGACGACGGCGACGTCGCTGTTATTGAGGACAAGGGCGATCCATTTCTGGTCCAGGGAGACGGCACCGCCCTGGACATTGCGGAGGATGTCGGTGCCGGCGGGGTTGCCGAGGAGGGTGCGGGAGGCGGTGAGGGAATCCCAGAGACTGATGCCGTCGCTGCCGAGGACGGTGAGGCCGGCTTCGCCGCCTGCGGAGCGGTTCTGCATGAGGTAGAATTTTCCGTCTGAGCCGACGTCGAGATCGGAGGTGGCGGCGGGGATGAGGACGGAGGCGAGAGGCGTGGCGGAGCCGGAATAGGGAGTCGAGCTATTGCCGATGTCGTAGCGCCAGAGCGTGTTGCGGTTGGTGGTGGAGCCGGCACCGGTGGCGGCGAAGGTGGTGAGGTCTTCGTCGAGCGTGTAGACGGTGAGGCCGGAGGACGTGACGAGGGCGTGGACGGCGGTGGTGGAGCCGTGGTTTTGACCGGTGGGGACTGGGAACGTTCCGGAGCCGGTGGTGACGGTATTGTGGAGGACCGAGGAGAAGGAGGAGAGGTCGGATGAGGCCTTGGCGACCTGGCCGTTGGCGTCGGAGAAGTCGGCGATGTAGATTTCGCCGGTGCTGGCGGCGGTGATGCGGAACGGGCTGCTGGCGCTGTTGGCGAAGGTGAGCTGGTTAGAGGTGCCGGCTTTGGCGGTATTGCCGTAGCCGAAGGCGTCGCTCTGGTCGGCTTTGAGGGCGTAGAGCCCGTCGCCGAGAGTGCGGACGACGCCGGTGGTGGTGCCGGCGGCGGTGTTGGAGATGTAGGCGTTACCGAAGTTAGGGGCGGCTGGGTTGGTGACGACGGCGACGCCGCGGACGCTGTTGAAGCGGACGAGACTGTTGGAGTCGTCGGAGATGAGGCGGAAGCCGCCTTCTGCGGTGGGTTGGCTGAGACCGGAGGTGGCGCTCGCGATGGTGCTGCCGGTGGGGATGGTGTAGCCGACCGAGTCGGATTTGGAGGCGCGGATGGTGAAGGTGTCTGTTGGTGCGCCGAGGCTGAAGAGTTTGGAGCCTTTGGAGGAACCGTCGAGGGATTGGAATGCGCCGCCGTTGATGGAGTAGAGGAGACTGTCGGCGGGCTCGTTGAGAGTGAAGCTGACGTCGAGGCCGGTGATGGTGACGCCGGAGGCGTAGGGGGCTGCGCCGGCGGGTAGGGAGAGGGCGAGGCAGGCGAGGCTGAAGGAAAGTGGTTTCATGGCGGGTTTTCTCTGGGGAGAGTGAAGCGGATTTCCTGCCTTGTGGCTATGGAAAAGCGACCGTGAATCCGGCGTGGGGGAGAGGGTTGGGATTTTGCGCTTCCCGGGTGGGAGGATCGGGGGCAAGGAGGTGTGGATGAAGAGAAGAGCGATGATGTTGCTGACGGTGGCGGCGGCGATGGGGTCGTGGGGCTGCCGGAAGGAAGTGGTGCGGCCGCGGGAGTTGACGGTGGCGAGTGCGGCGTCGCTGCGGCCGGTGATGGAGAAGGTGGTGGAGGCGTACGGGGCGGTGCGGCCGGGGATGGTGTTGCGTTGCACGTATGGGGCGAGCGGGACCTTGCAGGCGCAGGCGATGGGGGGAGCGCCGTTTGATGTGTTTCTGGGGGCGGATGAGGCGGGGCCGAGGGCGCTGGCGGCGGCGGGGGTGGGCGGGGAACCATTCGGGTTTGGGGTTGGGCGACTGGCGTTGTGGGTGCGGAAGGAGAGCGGGCTGGATGTGGAGGGGTTGGGGTTGAGGGTGCTGCTGGATCCGACGGTGAAAAAGGTGGCGGTGGCGAATCCGGAGCTGGCTCCGTACGGGCGGGCGGCGATGGAGGTGCTGGGGCGTGCGGGGATTGAGGCGACGGTGCGGGAGCGGCTGGTGTTTGCGGAGAACGCGGCGCAGTCGGCGCAGTATGTGGCATCGGGGGCGGCGCAGGCTGGACTGGTGGCGTGGTCGCTGACATTGAGTCCGGCGATGGTGGCGGAGGGTGTGGCGTGGGTGGTGCCGGAGACGGCGCATGAGCCGCTGGTGCATGCGGGCGTGGTGCTGAAGCGGACGGCGGAGGCGGAGGAGGCGAGGATGTTCTGCGAGTGGCTGCGGGGGCCGGAAGGCGGGGTGGTGCTGAGGCGGGGAGGGTTGACACCAGTGATGCGGTGATGGACACGACGGCGCTCTGGCTGACGGTGCGGTTGGCGCTGGCGACGACGCTGGTGCTGCTGGTGGCAGGATTGCCGCTGGCGTGGTGGCTGGCGACGACGCGGAGCCGGTGGCGGGTGGTGGTGGAGGCGGTGACGGCGCTGCCGCTTGTGCTGCCGCCGACGGTGTTAGGTTTCTTTTTGCTGATGGCGCTGGGGCCGCGGACGTGGGTGGGGGCGCGGTGGCTGGAGTGGACGGGTGGGACGCTGCCGTTCAGTTTTGCGGGGCTGCTGGTGGCGTCGGTGCTGTTCAACCTGCCGTTTGCGGTGCGGCCGTTCATGGCGGGGTTTGCGGCGGTGCCGCGGGATCAGTTAGAAGCGGCGGCGTGTCTGGGGGCGTCGCCGTGGCGGAGATTTGTGAGGGTGGCGGTGCCGGTGGCGTGGCCGGGCGTGGTGTCCGGGATGGTCCTGACATTTGCGCACAGCGTGGGTGAGTTCGGGGTGGCGCTGATGGTCGGGGGGAGCATTCCCGGGGTGACGAGGACCCTGTCGATCACCCTGTATGAGGACGTGCAGGCGATGCGTTATGAGCGGGCGCTGACGACGGCGCTGGGGCTGATGGGGCTGGCGTTTGCGGCGTTAGGATCGGTGGCGCTGCTGCAGCGGCGGCGCGGGGAATGAGGTGTCAGTCGGCTGGTGCGGCCGGCTGTGGTTCCGGATCCGGGAGGTAGTCGGGGAGGCGGATGGTGAAGACGGTTTCGAGGCCGAGCGTGCTGTCGACGGAGATGGTGCCGCCGTGGGATTCGACGGCGCGGCGGACGATGGAGAGGCCGAGGCCGGTGCCTTTGATTTTCTGGCTATGGTGTTTGGCGACGCGGTAGAAGCGTTTGAAGATGAAGGGGAGGTCGGCGCGCGGGATGCCGATGCCGTTGTCGGCGATGCGGATGACGGAGGCGGCGTCTTCGCGGGCCATGGTGACGGCGATTTCGAGATTGCCTGGTTTATTTTCCTTGAGGGCGTTTTCGATGAGATTGAAGAAGATCTGGTCCCAGTAGAAGCGGTCGCCCTTGATTTCGTCTGCGCCATCGGGCGGGAAGTGGAGGCGGAAGCGAGCGCGTTTTTCTTCGACGAGGGGGGCGAGACGTTCGATGACGTCTTCGGCGCATTCGCGGCAGGAGAAGGAGGCGGCGCGGAGGCCGGCGATGCCTTTTTCGCCGACGGACTCGAATTTGGATAGGGTGAGCATGTCCTCGACGATGCGGGCGATGCGTTCGCCGTGTTTCTGCATCGTGATGAGGGCTTTCCGGGACATGGCGGGGTCGTCGATGTCACCTTCGAGGAGGTTTTCGAGGTAGCCGTTGATGATGGAGAGCGGGGTCCTCAGTTCGTGGGAGGCATTGGCGACGAAGTCCTTGCGGATCTGTTCGGTTTCGTGGCGGTCGGTTTCATCGCGGATGACGACGCGGAGGTAGCGGCCGGGGGCATCGCCGGAGAGTTGGACAGGGGCTGCGGAGACGACGAGGAAGCGTTCATCGGCGAGGTTGCCGCGGACGATGGGGCTGCGGAATTCTTCTTCGGCCCATTTGGCACCTGAGGCGTCGAGGCGGCGGATGAACTGGAGGATGCGTTCGTCGCTGATGAGGGAGGCGAGGGGGCGGCCGCGGAGGTCGCCGGTGACGCGGAAGAGGTCGAGGGTTTCGTGATTGGCGAAGGCGATGTCGTGGTTGCTGTTGAGGAGGAGACAGGAATCACCGAGGCCTTCGAGGACGCTTTCGAGGACGCTGGCGCGGTCGGCTTCGCTGCCTGGGGAAGCT
The DNA here is from genome assembly GCA_027483175.1 of Verrucomicrobiaceae bacterium. Taxonomy (GTDB): domain Bacteria; phylum Verrucomicrobiota; class Verrucomicrobiia; order Verrucomicrobiales; family V1-33; genus V1-33. Next base: position 16,223 of record JAIXVE010000263.1, on the reverse strand, counting down.
GGTGAGGAGCGGCGGCGGCCTTGCAGGAGGCAGCCGATGGCGAGGCCGAGGCAGAGGATGAGGAGGAGGATTTCGAGAGGAGTCACGCCGGGTTGGGGGAGGCGACGAAGCGGTAGCCGACGCCGCGGACGGTCTGGATGCATTCGGCGTGTTTGCCGAGTTTTTCGCGGAGGCGTTTCACGTGAGTGTCGAGCGTGCGAGTGAGCATGGTATCGGAGTAGCCCCAGACCTCGCGGAGGAGGGCGTCGCGTTCCTGGACCTCGCCATTGGCTTCGACGAGGAGGCGGAGGAGTTTGAATTCTGTGGCGGTGAGGTCGACGGGACGCCCTGCGAGGAAGAGTTTGAGGGTATTGCGTTCGAGGAGGAAGTCGCCGGATTTGAGGCTGGCGTCGACGGTGACCTTGCGGGTGCGTTTGAGGAGGGCGCGGACGCGGAGGAGGAGTTCGCGCGGGCTGAAGGGTTTGGTGACGTAGTCGTCTGCGCCGAGTTCGAGGCCAGCGATGCGGTCATTGACCTCGCCTTTGGCGGTGAGCATGAGGACGGGGATACCGTTAGTGCGGGGGTCGGCGCGGAGTTCGCGGAAGACGGAGAAGCCGTCCATGCCTGGGAGCATGAGGTCGAGGACGATGAGGTCCGGGATTTTGTCTTTGGCGATCTGGACGGCGGTGAGGCCGTTGTCAGCGGTGAGGACCTTGAACTGCTGGCGTTCGAGGTTGAAGACCACCAGTTCGAGAATGTCCGTCTCGTCATCGACCACTAGAACAGTATGCATGTGGGATGAAGAGACGCTGTGCGGGTGATCCGGCAATGCAGTGCGTGGTGACGAATTTGTGACAGACGATGGTCGTTATGGAGCGGGAGGAGGTGGGGCCTGAGGGAGGGCGCGGACCTGACCGACGGAGATGCCGCCATCGACGAGGAGTGTCTGGCCGGTGACGTAGGCGGAGGCTTCGCTGGCGAGGAAGAGGAGGGCGCCGTCGAGGTCGCCGGGTTTGCCGGGTCTGCCGAGAGGGATGCGTTCGCTGAGGTAATCGACCCAGCCTGCGTCGTCGTACATGACGCGGTTTTGTTCGGTGCGGAACCATCCTGGGGCGAGGCAATTGACGGTGATGCCGTGTGGGCCCCAGTCGGAGGCGAGGCTCATGGTGAGTTGTTTGACGCCGCCGCGGCTGGCTCCGTAGGGGGCGAGGCCGGCGTAGCCTGCGACGCAGGTGACGGAGCCGATGTTGATGATGCGGCCGGACTGGCGCTGGATCATGCCGCGGGCGACGGCCTGGCTAACGAAGAACGTGCCGCGGAGGTTGGTTTCGAGGACGGTGTTCCAGTCGTCCCATGTGACTTCGAGGGCTGGTTTGCGGCGGTTGCAGCCGGCGTTGTTGACGAGAACGTCGATGCGGCCGAAGGCGGCTTCTGCGTCGACGGCGGCGAGTTGGATGCTGTCGAAGTCACGGACGTCGAGGGAGACGGTGGTGCAGCGGCGGCCGAGGGCGACGATGGCGTCTGCGGTGGCGGCGCAGTCTGCGGCGTTGCGAGAGGAGATGACGAGGTCGTAGCCTGCGCGGGCGAGGGTGAGGGCGAATCCGTGGCCCAGCCCGCGGCTGGCTCCGGTGACAAAGGCGATAGGGGGCATGAGGGGGTGGAAGTGGGTGGGGCGTGAAGGTGTGGCTGGAGAGGGGTGGGGACAATGCGAAAAGCGGGTTCCGGGATCCGCTTTCGCGCGGTTGCGGAAATGGCGGGGAGGGCGCAGATTGGTGCAAATGAAAACCATTCTTCTTTCGATTGTCTTTGCGGCGATTGCCGTTTCTGCGCCAGCTGCGATCCGCAAGTGGACGAGTGCGGACGATGCATCCAAGTCGTTTGATGGGGAGTTGACGGGGGTGAAGGCTGACAAGGCGACGATCAAGATGAAGAACGGGAAGTCGGTGACGCTGCCGCTGGATAAGCTGAGTCAGGAAGACCGGGATTTCATTACGGCGCAGGACAAGGAGAAGGCAGAGGCGGCGGCGGCTGCGGAGAATGCGGACAAGGCGAAGACTGGGGAGGTTGCGAAGGCGCTGGCGGGGAACACGGTGAAGCTGGACGGCAAGCGGCTGAAGAAGCATGATATCTTTGCGGAGAAGGCACCGGAGCACTATCTGATTTACTGGGGAGCGTCGTGGTGCGGGCCGTGCCGGGCGGCGGCTCCGCATCTGGCGGAGGCTTATGATTCTGATATTGCGTCTTCGAAGACTGTTGAGGTGGTGCATTTGAGCTGTGACCAGGACGAAGCGGGGATGATTTCGTTCATGAAGGACATGAAGTTCAATTTCCCCGGGGTGCCGCAGGGCAAGTGGCAGAAGGAGAAGGTGTTTGCGGCGATGGCACCGAAGGGGATTCCGAACTACAAACTGCTGGATGCGACTGGCAAGATCATCGCGGAAGGCGAGGAAGCGAAGACGAAGGCGAAGGAACTGGCGCACGGCAAGGCTCCGGCCGAGACGGCGGCGAAGTGAATTGCTGCTGCGGCGAGTGCGTGGCGGGCGGAGTACCTGTGTAAAAACCGTGCCGGGGCGCTTGTGAGCCCGGCGCGGGGCTGCTCTGTAGGGTTTCTGCATGGAATCCCGACTGCCAATTTATGAAATCGAGCCTGCGCTGGCGGCGGCGTGGAGCGGGGCTGTGCCGTGTCGACGATTCATTGTGGAAGCGCCGACTGGGTCGGGGAAGTCGACGCAGTTGCCGCAGATGCTGGATCGTGGCGGATTGACTGGAGGCGGAGAGATTGTGGTGCTGCAGCCGAGGCGGATAGCGGCGCGGATGCTGGCGCGGCGGGTGGCGGAGGAGATGGGGGTGAGGTTAGGAGAGGAGGTGGGGTACCAGGTGCGGTTTGAGAATGTGGCGGGGCGGGCGACGCGGATCCGGTTTGTGACGGAGGGGATATTGTTGAGAAGGATGGTGGATGATCCTGAGTTGAGGGGAGTGGCGGCGGTGGTGTTTGATGAATTTCACGAGCGGCATCTGTATGGGGACATTTCGCTGGCGCGGGCGCTGGAGTTGCAGGTGACGAAGCGGCCGGATCTGGGGATTCTGGTGATGTCGGCGACCCTGCAGACGGAAGCGCTGCGGGCGTATCTGGGGCCTGAGGCGGTGCATCTGGTGTCGGCGGGGCGGACCTATCCGGTGGAGGTGCGGTATGCGCCGAAGAAGATCGCGATCAAAGGGGAGCTGTGGGATCATGCGGCGAGGGTGTGCGGGGAAGCGCTGGCGAGCCGGAGGGAGGGACATGCGCTGATTTTCATGCCGGGGGCGTATGAGATCCGGAAGACGATTGAGGCGCTAGGGAGGGAGAAGTGGGCGAAGGCTTTTGAGATTGTGCCGCTGCACGGGGAGTTGCCGCCATCGCAGCAGGACGCGGCGGTGCGGGCTGGGGGGCCGCGGCGGATTATTGTGTCGACGAATGTCGCGGAGACATCGCTGACGATTGATGGCGTGCAGATTGTGATCGATGCGGGACTGGCGAGGATGGCGGCGTGGGATCCTAACCGGGGGATCAACACCCTGACGGTGCAGCCGGTGGCGCGGTCGAGTGCTGACCAGCGGGCGGGTCGGGCGGGGCGGACGGCTGCGGGGACGTGCTGGCGACTGTGGAGTGAGGAAGCGCACGGGAGGCGTGCGGCGGCGGAGGTGCCGGAGATTCTGAGGCTGGATCTGGCGGAGGTGGTGCTGACGCTGAAGGCGGCGGGGGTGGAGGATCTGGAGGCGTTCCGGTGGTTTGAGCGGCCGGATCCGCGGAGCATGGAGCGGGCGGTGGTGCTGCTGCGGGAGTTAGGGGCGATTGATGCGGTGGGTGGGATCACGCATACGGGGAGGGCGCTGACGCGTTATCCGCTGCACCCGCGGCATGCGCGGCTGATGGAGGCGGCGAAGGCGCATGATTGTGTGGCGGCGGTGGCGATGGCGGTGGCGCTGCTGCAGGGGCGATCGATCTTCACGCGCGGGGCGACGGGGCCGTGGCAGGAAGCGGATGACCGGAGTGATTTTCAGCCGCTGCTGAGGGCGTGGCGGATGGCGGCGGACCGGAATTTTCAGCCGGATGCGTGCGGGGCGGTGGGGTTGAATGGAAGGGCTGCGGCGGAGGCGGCGCGATTGGCGGAGCGGCTGGCGGCGATTGCGGGCGAGCGACGGTTTACGGATCCAGAGCCGCCGGGTGGCGAGGTGCTGGCTAGGGTGGTGCTGACTGGGTTCAGCGACCAGGTGGCGAGGCGGACGAGTTCCGGGGGAGCGGCGTGTGATGTGGTGGGCGGGCGGCGTGGGAATGCGGCTGCGGAGACGGTGTGCCGGGGGCATGAACTGCTGGCGGCGGCGGAGATCACGGAGGTGCAGGGCCGGGAATTGCAGGTGACGCTGCAGTTGCTGACGTCGCTGGAGGAGGACTGGTTAGGAGAGTTGTTTCCGGAGGATTTCGAGCTGGAGAAGGCGCCGTATTTTGATGCGAACCAGCGGCGGGTGATTCAGCGGGAGCGGGTGCGGTTCCGGGATCTGGTGATCCGGGAGCGGCAGAGTGGCGAGCCTGAGGCGAATGCGGCGGCGGCGATTCTGGCGGAGGAAGTGCTGCGGGGCCGATTGGCGCTGGCGAACTGGTCGGACAACGTGCTGCAGTGGATGGCGCGGCTGAATTTTCTGAGGGCGGCGATGCCGGAGCTGGAGCTACCGGTGTTTGGGGAGGATGACCACCGGCTGGTGCTGGAGGAGTTGTTTCACGGGAGCCGCGGGTTCCGGGACATCAAGGATCTGGATCCGATGCCGGCGCTGCAGGGTTGGCTGAGCCACAGTCAGGCGGCGGCGCTGGACCGGCACGCGCCGGAGCGGGTGGAGATCGATACGGGGAAGAAGGTGAAGATTGACTACACGCGCCCTGAGGAGCCGAGTCTGAGTGTTTTCATGCAGCAGTTGTTCACGCAGAAGGACACCCCGCGGATTGCGGCTGGGCGAGTGCCGCTGGTGCTGACGATTCTGGCTCCGAATCACCGGCCGATTCAGATCACCCGGGATCTGGCGGGGTTCTGGAAGAATCATTATCCGGCGATCAAGAAAGAGATGGAGCGGCGGTATCCGCGGCACCACTGGAAGGAGATGAGCTGAGGAGGATTCTGCATCTGGTCGGCGGACCACAACAGGGAGTTGTGAGGAACGCTGGAAAAGCAGGAGTTTGGGTTGGGTGGGCGGCAGATTTCGAGAAATGGGGCGCGGTTTTGTCGTGACATGAACATTAAAAATCCGATATTTTGGGGGGTAACTGCCGGAAAACCACCCATTCGGCAGGTTTCACTGTCACCTCCATGAAAAAACCACTCTTAAACCTACTGCCGCCGCTGTTACTGGGCCTTGCCCAGAGCGGACATGCCAGCGATCTGATCGCGTGGTGGAACTTCGACAACGTGGGCACGGGGATCTCGATTGATGCCCATGCCGGGAACGTCGGGGTGCTGCTCAGCGGTGCCCAATTTGACGTTGTGACCAGCGGCCGGACTGGTGCTGGCACTGACCGTGCGATGCTGTTCGGGAACGATCGTCACCGGATGCACGTGACGGACGCGTCGTTCCTGAATGCGGCGGGAGCGACGAATACGCTCTCGATTTCGTACTGGCAGAACCTTGGCGAACAGCGGAACCAGACGACGTTCTTTGCGAATTCTGCGACGGTGCAGCGTGCGTTCAGCGCGCACACGCCGTGGAGTGACGGGTCGATTTACTGGGATACCGGCGGCTGCTGCGACGCCGGGCTCAACCGTGTTTCTGTGAATCCTGGTGCGACTTGGATTTCCACGTGGAATCACATTGTGCTGGTCAAGGCTGGGGACACGAAGCGGATTTATGTGAATGGCTCGGAGATGCTGGCCGGGTTCAATACCGCGCCGCTGCCGACGGATTTCACGGAACTGTTCATCGGGAATTCGTCCAATCAGGTGGAAGCGGTGAGCGGCCGTCTGGACGACGTGGCGTTCTTCTCGCGGGAGCTGACGCCGCTGGAGATTTCGAATCTGGCAACGGGGGCGTCGCCTGCGACGCTGGTCGGGCCGAACGATACCGACAGTGATGGGCTTGCGGACGCCTGGGAGCTGCGATTTGCGGCGAACCTGACGATCCTGACCGGTGCGGGGGATCTTGATGTGGACGGTCTGAGCAATGCTGACGAGTTCGCGAAGGGAACGAAGCCGAACAACACGGATACCGACGCCGACGGCTTTGCGGACGGAGTGGAGACGGGGACCGGCACATGGGTGAGTGCATTGAATACGGGAACGAGCCCGCTGATTGCGGATACCGACGCCGACGGACTCAATGACGGTGCGGAAACCAACAACGGGATCTTCCTGAGTGCGGCCAATGCGGGGACGAATCCGTACAATGCGGACACGGATGGTGACGGATTCACCGATGCCGCGGAAGCGGTGTTCAGCACGTCGAATCCGACGAATGGGGCATCCCGTCCTTTGCGTCCGGGTCAATTGGACCTGATTGCGTACTGGGACTTCAACACGGACACGGATCCGACGAAGACCCTCGACAAGGTGAAGGGCTTCCCTGGCACGCTGAAGGCGGGGACGATGTTCTCGCCGGATGCGGCGGGCCGCACGGGCCTCGTTGGCGACAAGGCTGTCGACATGGGTGGTTCCGGCAATTTCGGGACTGGCGTTGTCGTGGACGGCGGTGGGTTCCTGAACATTGCGGCGGCGCAGGATCAGGTGGCGATCTCGTGGTGGCAGAACCTGTATGGGACGCCGGATTCGTCGTCGATCTACGCCAACGCGCTCAGCGTTGAGCGCGGCATCAACGTGCACACTCCGTGGTCGAACGGGAACATCTACTTCGACACGGTGGGTTGCTGTGATGGCGGCACGCAGCGGATCGATGCTCCAGGCGGGCTGTCGCTGGGTGTCTGGCAGCACATTGTGGTGAACAAGAACGGCGACACGAAGGCGTTCTGGGTGAATGGTGTGAAGGTCCGTGAGGGCACGAACACGAATGACCTGCCGAAGAACTTCACGAGGTTCTTCATTGGTACGGATGCGGGGAACCTGAACATGGCTGGTCTGATGGACGACGTGGCGGTGTACGGGGACGCCCTGACGGACGCGCAGATTGCGCTGCTGGCTGGCGGGATGCGTCCGAACGATCCGGCGTTGGTGCCGCCGAATTCCGACACGGACGGTGACGGGATGCAGGATGCGTATGAAGACGCGAACGGCCTCAACAAGTTTGCTGACGACCGGTTCCTTGACCTCGACAGCGACGGGATGAACAACATCTCGGAGTATCTTGCGAACACGAAGCCGAACAATCCGGACACGGATGGTGACACCCTGCGCGACGGTGTGGAAACGAAGACTGGCACGTGGGTGAGCACGCTGAACACGGGGACGGATCCGCTGAAGACGGACTCGGACGGTGACGGACTTGCCGACAACGTGGAAACGAACACGGGGACTTATGTCAGCCTGACGAATACCGGTACGAACCCGACCAAGCTCGACAGCGATGGCGACAAGTGGGACGACATGACGGAAATCAAGTGGCCGTCGAATCCGACTCTGGCGACTTCGGTGCCGTCGCTCAATCCTGATCCGACGAAGCTCGATCTGCTGGCTTACTGGGACTTCAACGGCAGCACGGCTGGTGCTGATGCTGACAAGATTCACGGATTCGACGCGAAGTTCTTCGGTGCTGACACGACCCGCACTGCGACAGGCCAGGGTGTGAGTGGCGGGGCTACGGACAAGGCGATCGACTTCGGAGTGAGCGGTGCCGGTCATGGGGCGCATGTTGAGAACGCGAAGTGGTTCGGCCTCGCGATTCCGAACACCGCGGCGACCGTTGCGAATCTCGGGACGCTGGGCAGCGATGGCAACATGCTGGTGCCGCAGGCGGTCTTCGAGGCTCCAGGGATTCCGGCGGCGACGGACGGGGCGGCATCGTTCCCGACGGTGCTGACATCGAGGACGGCGTTCAATGCGGCGTTGAATCCGACGACATGGACGACGGAGGCGTGGCTCAAGCCAGCCACGGCAAATGCTCCGGGCGGGCTGACGTGCGCGCTGTCCTGCGGTGACTTTGCGGATCCGCGGAAGGGATGGCTGATCTATCAGAGCGACAGCGGCTGGAACCTCCGGACGTACTTCAACACTGGCCTTGCGACGTCGGTGAACATTACCGGGAACAACGGAGCGCCGCCGGTGGCGGGAGTCTGGACGCATGTGGTGGCTACATGGGATGGCAGCAGAGCGCGTGTTTATGTCGACGGTCAGTTGCGCATCACGAGTGATGTGAGGACCTACGTGCCCGGGATTGCTGGCGGGTTTTCGGTTGGGTGCCGTGCGGACGGTGCGTTCGGGTGGCCTGGTGACGCTGATGAAGTGGCGTTCTACAACACGGTGCTGACGGATGCGGAGATTGCGGCTCACTATAACAGCGGCATTTCCGTTCCTGGTCCGCAGAGCTACAGCAGCCTTGTGCTGGCGTCGAATCCTGTGGGTTACTGGCGCATGACGAACTCGAATCCGGGGCCGTTTGCGGAAGACCAGGTGGCGGTATCGTTCTGGCAGAAGCTGGACAGCCTGGGCAACAGCAGTGCGTTCTGGGCATCTTCGCCATCGAGCAGTTCGAACGTGCGTGGTTTCCAGGCGCACGCGCCTTGGAGTGATGGCAACATCTACTTCGACTCGGCTGGGTGCTGTGCGGACGGATTGCAGCGGACCAGCGGTCCCGGCGACATCATGACGGGAGTCTGGGAGCACTTCGTGTTCCAGAAGAAGGGCCCGCGGAAGGAAGTGTGGAAGAACGGTGCGCTGATTCTTTCGACGGATTCTGCGGCGGCGCTGCCTGCGGACATCAACCGCCTGACGATCGGTGCTGAGCCGAGCGGTTCAGGTGGCAACAATTCGGTGAGGGGACTGATGGACGACTTTGCGGTCTTCGCGGACTTCCTGAGCGAAGAGAACGTGGCCCGGCTTGCTGGTGGTGAGTCGCCGATCTCGGTGGCGACGAATCCGCCGCCGCCGCCTCCAGTGTTCCAGGTGTCGAATGTCAGCTATGACAAGGTGACCAATCAGGCGACGCTGACGTGGAACTCGAAGATCGGCAAGGTGTACACGCTGGAAGCGAGTTCGAATCTGACGGAGTCGCCATGGCCGTACCGCATCAATGATGCGATTCCATCCGGTGGTTCCACGACGACGGTGACGGTGAATCTCACCTCGCTGTTCCCGACGGGCAATCCGACGCGTCTGTACATGCGGGTTCGTGAGAATCCCTGATGACGGACTGAGTTCGTAATCGAATTCAAGCGAGAGCCCTCCCGTTCAGCTGAGCGGGGGGGCTCTTTGTTTGTGAGGGGCAAGAGAACGGCCGGGGCGCTCTGGAGCGCACCGGCCGGGGGAGGTTGAGGGAGGAGGGGTGGTTCAGGCGAGCGGTTCGGCGGCCTGTTTACCTGCGGCGTAGGTGGAGTAGATGATGACGGGGATATTGAGGCTACCGAGGTGGTGTTCGATGAGTGGTTCGACGTCGGACCAATCGAGGCCACCGACACCGGTGGCGAGTCGCGGGAGGGCGATGCTGGTGAACTTTTCCTTTTCTGCGAGTTTGTGGAGGGCGCGGAGGGCGTGGTTGACGTTTTCGATGCTGGCCTTGCCGGCGTGGGTGCCGGCGTGGGAGGCGGGGTTCTGGGTGAAGAGACTGACGATGCGGAGACCGCCGGTGGTGCCCCACATCCAGAGGGTGCCTGCGTCCGGGTGTTCCTGATGGTGGAAGTGGCGGAAGTCCTTGTAGAGGGCGGGCCATTGTTCGCGGAGGGCGAGGGCGAGGCCGGAGTGGAAGTCGTCGTTAGGGGCGACGCCGTGGGCGATGACCTGAGCTTTGGTGAGAAGGATGTCGCCGGTGACTTGATGGATCATGTGGATTGGTTGGTGGGGGTGGATAAGGGGGAGGTTTGGTTCCCCCTGATGGCAGGTTCTGGCGGTGTGATGGCTGGGGCTACGCATGGCTTCCGTTTCACTGAGCGGAACCTGGCAATTGGCGGTCCCGGCTTTGACGGCGGTGGAAATAGCGGCATGGCTGGTGGTGCATGAAGCCTATCCGATCTGTCGATGCCACTGGCTGGGAGTCCCGCGCGGTGAGTGCGGAGGAAGCGGTGGCGCGGATTGGCGGGGGGATGCGGGTGTTTCTGCATGGGGCTGCGGCGACGCCGACGCCTTTGGTGGAGGCGTTGTGCGGGCGCATGGACCTTGAGGGAGTGCTGCTGTATCATCTGCACACGCAGGGACCGGCGCCGTTTGCGGAGCCTGGGGTGGAGCAGCGGGTAAGGTCGGTGTCGTTTTTTGCGGGGGCGGCGGTGCGCACGGCGATTGCGGAAGGGAGGGCTGATTTCATTCCGGTGTTTCTGTCGGACATACCGGGATTGTTCCGGAGCCGGGCGATTCCGCTGGATGCTGCGATCGTGCAGGTTTCGCCGCCGGACCGGCATGGGGTTTGTTCGCTGGGGACGTCGGTGGATGCGGCGCGAGCAGCGGTGGACGAGGCGGGGATGGTGATTGCGGAGATCAACGTGCGGATGCCGCGGACGCATGGGGCGGCGACGTTGCCGTTGGCGCGGATTGATGCGTTTGTGGCGACGGACCGTCCGCTGCATGAGTCGGTGATTGAGCCGGAGACGTCGGTGACGGCGCGGATTGGCGAACTGATTGCGGGGCTGGTGGAGGATGGGTCGACGATTCAGACGGGGATCGGGGCGATTCCGAATGCGGTGCTGGCGCGACTTGGGAACAAGGTTGGGCTTGGGGTGCACACGGAGATGTTTTCCGATGGATTGATTCCGCTGATGGAGGGCGGGGTGGTGACGAACGCGCACAAGGCGGTGCATCCGGGGCGGACGGTGACGAGTTTTGTGGCTGGGAGTCGGCGGCTGTTTGATTTTGTGGACGACAATCCGCTGGTGGAGTTTCACCCGTGTGATCGCACGAATGACACGAACCTGCTGAGGAAGCTGGATCGGCTGGTGGCTGTGAACAGTGCGATCCAGATTGATCTGACTGGGCAGGTGTGTGCGGATTCGATCGGGCACCGGATTTTTTCCGGGATTGGCGGGCAGATGGATTTTCTGCGGGGTGCGGCGTTGTCGCGTGGCGGGAAGGCGATACTGGCGTTTCCTGCGACGGCGATGGGAGGGAATGTGTCGCGGATTGTGCATGAGCTGACGCCCGGGGCCGGGGTGGTGACGTCACGGGGGCATGTGCGGTGGGTGGTGACGGAGTATGGGGCGGTGAATCTGCATGGGATGAGCCTCCGGCAGCGTGCGGACGCGCTGGTGAGTCTGGCGCATCCTGATTTCCGGGAGGGGTTGCGGCGGGAGATGGCGCGCGGGGGTTGAGGGGGTGGGGCTGGAAAGTATGTGTGACGCGCTCATCCGCTGGTTGACGCCTGGCGCAAAGAACCTAAAGGTGGGAGGTGTGCGCCTTCCCCTGCGTTGGTCCTGTGTCCGCCCCCTGGATGCCGACCGGCCGTGAGTGAGCCTCCTCAACCCTTCACCCTGACACCGCCTTGGACCTCAAAGAAATCAGACAGATCATCGAGTTGATGAAGCGCAATGAACTGTCGCTGTTCCATCTCGAGCGCGACGGTTTTAAAATCAAACTCCGCAAGGGCGTCGACTTTGACGTGGCTCCGGCGGCGCCTGTGGCGGCCCCGGTGGCTGCGGCGCCGGTGGCGGCTGCACCGAAGCTGGAAGCGGCTCCGGTGGTGGCGTCGACCGGAGTGTTCATCACGTCTCCGATGGTGGGGACGTTTTATCGGTCGCCGGGACCTGGCGAGAAGGTGTTTGTGAGCATTGGCGACACGGTGGATGAAAACACCACGGTCTGCATCATCGAAGCGATGAAGGTGATGAATGAGATCAAGGCGGAGAAGCGCGGCGTGATTAAGCGCGTCGTTGCCGAGGACGCCACGCCAGTCCAGTTCGACAGCCACCTGTTCGAGATCGAGCCGGCCTGATCCTCGCGTCCCCCATGATCAATAAAATTCTGATCGCCAACCGCGGCGAGATTGCGCTGCGGGTCATCCGGGCCTGCAAGGAGCTTGGAGTCCGTACTGTGGCCGTGTATTCGAAGGCGGACGAGAAGTCGATGCATGTGCAGCTGGCGGACGACGCCATCTGTATCGGGCCCGGGCCGAGTTCGATGAGTTATCTGATGATCGACCGGATCATTGCGGCGGCTGAGATTGCGAATGTGGACGCGATTCATCCGGGCTACGGGTTTCTGTCCGAGAATGCGCGGTTTGCGCGGATTTGCGAGAGCTGCAAGATCAAGTTCATCGGGCCGAGTGCCGAGGTGATTGAGATGATGGGGGACAAGAACATGGCGCGGGCGACGGCGAAGCGGTACAAGGTGCCGATCATTCCCGGGACGGATGGTATTCTGCGGACGGACAAGGAAGCGCTGGAGGCGGCTTCGGCGATTGGTTATCCGGTGATGCTGAAGGCTGCGGCTGGCGGTGGTGGGCGGGGCATGCGGCCGGTGCACAACGAGGCGGCGATTTCTGCGGCATTTGCGAGTGCGAAGTCGGAGTCGGAGAAGTGCTTCGGCAATGGCGACATGTACATGGAGAAGCTGATCCTGAATCCGCATCACATCGAGATTCAGGTGATTGCGGACAGTAAGGGGACGGTCGTGGCGCTTGGTGAGCGGGATTGTTCGCTGCAGCGGCGCAATCAGAAGATCATTGAGGAATGTCCGTCGCCGTTCATTAGCGACCGGCTGCGGAAGAAGATGTGTGCGGCGTCGGTGAAGCTGTGTGAGGAGATCGGCTATGTGAATGCGGGAACGATCGAGTATCTTGTCGATGACCAGGAGAACTTCTACTTCATGGAGATGAACACCCGGATTCAGGTGGAGCATCCTGTGACGGAGGAAGTGTACGGGGTTGACCTGATCAAGGAGCAGATCCGGATTGCGGCGGGTCAGCCGTTGTCGGAGCACGTGCGCAAGGGCGTGCCTCGCTGCCATGCGATTGAGTGCCGGATCAACGCGGAGGATCCGTATAACAATTTTGCGCCATCGCCTGGCAAGATTCACAGTTACTACACGCCGGGCGGGCGCGGGGTGCGGATCGACAGCCACATTTACGCGGGCTATGAAGTGCCGCCGTACTATGACTCGATGATTGCGAAGCTGATTGTGACGGGCAACACCCGGGACATTGCGATCGCGCGGATGAAGCGGGCGCTGATGGAGTTCAAGATTGAGGGAATCAAGACGACGATTCCGTTTCAGCACGCGATTCTGGACAATTCGGACTTCAAGTCCGGGAAGTACAACATCGGGTGGGTGGAGCAGTTTCTGCAGAAGCGGCCAAAGGGCTGAGATTGGGGAGTCGGAAATCGCGGCCGCAGACAGGATCAGGGGCGCTGTTCGAGGGTGTTGGTGAGATCGCGCAGGCGATCGAGGTCGATGCCGGGTGGTTGGTGTTCCATGATCCATGCGGCGTCGGCGAGGGCTTCGGTGCGTCGGCCGTTTTTCGCGTGGACGAGCAGGCGCTGGAGGCGCTGAGAAGCGGCGTCTGGATCGACGGCGAGGGCGGCGTCGAGGTAGCGGAGGAGGCGGTCGTCGTCGCGCAGGTCGGCGGCGTTGGCGCAGAGATTGTTGAGCATGCGGAGGATGGTGGCGCGCGGGGTGGCGGGTGCCCATGCGTCGCGATCCGGGAGTTCGCCGCTGAGGTCCATGATGAGCGCGTCGGCCTGGTCTGGGGTGAGGACGCGGCCGTCTTCGAAGACATCGATGACTGGGCCGCTGGGGGAATCCTCCGGGTTGAGGCGCAGGCGGGTCATGAAGCGGCCGGGGAATGGGGCGCCGACGAGGTCGAGGCCGATGCGGCGGCCGAATTCGCGGTGGAGGATGCTGAGGGTGATGGGGAGTCCTTCGCGGTCGTCGATGACTTCGTTGAGGTAGCTGTTGGAGCGGCTTTCCATTTCGTCGCGGCTGCCGTGGAAGCCGCTAGTACGGAACATCCAGTCGTTGAGGGCGGCGAGTCTGGCCTCAGGCGAGGCGCGGTGTTCGTCGGTTAGGGAGGCTTCGAGTTCCGAGGTGAGCCGGTCGATTTCGGCCATGACGGCATCGGGATCGACTTCGGGGTTGTCGAGTCTGGCGATGAGGATGGCTGCGCGGGGGAGGTCGCCGGGGGCTTCGGCTGGTTTGGCGAGGAGGGAGGCGAGGTCTGCGGCGGTGCGGGCGATGTGGGCGTTGTCGGCGAGACGGCGGAGTGCGGCGGCGCGTTTTTCGAGGTCGGTGGCGGCTCGTGCGGCTAGGTCGCGGGCGAGAGCGGGATCCTGCTGCATGAGGGAGCGGTCGGCGGCGGCTGGAGGTTCGCCGGCAGCGAGCCGCGCCATCATGGCGGCGACGGCGTCGGCTGGGACTGAGGATCCTGACAGATCGGTGCCGGTACGGAAGTCTTTGAAGTCGGCTTCAGTGTCGCGGAATTTGCAGAGGCCGACGCGGCCGGTGCGGAGGGTGCGGTCGTCGCAGACGATGACTTCGCGGCCATTGACCCAGCAGACGATGCGTTCGGCTTCGACCCGGACGCGGAGTTGGTTCCAGCTACCGGGTTCGTAGGCGTCGGAGCTGAGCTGGGCGAGGATGGTCCATGAGTTGACGTCCGGACCTTCGAAGCGGGTGAGCCGGAGGCCGCCGCCGCTTGGGTAGAAACCGTAATGAGTGTCTTTGCCGTCGGAGCAGAAGATCAGACCGGCAGCTCCGGATTCGGTGTCGAGGCGGACGCGGACGGTGAGTTCGAAGGGGAGGGCGGGAGGTTCGGGTTGGTGGAAGCAGAGCGTGCGTCCGCCGAAGGCGTCGGCGCGTCGGCCTCGGGCGCGGATGACGCCGGCGCGTTGGGACCAGCGGCCGCCGTCGGGTTGCCAGAGATTGGAGTTGAGGGCGCCGATGCGGAGCCATGCGCTCATGGCGACGGGCGTGGGGCGATCGAGCAGCGACTGCAACTGGGTGGCGGGGACGGCGAAACCGATGTTTTCGGTGAGGGTGCTTTTGAGGGCGACGATTCCGGTGACCTTGCCGTCGCGGTCGAGGACGGGCCCGCCGCTGTTGCCGCGTTCGATGGGCATGGAGAGCTGGAGCATGCGGCGGCCATCGACCTCCTGAAGAGCGGAGACAATGCCTTCCACCATGCTGAAGCGAAGCCCGAGAGGGTTGCCCATGGCTGCGGCGTAGTCGCCCTGCTGGACGGCCGTGGAGTCGGCGAGATTGAGGAAGGGAAGGTCTTTTGCGGTGACCCGGAGGACGGCTAGATCGGCGTGGCGGTCCCATGCGTGGACGCCGGTGACTTCGAGTTCGCGGCCGTCGGACGTTTCCACCTTGAGGGCGCGGCCTTCGCCGATGACGTGGAAATTGGTGGCGATGAGGCCGTCGGCAGAAATGGCGAAGCCGCTGCCGATGCCCGCGGTTTCGCCATCCCGGCCGGCTGGTTGAATGGCGACGAGGGCTGGGCGCACTTGTTTAGCGAGTGCTGCCGGGTCGGGCCGGGCGGGGGGCGATGGGGAGCCGGGCGCTGCGGGTGGCGGCCCGTTGGGATCATCGGCTCGGGCACACGGAACGAATGCCAGAAGCGCGGCAGAAAACAGGAAGGCTCGCATGCCCTGCCATAGCCCCCGCCCCCGGGGTTGTCACTGGAGGATTGGGCGGCTCATGGTGATGCTGAGCGGTGGAACAGGAGGGTGCTGGCGGCAGTTCATGCGGCGGTAAGGGTTCAATCGCCTTCAGGACACGGGGCGATTGCTCTTTGCGGTTGGATTGGGGGACGTGGTCCCGAACAAGTGGACAGAGCTCTTGAGGGGGGCGAGGGGGCCTGTGGTGGGGCGGGAGAGTGGGAGTAGATTGGGCTAGGCATCTCTGTGGGACGCGGAGGCAACCCGGGAAGCGGGTGGCATGGTATCCGGCCGTGTGGATGGCGGGCTAAGAAATCCAGCCCTGCTTTGGAGTGGGCGGATAAGGGACAGGGCTCTTCATGGGAGGGCTCGGGTGCCCGTGGCGTCCCACCATCTATAATTGGACAGACCTCTTCCGGTGTCCGGTGAAGGTGCAAGTCGGGGCGGAGACAGGCAGGGTCTGTGGGTCAGGGGTAGGGGTCTATTCTATCACTCAGATGGAGATTTGGGCTTCATCGGCGGACCTCGTGGTGGCGGAGCTGGT
>JAIXVE010000135.1 GCA_027483175.1 Verrucomicrobiaceae bacterium | reverse complement strand
TTTCCGGGAGCTTGAAAGACGACCTCATGGTGGGTTCCTGTTTTGTATCCCCACCATGTGTGGATGTGGAAATCCGAGGGGTGGATGTTTGGAATGAATGTTGCGGCGATGCGCCATGGGCCAAGGAGGAGTTTTCTTGAGAGTGTGCCTCGAGAGTGGATCATGATTTCTTCGCGGACCAGCCAGATCCGCAAGCCGACCGTGAGCGGGATGATGCCCATGATGAGGGCGATGAGTCCGAGGAAGAGGATCTTGAAAAGCTGCTGACCTCCGGTGGTTGCCTCTGCCATGCCTGCTCCTGAGAGCGCGACGAAGAGGACGAACAACCCTATCAGGACGAAGGGTAACGAGGGCAGGAGGCGCGACGGGCGCCACACGGAATCCACCTCGCGAATCACGAGGCGCTCTTCGTCCTGTGTGACGAGCAATGGTGCATGGGCAGCGTGGATCACCGTGCCACCCGTCCCTCGTAGATGATCGGGCGCCATCCTTTGAAGCCCTTGTTGGCGTCGCCGAATTCCTTGGTTTCAGTCCCCTTGTTTTCGATGACGAACTTGACGAAAGGATCCTCCGAATGATTGACCTCTGAGAAGAAGACTGACATGTCGGAGTTGCTGTTCAGGAACATGGGGTTCTGGGCGCTGCCTGAGGTCTGGCTGAGGCCACCGAGGATCTCGACTTTGGCGCCATTTTTGGCGATGGCGATCTGGCCGATTCGCTCGGTCTTATAGCCGAGTGCCCAGAACGTGCCGCCGTCCACTGTGAGCCTGTTGCCAGTCGGTTCCGGGTTGAATTGTCTGGCCCAGACGTGCTGTCCGGTGAATTCCCACCGGGCGGAAACAACGTCCTCGATGAAGACGTCTGCGCCGGGAACGGAATTGCGATAGGTGAGATGGGACGGGGTTTGGGCGGCACCAAAGTTGATGCACAAGGCCTTCAAAACGAGTGTCCGTTTGGAAGCCTGCTCGATGAAGACGAAGGGGCCGTTGGCGTAGGAAGTGTGGAGGCCTTCGATGGTCACGGAATTCGGGGTGCCATCGGCGATCTGAAAGACGGGCTTGTTTTCATTCAGCAACGGCGGCTTCACATCGATGACGGCTTTGGTCCCGATGATCCGTTTCACGTTCTTCCGGACGACGATGGGGGCGGTGGCATTGTAGGACCCTCTGGGGAGAAGGATGGTTTCGGCTCCGGAATCAATGGCGGCCTGGATCCCGGCAGAGTCGTTGGATTTCGGCGCGATCCATGTGGTGGGATCACCCCATGGCGATTCGGGCGTCTCCTTGATGGGCAGATTGAGGGTGGACGTGGCCCCTGAGAGGAGGGTGACTGGTTTGAGGGAGCAATGCTCCGCGATATCGGGTCCGGGGAGATCTGATTTTGTCAGGGTATCGACCAGGGCGGATTTGAAGCCGCTGGTTTTCACGTGGCGGACGAGGGCGGCGCCCCCGTTGATGGAGATGGCGGTGATGTCTTTGGCTGCGCCGGTTCCCTCGAGGGTGCTGTCGATGAGGGTGAGCAAGCCTGAGCTGTTTTCCACGGCGGCAACATCGCCGGAGAACTGGAATTTCCGGACGCTGGCGGGTTGACCGCTGTTTTTGAGTCCGGCTTTGTTGGGGAACCTGACGGTGAGGTTTTCACCTGTCCATGACGCCACTCCGGTCGCGGAGCTGACACCGTAGTCGAAGCCGAGGACGGAAACATTCTTTGCGAGCATCGGGCCTTGTTCGTCGGTGTAGCCCAGATCGAGACCGGCTTTCCCCTGGCCGTCGCCGGAGATGATATTGACGTCGTAGATGCCGCCCTGATTGTTTGCCATGAACTGGACGCCTGATGCGCCCGGGTTCTGCGTTCCGGTGTCTACGGTGAGGTTATGAATTTCGTTGGCGAACCGCTGGGCGGGAGCCGCTCCGGTCCAGATGACTCCGGTGGCATGGCGTGGGTCGTTGAATCCGGGGCAGCGGTCTTTGAGCTGAATGATGGTCTTTTCTTTGTTCTGGCCCCACAGGACGGTGTTCTTGGCGGCGTCGGCATCGCTCATGTTCTTCGAGCCGCCCCAACGGATTTGTTTTGAGACGAGGTACCTCCCGATCGGAAGATAGATAATAGCACTCTGTGAGGGATGGTCATTCAAGGCCTGCTGAAGGGCGTTGGTGTCATCGGTTTTGCCGTCGCCTTTGGCGTTATAGGGAGGTTTGGTCACATCAACGACCCTGGCGGCTTCTGGAAAAACGTTGTCGGCAGCGGCGTCTGATTTCTGTCCGGGGGTCATGGCGGGATGAACCGGGCGCGTGTATTTGGGAGTCCAAACGCGTGACGGTGCCACATACGGTTTATCGGCGTTGGCGAAGCGAATTTCGGAGAATCCGAAGGCATCGCTGCCGTAACGCGAGAGGGCATCGAGCCTGATGTAGCGTGTTTTGGCGGGTTGAGCGAACTTCACGACCTCCGCGAGAAGTTCAGGTTGGCCGGTGCCTGCTGTGAAGGTGGTCTGCGTCAGTTCCTTCCATGTTTTGCCATCGTCCGAGGTGGAGATTTTCACCTCTTTCAAGCCGCGGGCATTGTAGGGGGGCTTTTCGTTGTAATTCCACTGGTAGAGGCCGCTGACGTTATGGATTTTCCCGAGATCGAATTCGAGAAAGGCGGTTTCTGCGAAAGCTGTGTTCCACATTGAGGCCCCTCCGGCGCTGCTGTCGTTGACGTGCACAAAGACGCCGGAACCCGGGTAGGATTCGCTCAGCCCGGAGCCGTTGATGGTCGCGATGGGTTCGCGGCCAGTGCCCGCCTGGCCGGGAGTTCCGGTGGCGGTGACGGGAGTGATGAAATCACCGATGGAGGCGGTCGGTGGTTCGGCGATCGAAAGGAGGAGAGTGGTGCCTGTGGTGTCCTTCACGTAGAGCGTTTGTCCATTCACTGTGACGGCATCACCCGGCACGTAGATTTCGCTGGGGGCGGAGGGGGGAGGACTGGCTTCCTCAGCGAAGCCGACGCCGGCGAGCGCAAGGGATAGGGCGAAGGTGCGGATAGGCGTTGCCAGAAGGGTTGGTTCGGGCATCTGTCGTGGCTGTGGCGAGAGGAGCGGGGCCATGGGGGGCGGTGGTTGCTAGTGCCGACGGAAGCTGGGTGCTGGATGGATGGGGGGCCGGGAAGTGTTGGTGAGTCAGGGGGAGTATAGCGTATCGAGACGGTAGAAGGCGCGGGTGGAAGGGGTGGGGTCGGTGATGGTGAAGCCGGAGGTTCCGATGGTTGCGGTGACGCCGGAAGCGGAGGTGGAGATACCGGTGGTGCCGTTGAACCGGAAGACGTCGGTGAAGCTGCCGGGCTGGAGGTCTAAGGAGCGTTTGAGCACCCATTGCGTGTTGAGAACCGCGGCGGGGTTGCGGCCGAAGGTGATTTGTTTATGAGGGCCGATTTGGACCTGAAGAAGACCCTGGGCGTTGGCATCGGAAAGAAACGGGTTGGTGCCGAGGGCGTATTCGGTGCCGAATGGGATGCCATCGCTGTCGGTGTCGGATTTCCAGAGGTCGGCTAGGTTGGCGCCGGGAAAGGTTGCTCCCGGGATTTCTTCGACTGCTCCGATGTCGAGTGCTGAGCCGATGAGTCTTGGAAAGCCCCGTTGATCCCTGGAGAACGTGAGGATGCCGAGGTTGGCCTTGTCCTTAGAGGGGGAGCCGGGAAGCGGCGGCATGGTTTGGGTGGGTCCGCCGTAGTTGCCGAGGGCGGCCAGTTGCGGGTTGCCGGTGGTGAGGTTGTTGCCGAGCAAGGTTGAGGTGCCGCTATCGATGAGGTTCGGGTCGAAGGAACTGTTGGTGGAATTGCCGGTTAGAATCGTGTTGTTCAGCGTTAGTGTGCCCCGGTTGCGGATGCCGCCGGTGCTGAAGTTGCCCTCGTTGCCTGCGAGCGTCGATTGGTTGACGGTGAGGGTGGCACCGGTGTGGTTGTAAATGCCTGCGCCTGAATTGGCCACATTGCCCGCAAGCGTGCATTGATTGAGTGTGAGCGTGCTGGTGTTGTAGATGGCACCGCCTTCGAATGGGTAGAAGGAGCCCTCGAAGACGCCGCCGTTGCTGGCGAGCGTGCAGCGGTCGAGGGTTAGGATGCCGGAGTTGTGGATGCCTGCGCCTGCGTCATTGTGAAAGCCGTTACGGATTTCGAGGGCGCGGAGCAGGGCGGTCTGGCCCGCTGCGACTTGGAGCACCCGGCCCGAGCCGAGGAGCTTGATCCCGGCCGGCAAGCCCGAGGCGTCGATGATGAGGTTCCGGTTCAGCTGCAAGGTGGAGGCGAGCTGGATGCTCTGGCCGGAGAGTGCGGCGGCGAAGGTGATGGTGTCGTCCCATGGTTCCAAATCACTGAGTGCATGACGCAAGGAGCCTGGGCCGGCGTCGGCGAGATTCGTGACGACGGTGGGCGATTGCAGTTCCACCGCGCCGATATCCACATGGGTGCCGTGGATGCGGGGTTGGCCGCGCTGATCTGTCGGGAAGAGATCGGTGATTCCGATGGGTATGCCGAAAAGGCCAGTGTTCACAAAGTTAGTTCCCGTGTTGAGTGCGGGCGAACTGCTTAGTGGCGGCATGGTCTGGGTGGGGCCGCCGTAATGGCCGAGGGGCATGAGCTTAGGTTCGCCGCCGATCAGATTGGTGCCAATGAAGGAGGAGGCGCTGGAGTTTCTCGAGTCAATCTCGGAGGAGACGGTATTTCCGGCGATGATGGAGTTGAGGCAGCGGAGAGCTGCGGAATCCAAAAACACGGTACCGCCGGGATCGAATCCTTGTCTTTGGAATGATGTGTTTTGTGTAATGGTGGATTGATTGACGTAAACAATACCGCCATGGCTGTAAATGGCAGCGCCGTCTCCAAGCCTTGAGTCGTTGACGTTCCGAGTGAGGGTGCACTGATTGATGGTGAGGGTGCCGCCGTGGTTCGCGACGGCTCCGCCGCAGTAGGCGTCATTGTCGCGCAGCGTGCAGGCGGTCAGCGTCAAGTTGCCGAAGGTTTTGATGGCGCCACCTACTATTTCGGACTCGCCACCAAAGCCGCCCCCTCCCCATAAGGTCATGCCCTTGAGGTGCGCGGTGACATTGCTTTGCACGAGAAAGATTCGACTCAAGTAGAAGGTGGTTTGAGTGGGTTGGGTGATTTGGATGCCGAGGGGCAGAGCCGAGGCATCGATGGTGACGTTTTTTTCCAGCGGGATCTGGCTGCCACCGAGGGAGATGGTCTGGCCGGACAGGGCGCGGGCGAAGGTGATGGTGGCGCCCGGAGCCGCTGCGGCGATCACTGCCCGCAGGGAACCGTCCCCTGAAGCGCTGGTGTTGGTGACCTCTTGTGCCCGTGCCAGCGGTGCGGCGAGCAGGAGGCAGGCAGTGAGGCGGAGCAGTCGTCTGGTGTTCATGGGATGTTGAATGAGTAGGGATGGGTCAGGTCGGGGACGACAGGGTTGGGCGAGGCAGACGGGTGGGCCGGGAGCACATGAGCACTGATCGTCCGTCGTGAGGAATCAGGATGCGGTGATCTGTGAAGGTCTGCATGATTCCTGAGGTGGAGCGAGCGGTGACGGTCGCCGAAGAGATGGAATTGGCAAGGTCTCAAGTGGTGGGGCGGGGCCCGAGATATCCAAGTGATTGGGACGCGGGATGGCGGATGGAGAAGATGGAGGTTGGAGCTTTATGTTTGAGGTGATCCTGGGGGTTCCGGGGGGATGGATGCGTGGCGTTCGGTGAGGACGGTGGTGATTTGGTGTTTCCAGTGGGATGCGATTCCCAGAGCGTTGCTCTGGGTTGGTATACGGCGTTCCTACAGAACGCGGGGGTTGTGGTGGGGGTGTACCCAGAGCGATGCTCTGGGCTGGTATACGGTGTCCCGTTGGGACACGGGGGAGCAGGGAAGATTTGAGGATGGGGTCCCAAGGGAGAGGGTGGCGCGATGGGAGGGGGGGATTGGGAAGTGAGAAGTGAGAGTTGGAGAAGGGTGGAGGTGGGCTTGTGGGGAGAGGACGGGGCGTGGTGGGCGGTTGCGGGGGACGGCAAGGGCGTTGGGAAATCGGGGTCAGTCCCAGACGTAGTGTTCGTTATAGTCGATCCCGTATTTCTTCAGGAGGTCGCGGTATTCGTCCTGAAAGGTCCGTGTTTTGTGGTGTTCTTCCTGGGTGTCGATGTAGTGGAGCAGGGCGTCCTTCTGGCTCATGCCCACGGAGAATGCGCCATAGCCGAGTTGCCATGAGAAGTCTGTGAGGGCGGGGTGGTGAGCCTTGATCCATTTGCTGGATGCGGTTTTGATCTCCTTCACCAAGTCAGCGACGGACAAGGTGCGGGAAAGGCGCACGGCCAGGTGCACATGATCCGCCACGCCGCCGACTCGATAGGCCTCGCAGTCGCAGTGCCGCACGGCACCCGCGAGGAACGCATGGGTCTTCTCGCGGATACCGGGTGCGAGGCACGGGTGGCGGTCTTTCGTGCTCCAGATCAAGTGGATGAGAATGTTGGAGAGAGATTGCGGCATACGGATTCGATAGCACATTCTGATGTGTCGAGACACAGATGGATTCGAGCCCGAATTGCGCGCCGCGGTACGGTTGGTGGGGGCTGTGGTGTGGGTTGATCGGTGAGGGGGCTGCGATTCGAGGGATGCGGTTTTCCCAGAGCGATGCTCTGGGCTGGTATACGGCGTTCCTACAGAACGCCGGGTTGGGGCATGGTGTACCCAGAGCGGTGCTCTGGGCTGGTATACGGTGTCCCGTTGGGACACCAGGGGCGGATCCGGGATAGGAGCACGGGGCGAGGTGGGCCCGTCGATGGGAACCGGAAGGGCGAAGCCCTTGCGTTATGACGGGTGCGGTGGCGGGGTTGATCGGTGAGGGGGGGAAGTGAGAAGTGAGAAGTGGAGAAGGGTGGAGGTGGGCTTGTGGGGAGAGGGGTTCGTGCGGAGATGCGGAGGGGCGAAGCCGATGCGTTCTGACGGAACGCGGATGGTGGGGTTGGTGGCGGACCCAGAGCGATGCTCTGGGTTGGTATACGGCGTTCCTACAGAACGCCGGGTTGGGGCATGGTGTACCCAGAGCGGTGCTCTGGGCTGGTATACGGTGTCCCGTTGGGACACCCGGAGAACCGCAGATTTCGCGGATTGGCGCAGATGATCCGGGGGGAGGCGGGGAAGCGGAGGGCTTGTGGCGAGGCGGTTGGGTGTTAGAGGGCGGGTGGGGAGTCGAGGATTTCGAGGTCTGGGTTGCGTTCGCTGAAGAAGCGGAGGGGCCATTCCGAGCTGAGGAGGATGACGGGTCGGTCGGCGGCGTCGATGGCGAAGACGGCGTCGCTGGTGTGGTTGATGGAGGATTCGGTGACGGGGGAGCCGTTTTTGTGCTGGAGCCAGCGGATGTGGGACCAGGGGGCGGATTCGAGACGGGATTCGGCGTTGTATTCGGAGAGGAGCCGGTGCTGAACGACTTCGAACTGGAGAGGGCCGACGGCACCGAGGAGGGGGACGCGGCGAGCGGCGTTAGGCTGGCTGAAGTGCTGGACGACGCCTTCTTCGAGGAGCTGGTCGAGGCCTTCGCGGAAGCGTTTGGCGTGGGAGATGGCTGAGGAGTGGAGCCATGCGAAGCATTCGGGGGCGAAGCGCGGGAGTTCGGCGAAGCGGCGGCCGGGGGTTTCGGATAGGGTATCGCCGATGGCGAGGGGGAAGTTGCCGACGACGCCGACGACGTCACCGGCGCAGGCTTCGTCGACGGTTTCGCGGTCGCGGCCGAAGAGCCGCTGGGAGTTGGCGAGGCGGAGCTTCTGGTTAGTGCGGGTATTGACGACGGACATGTCGCGTTCGAATTTTCCGGAGACGATGCGGAGGAAGTAGATCCGGTCGCGGTGGCGGGGATCCATGTTGGCCTGGATTTTGAAGACGAAGGCGGAGAATGAGGGGTCGTCAGGCGGGATGGGCGTGCCGAGGGAGAGCCGCGGGCCGGGGGGTGGGGCCATTTCGAGGAAGGCGTCGAGGAGGAGCTGGACGCCGAAGTTGTTAGCAGCGGAGCCGAAGAAGACGGGAGTGACCTCGCCGCGGGCGACGCGGGCGTGGTCGTAGGATTCGCCGGCGACGTCGAGCATTTCGAGCTGGTCGATGGCGGCGGCGAGGTCTGAGGGTTCGACGTTCTGGGCGACGAAGGAATCGGAGATACCGCCGACCTGTTGGGGGACGCGGTAGGCACCGCCGGCGGTGCGTTCGAAGAGATGGACGGAGGAGGAGCGGCGGTCGAAGACCCCGCGGAAGTGGGTGCCCATGCCGAGGGGCCAGTTCATGGCGCAGGCGGCGATGCCGAGGACGCTTTCGAGCTCGTCCATGAGGGCGAGGGGATCGCGGGCTGGGCGATCGAGTTTATTCATGAACGTGAAGATGGGGACGCCGCGGCGGCGGCAGACCTCGAAGAGCTTGCGGGTCTGGCTTTCGATGCCTTTACCGGCGTCGATGACCATGACGGCGGCGTCGACGGCGGTGAGGACGCGGTAGGTGTCTTCGGAGAAGTCGCGGTGGCCGGGGGTATCGAGGAGATTGATGACGCAGCCGCCGTACTCGAACTGGAGGACGGTGGAGCTGATGGAGATGCCGCGTTGTTTTTCCATTTCCATCCAGTCGGAGGCGGTGGAGCGCTGATTTTTGCGAGCGGTGACTGAGCCTGCGAGGTTGAGGGCACCGCCGAAGAGGAGGAATTTTTCGGTGAGCGTGGTTTTCCCTGCGTCGGGGTGGGAGATGATGGCGAAGGTGCGCCGGCGTTGGATTTCTTTGGAAAGGATCATCGGAGAGCGAGGGCCGAGGGCGCTGCGGGGGCCGTGGGCGGGTTATGGGCGGGAGGGCTTGTTTCTTTCTATGGGTGCGGGGAGGTCACAAGCTGGAAAGAGAGGAATCAGGGAGGTGGGAGGAAGACAGGTTGTTTGGACTGAGTGATGAAAGGGGCGTGGAGGTAGATGGGTTCCGGGGGGATGGCGGCGAGGCGGGCGAGTTCCTGTTCGGTGAGGCTGGCGGCGCGGAGGGCGATGAGGTCGGCGCGGGGCCATGAGGGGGTGGCTTCGCAGAAAGGAGGTGAAGCGGGGTCGGTGGTGTAGATGCGGCGGGAGGTGGCGGCGGTGAGGGCGGCGATTTCGGAGGCGGAGCCGAGGGTGGGCTGTGCGGCGAGACGGCCGCGTTCGATTTCAGCGAACCACCATGAGCCGCGGCGGGCGTCGCCGCAGACGGCGTAGCGTTCTTCTGCGGCGGCGTGGACGAGGGCGGTGATGGAAGGGATGCCGACGACGGGTACGTTGCGAGCCATGGCGATGCCGAGGGCGGCGGAGAGACCAACGCGGACCCCGGTGTAGCTGCCTGGGCCGGTGCCGGCGGCGACGAGTTCGAGTCCGGTGGCGTTGGGGAGGAGGCGGGCGAGCGGGGGGAAGAGGAGAGAGTTGTGGGAGCGGTCGGATTGGAAGTCTTCCATGAGGCCCTGGCCGCAGTCGCTCCAGAGGGCGATGGTGCCGCGCGGGGAGGAAGTTTCGAAGGCGAGGATGTGCATGGGAGGCGTCCGGTGCGGGAGGGCGGGGACGACCTTGGGAGCGGGGGCGGTGCCGGGCAAGGGCGTGGAGAGGTCAGAGCGAGTCGAGGAAGGCGAGGAGGGCGGCGCGGTCTGGGGCGGGGAGACGGGAGAAGGCGTCGCGTGAGGCGGAGCCTTCGCCGCCGTGCCAGAGGATGGCTTCTTCTGGGGAACGGGCGCGGCCGTCGTGGAGGTAGAACGTGTTGCCGTTGACGGCCTTGTTGAGACCGAGGCCCCAGAGCGGAGGCGTGCGCCATTCGAGGCCTGAGGCGGCCCAGTCGGGACGGCCGTCGGCGAGGTCGGGGCCCATGTCGTGCAGGAGGAGGTCCGAGTAGGGGTGGATGGACTGGTTGCGGAGTTCGGGGACCGGGTGGGAGGAGTCGGTGGAGATGTCCGGGAGGTGGCAGGCGGCGCAGTTGAGTTTCTTGAAGAGGGCCTCGCCTTGCTGGACGACGGGGTTGGAGAGATTGCGGCGCGCGGGGACGGCGAGGGTTTGGACGTAGAGGAGGACGCGGTCGAAGATGCGTGGGCTGATTTCGGGGTTTCCGCCGGAGGGGAAGGCGGAGAAGCGGAGGAGTTGCGGGGGGGAGAGGGCTTCGGTTGGGGCGGGCGGGGAGGTTAGGCCGATGTCGCCGAGGAAGGCTCCGGCGGTCTGGGCGCGGAGGGATGGCTGATTGGCTTTCCAGCCGAAGCGGCCTGGGGACATGGAATTGGTGTCAGGGTTCCAGACCTGATTGAGACGGCCGGAGATGCCGTCGCTGTTGCGGTCGTCAGGGTCGGCGAGGGCTTCGAGGGAGGAGACGGGGATGGCTTCGAGGAGCCCGCTGCCGTGGATGGCGGGGGCGAGGCGGAGACTGGTGAGGAGGTCGGGGCCGGGCGGGCCGTCGTGCCAGTTGGAGAGGGAGAGCCTGGGTTTGCGTAGGGAGACGGAGGAATTGTCAGGGTAGGAGAACGTGGAGGATTCCCAGACGATGGAGGCGACGGCTTCCGGGTGGGCGCCGGGGAGGGCGCGAGGGGCGAGTTGGTGGCCGTAGACTGGGTGGGGGAGTGGTTCGCCGTGCGGGCCTGCGCCGGGAATGCTGAGGCGGACGAGGAGACCGGTTAGGATGTCTTCGGGGTTGGCGGGAGGGGCGCCGCGGCCGTCCTTGGTGTGGCAGCCGGAGCAGGAGCGGGCGTGGAAGAGCGGGCCGAGACCGTCGCGGGCTTCGGTGGAGGCGGGAGCGGCGACCCAGTTTTCGTTGAAGAAGGCGTTGCCGACGACGAATTCGCGGCGGCGCTCGCGGGAGAGCGTGGCCATGGGGAGGGAGAAGGCGTCGTGGCCGTCATTGAAGATGGTGCCCTGGCCGCCGGACCATGCGGGGCC